>CAZXLM010000034.1:0-25148 GCA_964642055.1 uncultured Acutalibacter sp. | reverse complement strand
GGGTTAAAATACCAAAGGGCAAAGCCCAGGTTTGTCAGCCGGTTTCCGGCAATGGCCCAGTCGGCAATGTTATACTGCACATCGGTGGGCCGCATGTTGTAGATGTTCTGCATGTTATACTGCCCACCCACCATTTCCATGGCGCAGGTAAACTGCCTGGGCTGATACACCACCTGCCGGATCGTATCCAGCCTGCCATATTCCCCGTAGGTGATCTGTACCCGGTTCATCACCACGCAGGCCACGGCCTTCATGCCGGTGTCCCCTTCGTTCCCCGCCTCACATTCCAGAATACGGGCCAATATCTCCCGGTCCGAAAACGCCACTGTGTCCCTCCTCCCTTTTGGCATAACGTCTTTCTTTCCCATATATACGGGAAAGCCCCGGCAAATATGAGTTTTGCCGGGGCATAAAGAGCATATCACATTTATCATAGCATATCGTTCGGGTCTCTTCTGTCAACTTTCACGCCTCCTCCCGGTTTCAAGTTCAGGAGCATCGCCTGTGAGAAGCATACCGCAAAAAAGCGTTGAGTTCTTGTAAAATATCTTCACTTTTCCACCTTAAGCGCATAAAAACGCCCTCCCGCCGTAAAGCAGAAGGAACGTTTTCATTGGCCTCAGCCTCGCTGCTTCGAGGCAAGCTCCAGATATTCTTCCATAAAGTGGGCGGCTACAGCCCCGTCCGCCGCGGCGGTGACCACCTGGCGCAGGGGCTTTTCCCGCAGGTCCCCCACGGCGTACACGCCGGGAAGATTGGTGCGGGTAGTTTCGTCCGCCAGAACATAGCCCATGGAATCGGTTTCCACTTGATCCCGAAACAGCTCCGTATTGGGAAGCTGGCCTACGGCCACGAACACCCCGTCACAGGAAAGCTCCTTGGATACACCGCTTTTTTTGTTTTGCACCCGCAAGCCGGTGATCTTTTCCCCATACAACAGTTCTTCCACCTGGCTGTCCCAGAGAAATTCCACGTTTTCAAGCTTTTGAAGCTGCTCCCCGTAACTGCGGGAAGCCCGCAGCTTATCACGCCGGTGAATGAGATACACTTTTTCACAAAGCCGGGATAAATACAGCGCGTCCGCAGCGGCGGTATTACCGCCGCCCACTACCGCCACGGTCTTTCCCCGGTAAAACATGCCATCGCAGGTGGCGCAGTAGGACACGCCCCGGCCCCGCAGCTCTCGTTCTCTGGGAAGTCCCAGCTCTCTGGGATAGGCGCCGGTGGCCAGCACCACGGTCCGGGCTTGATAAGCGCCGTCCTTTGTCCGCACCTGCTTTACAATGCCCGCCAGCTCCACGCTGAGCACCTCAGAGAGCCTGGTCTGCACGCCGAAGCGCTCCGCGCCCTTCTGCATCTCCAAAGCCAGGTCAAAGCCATTTACGCCCTCCGGAAAGCCGGGATAATTTTCTATCACATCAGTGGTGCCCATCTGTCCGCCGGGAGCCAGCTTCTCCAGCACCAGCGTGGAAAAGCCCGCCCGGGCCGCGTACAGGGCCGCCGTATAGCCGCCTGGGCCGCCGCCGATCACAATGGTATCAAAGATATTCCGCTCCATACCGCGTCCTTAGCTCAGCATTTCTTCCAGTTTTTCTTTGGGCTGCACCCCTACCAGTGTAGAGGTCGCCTGGCCGTTTTGAAACAGGATCGCCGTGGGAATGCTCATCACTCCGTAACGGGAGGCGAGCTCCGGTTCCTCATCGATGTTTACCTTTCCCACCTTCACTTTCCCTGCGTTTTCCTGGGCAAATTCGTCCACAATGGGAGAAAACATACGGCAGGGACCGCACCAGCTGGCCCAAAAATCCACCAGCACCGGTTCTGCCGATGCCAATACCTCTTTGTCGAAATTATCTCTTGTCAGGGTCACGATCTCCATACGGATCTTCCTTTCTTCTTTTTGTGTCGTTTGATTTATTATCAGGATATCCCGAAATCTGTGTTTTAAAACACAAATTGGCAGGCTTCTCTGACCTTCATCTTTTCAAAATAGTCGTTTTCCTTTGGGATCCACTCATCCAGAAACCGGCGAAGCATAAAGCTGCCGTTGCGTTCCAGAATGCGGGCCTCCTGCTCGGTTGAGGAAACCGACAAAAACACCGCTATGTCATAATATTCCCGAAGTTCCGGGTGCATGCTGTATGAGCCCTCAAACACGTTGATCTTCTTCGGCTGCACCTCCACCGGTTCGCCAAGCTTCATGACCGTACAGTTGAAGGGGCGATAGGAAAAGGGTTTCCCTTCCCGGACCTTCTCGTGTATTTCCTGGCAGAACCGCTCCCTCTCCATGTTTCCGCCCACCTCGTCCATTCGCTCTGGCGTACGTTTTTCCAGCGGGAGGAAGTAATCGTCAGCGTGAAATACGTTGCAGTCAAACAGATTCGCCAGCAGACGTGCCGCTTCCGTTTTACCCGCTCCGCTGTTTCCGTCTATGGCTATATTCACCGAACCTTTTTCCTTCAGACATTCTTCAATCGCCGCATACAGCGGCAGAAAGCGTGCATATTCCTTGCGAATGATCCGATACGCCGGTTCATAGGTTTTCCGGTAAATTTCGCTGTGGCTCACTGGGCCGTATCCGTTTTTCCGATATTCCTGCAGATATTCCCGGGCCTCTTCCACTGTAAAGGGAAACACCTCGTTCTGCTCCCGGCAGAGATCCCAGAAGATCTTCATTTTTTCTTCAAACCGGAACCATGCCGTTTTTGGCACTTCCTGAGCAGAAACTACGAAAATGCGGTTGATCAGTTCCGGAGACGCCTCTTTGCTGGCGGAAAGGTTCAACCGGCAGAAAGGACTGCAAAAGGGATCAAAATAAGGCTGCTGGCGTTGTCTTTCCGTCAAACCGGAAATCTCCTGACGGAGCCGCTCCAGAGAGGCGTTCTCGTCCTCTATCATATGGCCGCCGCCGAATTCCGCCTGATACAGCCTCTTTATGTAATCCACTACCTGCGCCTTTGGGTGAGACTCAGCGCAGTTAAGAAGATTCTTTTTTACGTCCCAGATATCCTGTTCCGCCATATCCCTCATCATTCTTTCCTCCCGGTTTCCATCACAGTCCCGCAGCTTCCACAAACTCCTCAAAACTTCCCTTTTTTACCTCAGAAATGTCCCGCTTTCCGTTGTCGATCAGGCAGTCCGTCACAAGATACACGTCCATTCCCAGCTCTAACGCAGACAGGTCCTCGGAGGTGTCGTTTCCCACCATCAGGCATTCCTCCGGCTTTTTCCCGGTTTTTTCCAGAATTTCCTGAAAATAGGCGGGGTTCGGCTTGGAGTGGGAATAGTCCTCATAGCAGGTAACTTCCAGAAAGTCCTCCGGAGACAGACCGACCCAGGAAAGCCGTGTGCGTATCCCTGACGCGGGAAACAAAGGGTTCGTGGCCAGAATGACGTCATACCCCTTGGCTTTCAGGCCGTTCACCGCCGGTTTTGCCAGCGGGTTTTCTCCTGTGGCCGTTTTGGCCCTGTGAAATTCATCAGCATAAAATTCATCGAACACCGGGCGCAGTTCCAGAGCCTTTTCCCCCATCAGGCCGGAAAATGTCTGCCAGAACCGGTCACAGTTTTTCACGGAACCGTCGTTTTTTATCATGGCCTTGGTGCCTGCCCAGACGGCGGAAACGAAAGCCTTGGAGTCCGAATAGCCATACCCTGCCGCTTTTTTCGCCAGCAAACCAAAATAGGCGTTTGTAAATTCGTCCAGCTCCATGGGCAGAAGCGTGCCGTCCAGGTCAAACAGCACCGTGGTGATCTTCGTATCCAGCATTCAGCCGTCCTCCCTCGCCACCGCCTTTGTGGCGATCACGTCGACGTCCGTCCCCGCGACGCCAGAAATGATCTTGTCGCCGATTTTGACCGGCGCGTCTACTTTGGCCGCCCGGATCTCCTCCATGCAGGCAAAAATTTTTTCTTTCGGGATATCGGCCCCTGTGCGCACCGGGACAACAGGAGCGGCTCCCCCTGTCACCCGAACCGTGGAGGTGACTGTTCGCACCGGCGCTGTCACTTCGCGCCTTCCGTAATCTTCTCCCCGCTTGCAGGTGTTTCCGGAAACGGATACCACTTCTCCCGCCTCATTTATTTCCACCTTCAAAGCGCAGCCCAAAGGGCAGTTGATACAGGTAAGCTCCTGGACCTTCATACTACCGCGCCTCCTTCTCTTCTTCCGCCCACACGGTGATCTCTTTTTCCCCGCCTGTGAGCCATTCCTTCTTGATAAAGACCTGTTCCATTTCTCCGGGGGCCATGACAGGCCGCTTTCTTCGGAAAAGCTCTTTTTCCCCGGCGGTGACCCGCACCAGGGCGTTTTTCAGATTTTTCCCTACCCGGAACCGGACGACAGTCTGGGGCTCCATTCTTTCAGGATTCAGGGAACAGGGCACCGTATACCGCACGGCTCCGGCAGTTTTCAGGGGAATGTCTGTCCCCTCTGCGGAAAGGCCCTCCCGCTGTACATATCTGGCGCAGTTTCTTCCCGCCTGTTCCGCTTCTTCGGAAACGTAGTCTACCAGATCGTGCACATGAAGCACATTTCCGCAGGCAAACACCCCGGGAATGCTGGTTTCCAGGCTTTCGTTGACCACCGGCCCGTTGGTGGTGGGAGAAAGCTCCACCCCGATCTCCCGGGAAAGCTCGTTTTCGGGGATCAGGCCCACGGAAAGCAGCAGGGTATCGCAGCTGATCTCCTCTTCCGTACCCGGAATGGGCTTCAGGTGGTCGTCCACCTTGGCAATTGTCACACCGGTGACCCGTTCCTTGCCACGGATATCTACCACCGTGTGGCTCAGCTTCAAAGGGATCCCATAGTCATTCAAACACTGTACGATATTCCGCTTCAGGCCTCCGGAATAGGGCTGAAGCTCCGCCACGCACTTGACCTTCGCACCCTCCAGCGTCATACGGCGGGCCATGATGAGCCCGATATCACCGCTTCCCAGAATGACCACTTCTTTGCCCGGCAGATAGCCCTCCCGGTTCACAAGGCGCTGGGCCGTTCCGGCGGAAAAGATGCCCGCCGGTCTGTAGCCGGGGATATTCAACGCCCCCCTGGGCCGTTCCCGGCAGCCCATGGCCAGCACTACAGCTTTCGCTTCCAGCTGAAGCAGGCCGTCCTTCCGGCTGACGGACGTCACCTGAATGGCCGATCCCTTCCGTTCCAGATCGATCACCGTGGTTTCCAGAAGCGCGGGGATCTTCATCTCCGCCGCTTTTTCCATATATCTGGCGGCATACTCCGGGCCGGTCAGTTCCTCTTTAAAGGTGTGCAGGCCAAACCCGTTGTGGATGCACTGGTTCAAAATTCCGCCCAGTTCCTGCTCCCGCTCCAGGATCAATACGTCCTGAACGCCGTTTTCCCGAGCGGCGATAGCGGCGGCCAGTCCCGCGGGGCCTCCGCCAATGATCACAACATCGTGCTTCATATGCTCTCTCCCCTTACCGTATCTTTTCCACGACAATCGCGGAAGCTTTCCCGTTTTTGCGAATTTCACGCAGATCCGCAGGCAGCTCTCTCGACAGCAGTTCCATGACTCTGGGCGAGCAGAAGCCGCTCTGACACCGGCCCATTCCGGCCCTTGTGCGGCGCTTCACGCCGTCCAATGTTTTCGCGCCCAAAATGCCATGGATCGCGTCAAGGATTTCCCCTTCCGACACCTGTTCGCACCTGCAGACGATGGCCCCGTAGGCCGGATTTTCTTTGATCTTTTCCGCCCTTTCCTCCGCGCTCAGCTGGGCGATTTTCGGCACGCCCCGGCGAAGGGGATCAAAGTTCTCTTTTTCCGGAAGGCCCAGCTTTTCGCTGACAAGTCCCGCCAGGTATTCTCCAATGGCGGGAGCGCTCGTCAGGCCGGGAGATTCTATTCCAGCCGCGTCGAAAAAGCCCTCGGCAGATTCTCCCAGCACAAAGTCGTCCCCTTCCTCGTGGGCACGCAGTCCGGCAAAGGAGGTGATGACCTGCCTCAGCGGCACTCTGTCTACCGCCAGGGCCGATTTCTCCGCCACCTCGGCAAGTCCCTGGCTCGTGGTCGCCGTCTCTCCCCGATCATCGGTATCCGCTGCGGTGGGGCCTACCAGCAGATTTCCGTGTACCGTGGGGGAAACCAGCACGCCTTTTCCGTATTTTCCGGGCAGCTGGAAAATGGTCCTGGCCACATGGCCGCCGGCGGCTTTATCCAGCAGCATATATTCTCCTCTTCGGGCGGTGATCTTCAGCTTGTTTTCGCAGGCTAGGTTGTGCAGCACGTCGGCATAAACCCCGGCGGCGTTGATGACCGCCCGGGTCTCTACCTCTTCCCCGTCGGTACGAATCGCCCAGCCGTTTTCCCGTCGTTCCAGGGCGCGCACCTCGGTGTTGAAGCGGAACTCCACTCCGTTTTTCGCAGCGCTTTCCCCCATGCCAAGAGTCATCTCAAAGGGACACACGATCCCGGAGGTTTCCGCCAGCAGGGCCCCGCAGACAGCTTCCGTCAGATTCGGCTCCAATTTTCGGGCCTCTTCTCCGCTGAGCAGCTTTAAACCCGGCACGCCGTTTTTCACGCCCCGCTCGTACAGCTCTTGCAAATGCGGCATTTCTTCCGCGTTCAGGCACACTACCAGCGCGCCTGGCCGGCGGAAAGGAATATCCAGCTCCTCAGACAGCTTGTCCATCATGGCGTTGCCGCGCACATTCATTTTCGCCTTTAAAGTGCCCGGCGCCGCGTCGAATCCAGCATGTACAATGGCCGAGTTTGCCTTGCTCGTGCCCTCGCACACGTCCTGTTCTTTTTCCAGCACCAAGAACCGGCCTTTTCTGCGGGAAAGTTCTCTTGCTACCGCGCAGCCGGTCACGCCTGCTCCAATGATCACTGCATCATATCGTTCCATTTCGCGCCTCCGTTTATAAATGGCCTGTATTGGTAAGGATATCACATTTTTTACAACTCTGCAAGAAACAAATCCACTCCTCATAAACTTTCCTTGACAGACGCTTCCAAATCGGCGACAATAGTAAAAACGCTGTTCTCTATTATCCCCGAAAGGACTGAATTTATGGAATATCTGATTGGCGTGGACCTTGGCACCAGCGGCACAAAAACCGTGCTGTTTGACCGGCGCGGCTCAGTAATTGCCAGTTCCACCGTGGAGTACCCGCTGTACCAGGAAAGAAACGGCTGGGCAGAGCAGGACCCTCTGGACTGGTGGAATGCCGCCGCTGAGACCATTCGGAACGTGCTGCAAAAAAGTGGAGTGAATTCTTCTGACGTAAAAGGCGTGGGCATTTCCGGGCAGATGCACGGCCTTGTTATGTTGGATCACGATGGCCGAGTGCTGCGCCGCTCCATTATCTGGTGCGATCAGCGTACCGCCGCGGAATGCCGGGAGATCACGGAACGGCTGGGTGCAAAACGGCTGCTGGAAATTACCGCAAACCCGGCTATGACTGGCTTTACCGCTTCCAAAATTCTTTGGGTGCGCAGGCACGAGCCGGAGCTCTACGCAAAGTGCGCCCACATTCTGCTGCCAAAAGACTACGTTCGCTATATGCTGACTGGCGTTTTCGCCACGGAAGTTTCAGACGCTTCCGGCATGCAGCTTTTGGACGTGAAAAACCGCTGCTGGAGTGAAGAAGTCCTGGAAAAGCTGGATATTGATCCAAGTCTTCTCGGCAGGGTATACGAGTCCCCTGAAATTACCGGGGCCATTACAAAAGAGGCCGGTCAGCTTACTGGGCTTGCGCCTGGGACGCCGGTTGTGGGCGGGGCGGGAGACAACGCCGCGGCCGCTGTAGGGACCGGGGTGATACAGGACGGCCGAGCTTTCACTACTATCGGCACCTCTGGCGTGGTCTTCGCTCACACGGATCATTTCACCCAGGATCCAAAGGGACGGGTTCACACCTTCTGCTGCGCCGTGCCTGGGGCCTGGCATGTGATGGGCGTGACCCAGGGCGCGGGGCTTTCTTTAAAATGGTTCCGGGACAATTTCTGTTCCGCGGAAAAGGAAGCGGCGCGGGGCATGGGGGTCGATCCCTATTGCTTAATGGACCAACAGGCGGCGAAGTCCCCTATTGGCTGCAACAAATTGATCTACCTGCCCTATCTTATGGGGGAGCGCACGCCCCATGCCGATCCGGACTGCCGTGGAGTATTTTTCGGGCTTTCTGCCATGCACACTCGGCAGGACATGCTGCGGGCTGTGATGGAGGGCGTGACATATTCCCAGCGAGACAGTCTGGAAATCCTTCGGGAAATGGGCGTTCATATATCAGACATGGCAGCCTGTGGCGGCGGGGGGACTTCTCCTCTGTGGCGGCAGATGCTGGCAGACGTTTACAACTGCCCTGTAAAGACGGTACGCTCGAAAGAGGGACCGGCGCTGGGCGTGGCTATTTTGGCAGGCGTGGGCGCGGGTCTGTATCCCACTGTACAAGCCGCCTGTGAGCAGATGATAGAATCCAATCCACCGCAGGAGCCCATTGCCGAAAATGTACCGGAATATGAGAAATTCTATCAGCTTTATGTCTCGCTTTATCCGTCTTTAAAGGACCGCTTTAAGGCGCTTGCGGCAATCAATTAAACCTGCTTTTCTTTTCTTTCTGCCAGAAAAATCCTTCCCTTTTGTGGGAAGGCTTTTCCTTTTGGAGTTTTCCAGACAGGGGTGTACCAAGGGGTTAAACCGCCAATTTTCATGATCCATATATGCGCTTCCGCGTCTTCAAAGGGCTGGGAGGACTGAGAGAAAGCGGGGAAAAGTGACCGTTTTCTACTTCATATCCCCTCAGCCACCCGCTGGGTGGCAGCTCCCCTTGATTCACAAAGGGAGCCAAAGGGCGGCGGCTTGTCTTGACTCACAAAGGGAGGTTAAGTCATGACATAACAGAAAGGACGGATTACTCCGTCCTTTCTGTTTATGGGATATCTTAAAATTAAGTAGAGTTGAAACCTTACTTATTCAAGCTGTTAACCATAACGATCGCCGCATCAGCACGAGTGATCTTGCTGGTGGGATTGAAATTACCCTTGTTGTCGCCGTTGAAGATCCCAGCGGTCTGGGTGGCAGCAACAGCAGTCTTTGCCCAGCTTGCAATCCTCGCGTTATCCTTGAAGGTGGTAGTGGTGCTGGTCAAGGGCAGATTCTTCGCAAGAGCGATCATGCGGGCAGCCTCCTGACGGGTGATGTTCGCACCGGGAGAATACTTCCCGCCGCCGGTACCTAAAACGATGCCTTTCTCAGCGAGGTAAGCGATCTGCTTTACGGCATAGTCGCTGGAAGAAACATCAGAGAACGGAGCGGCAGTGTAGCTGGAAACATCCACACCCAGCATACCGACCAGCATGACAGCGAAGTCTCTGCGGGTAATGTTGCCGTTGGGCTTGAAGGTGCCATCGGGATAACCGTTGACAATTCCAGCAGCAGCAGCTTCATAAACGTAATCGTAGTAGTAACTGCCAGCCTTCACATCGGAGAACTGAGTACGGGCAGTAGCAGTCAGGGTCCAAGTCTTAACAGTCCTGCCGTCTTCAGCTTCAACCTGGAAGACAATGTCCTCGGTCAGATCGACGTGCTGAACATCGTCGTCATCATAGTAGCCCTCAACCTCCAGAGAGTTGCCGGCCAGTTTGGAAACGGTGTACTCAATGGTAACGTCGTTCAGCTCAGTGCCAAAGGGCAGAGTAGCTGTAACGGTCCTGTTGGTGGTGTTCACAGATGCGTTGACGCCATTTACCTTCATGGTCAGCACATCAGCGCCGGTCTCAGCAGGAGCAACCTTAACAGTCACATCGTAAATGCTAGACGCACTCTCGTCTTCGTTGACCACAGTGATCTGATCAAAGGAGGCCCAAGCAGCGCCGGTATAAACCTGAATCTCAGGATCCTCCGTGCCAACTACCTTCAGTTCGCCAGCAACAGGAGTATCGGGATCGATCTCGCCAGCCTCGGCAGGCAGAGTCGTGGTGCCGGCCTTCACAGTAGCCATGGAAGCCGCAACGTACTCAGCGAAGAACGGAACTTCAGCGTCAGCATAGGAATAAGGAACGGTGATCTCAACCGCGCTGCCGGAAACCTTGCCGGTAATAACGCCGTCATCAGCAGTCAGAGAGGTGAGCGTATGGCCGGTCTGGGCAGGAGCGTACTTTACCTCAACCTCATAAACCGTGATGTGGCTTCTGTAGGTGCTGTCGGTGCTCATGTCCTCGATTACCAAATCGCCCGCTTCTTCAGCGATAGCCAGAACGGCAGTCTCATCGGCAACCACAATGGTGGCTTCTTCCAAAGCAGAAACTGCAATGGTGTTGTTAGCCGCATAGGGCTCTTCTTCGTCATAACCGCTCTTCACGGGAGTCTTGTTCAGCTTGGTAGCGTCTGCATTGAAGTACAGCGCCGCACCCTCGGAAACGGTGAAGGTAGAAGTCAGAGTCCTGGTCTTGTCATTCTGGAAAGAGTAAGGCAGAGTAACAGTAGCCTTGCTTCCGGAGAAGGTCACATTGTAGGAATTGTCAGTTGCAACCTTGTCGCCGGCAGCAGCCTTGGACAGAGTGTAACCGGAAACAGTCTTGCCGGTCTTTGCAGCCTCTCTCTTGAAGACCAGAGTGTAGGTTTCCTTGTCGCCGCCGTCAGACTCAACGGATACGCTGTTGGCATCCTCGAAGGGATCAGTGCCAAAGTCAACGGCTTCAACCTTGGTCGCAAAGGACTGAGCCCAAGTGAAAGCAGCGCCGGTCACATTGGCAACAGTGGTGGCATAGGGAACCGTAAAGGTGATGGTCTTGTTGGAAACTACGCCAGTGTACTCCACAGCGTCATCACCAGCGCCAATAGTCATCTTGGCGGCAGAGATGGAGGGAGTGCCGTAGGGATTGTCAGCGGTAGTAGCGCTGATCTGATAATACTTAACAGTGGTGCCGTCCTCGGCAGTAACCGCCACGGTCTTTGCAGTGGTCAGATCGATGGTGCCGGTGCCATCATTGGTGAAGGGGGCATTATTTACAGCAACTGTAGCGCCCTCGGCAATTTCGAACTTGACCTTAACCGTGGTCACATCGGTCTTGTAGGGCAGGAGAACCGCCAGCTTGTCGCCGGTCACGGTGCCCTTCTCAGTGTAAGCAGCGGTATCACCGTTTACAGTGGTGGTGGTAGCCGTAAAGCCGGTAATGGAAGCATCGTTGCTCTTCTTCTGCTTGATGACCAGGTTATAGGTCTTGTCGGTATCTTCAGAAGAAGTCAGCTTCAGTGTAGCAGCACCGGTTCCCTCAACAATGGTCTTCAGATTAACCTTGTCAGTGGTGGCAACGGGAGTTCCGTTAAACTCTATGGCCTTAACCTTCAGAGTAGCCACACGGCACTGGATCGCATAATCCTCGTCCAGGTCAAAATCCTCAGGCAGGGTGATGATCCACTTGCCGTAAGTATCGGAATCCTCATCGGTATCCTCAACAGCGGAAACGCCGCCGATGGTCAGAGAGGACAGGCCCTTCATCTCTTCAACCTTAACGGTGTAATAGACGAAGTTGCCGCGCTGAGAATAAACCTGCACAGTATCAGGAGTCTCAGCATCGATCGTAAGGCCGCTCGCTGTTACGGGGGTATCCTTTGCAACGGGATTGTTCAGCATAAAGGTAGCATCGCAATCACCGGCATAGCCCCAGGGCACACTAAAGGTAATGGTCTGGGTGCTGTTGTTTACGGTACCCTCGATCTCATCGTCCAGCTTGGCGGAATCCGTCTTGACGGAAGTGTCAGAGCTTGCAGCAGGCTGGCTGATGGTGACAGTATAGGGAGCGCTCTTGTTGTCGTCCGCGTCAACGGCATAGAAGGTGACCTTCTTGTCGGTGGCTTTAACGGTGATGCTGCCGCCATCCTGCTCAGCGCCGTCCTCGCCCTCAGAATCGGTAATGACATAGCTGATCGTCTTACCGCTGACGGGAGTAACAGTCAGATTGTCTCCGGAATCGGAATAGAACAGGGTATCCGTGTAGGAAGTACCGCTGCCCTCCAGGGTGCCGCCTGTCACAGCCAGAGAAACAATGTCAGCATTGTTTACCCAAATGGGATCACTGGCAGCAGAGGCACCGAGCGGAATCATTGCGACGACCAGCATCACAGCCAGAACCATCGCAAGTGATTTCTTCAGAAGCTTGCTTTTGTTCATGATTTCAACCCTCTTAAATTTTAGATTCTCACAGGGCATGTTTTCCCCGCAAGTTGAGATATCTATATAATAACGTCAACCTCCGAAAAATGCAAGCCTTTTTTTCAAGTTTTTCACCGAATTTACATAATTTTTTGCGCGGTGAGAAAATTGACGAAAAATGGCGGCGTTCCGCGGTTTTTCGGGGGTTTTCTCTGCTGATTTTCTCAGTTGATTAGACAAAATTCCATATTTTTACTTGTCATAAAGGTCCAAAATTGGCAAATTTGCCTTCCTAAAGAGCCATGAGGAATGAAGGGCGGGGAATCTAGATTTCGCGGTTCAGGGCGCGCCCGAGCTCCAAAACGGCGTTCCGGCTGAGCTCCCGGCCGTGCTCCGCATAATAAGAATACAGAACGGGGGCGGGACCAAGATAGTCCCCGAAGGCCCCCGCCGTAAGAAAAATGGGCCGCCGCTTTCGCAGCCCGGCATAAACCGCCAAATAATACGCGCCCCGGTACAGACTGAGGGAGGCCGCCGTACCGGGAAAGAAGCTGTATAACCACGCTATCGCGCCGCAAAGGGCACAGGCCTCTGAAAAGCGAAACACCAGAGGCTGCGCGGGAATTTTCAATTTCCAGATTTTCGCGCTCAACCGCAGCACCTCTTTTCCTGAGCATTTCATTTTATGCCCGGAGAAGTGCGGGGGTTCCTGCCGAAATCAGGCTTGTCTCAAGGTCTGAATGGTCCCGGCAGGGTCGGCAGCTTTAAACACGGCAGTTCCTGCCACGAGAACGTCCGCTCCTTTTTCGCGGCAGAGAGAAGCGTTTTCCAATGTGACGCCTCCGTCTATCTCCAGCAGGACGCCCGGAAAATTTTCTTTCAGCCAGGAAAGCTTCTCCAGGGCGGAGGGGATCAGCTTCTGCCCGCCGAAGCCGGGCTCTACGGTCATCACCGTTACCATATAAAGCTCGGAAGCAAAGGGGGCGAGGGCCTGGGGGGGCGTGGAGGGGCTCAGGGCGAGACCGGGCTTTGCACCGCTTTCCCGAATGGCCTTGATCGTGGCGGCGGGATCAGCAGCGCTTTCTATATGAAAAGTGATGCCGTCAGCTCCAGCCTTGCGAAAGGGCTTTATATAAGGAAAGGGATCTTCCAGCATGAGATGCACGTCAAAAAAGAGGGGAGTTTTGTCCCGGAGGGCGGCGACTACCGGCGGTCCAATGGAAATATTGGGAACAAATCGGCCGTCCATCACATCGATATGCAGCATGTCCGCACCAGAAACCCTGGCTACTTCGCGGCCCAGGGCGGAAAAGTCCGCCGCCAGCAGAGAAGGTGCAATATACATAATAAAAAGCTCCTCCTTTTCTTTTTCTTTATTTTACCGCATGTTGGGCGGCTTTTCAACTGGAAATGAGCAAGCGCCCGGCCCTGAAAATCAGAGCCGGGCGAAGAGCGTGTCGAAAAAGCCTTTTCGCCCCGCTCAAACCTATTGGAAAAATCTGTGATTTTCCCAATAGGTTGTGATTTGAAAGTGAGAGAGGGGGCTCGCCTTGGGCTCAGTCAGCGCTGGACGGTTTCCACTGGAAACCAGCGCCCCTGATGGTCCCCTCTCACAACTTTTCCTCCTTCCGAACTCACCGGTTTGTGCGTTTAGCGTCAAAAGCAAGCGCCCGGCCCTGAAAATCAGAGCCGGGCGCAATCTATAACAAAGCAGCGAGATCCGCCGCTTTTCTATCCTATGCGGGTTGGAAAGATCGGTGACTCCCGCCGCTGTCTGAACACTACAGTGCGCCGCAGGCAAGCTGGGCCAGAATGGTGAAGACGGGTATCGTAATAATGGAAAGGACCGTGGAGACCGCTACAGCTTTGGAGGCAAGCCGTGAATCCTGGTGGTATTCCACAGCAAAAAGGACGGTGTTTGCCGCCACCGGAGCGCTGGCCTGAATGACACTGCTCACGAAAATATCCGGATCCGGACGAACCAGCAGCAGCAGGCCCAGGTACAGGACGGGGCAGAAAATCAGCCGGAAAAACACCATTTTATACACGCTGAGATCGGAAACGAAGGCTTTGAAATCCACCCGGGCCACATAGCTGCCGATAATCAGCATGGCCAGAGGCGTGTTCAGGCCGGAGAGAAAGCCGATGGGCTCCCGAATGACAGCAGGCAGGGAAATTCCGGAAAAATAAATAGGAAGACCGATGGCCAGACCGATAATTCCGGGATTCAGCAGGGCGGTTTTCAGGTTCAGCCTGCCGCCGCTCATCATAGCGTAGCCATAGGTCCAGCAGATAAGATTGAAAGCCACAATAAAAAAAGAGCCCAGCACCACGCCGCGGTCGCCTACGATGCCCTGCACAAGGGGAAGGCCCATAAACCCGGCATTGCAGAAAATCACAGAAAAACGCAGGACCTTCCGGCGCTCCGGCGGCTCCCTGCGGAACAGCAGGAGGCTGACCGCGATGCCGATCCCCATGGAAGCGGCGGGCAGCACGGCGGCAAGAAAGATCTCTCCGAGCGTCAGCTTTCCCCCGCCCATGAGGGAGTTGACGATCAGGCAGGGGGTCACTATTTTTATGAGCAGGGAGGTGATCTCCGCCGCGCCCTTTTCCGTGAGCATTCCCAGTTTCGTAATGCAATAGCCCACAATGATCAAGATGAGCATGACGGCGACCTTGCTCACCACGGTCAGCATAGCCTCCACGACCGATCCCCCTTTCCCGCTTTTTTACTCGTCTTTTTTGTCTTCGGACATTTTCTTTTCCGCCATTTCCCGCTTGATGCTGCGGTTGCGCTCGATCAGGAAAAAGGCGGACAACACCACCAGCGCTATCAGGGTAACAATTTGCAACGCAATCCCCCAGGCGCCGCCGAAGAAATTATTTTCCGGCATAAGGCTGTCCACCAGCCACCACACGCCCAGCAGAACAAAGAAGCCGCCGGCAAAGTAAAAAATCTTATTTTCCTTGGAAACGGTAAAAATCAGGATAAAAGCCACAATGAACCAGAGAATCGCGTAAAAAAAGCCCATCTTTAAACGTCCTTCCGGATTTTTGATATGTGTTATTATATCCGCTTTCCCAATAAATTACAAGAGGGACCGCCGTTTTCAGGTTTCCGACAGAAAAAAGCGGAGACAACCGTCTCCGCTTTTTGTGTTCAAATCTCTCAGGACAGGATATAAATCACCATATCCCGCCGGCCGATGATGCTGCATTCCCCTTCCGTGTCGTAACACAGGTCGGCAATGATGTCCCCGGCCATGGCCGCGCCGCCGGTATCACAGGCAATGCCGTAGCCGTAGACCACGCTGCCGTCAGGGGACGTTACATACATGCGCGTACCGTAAGGAATGATATTGGGGTTAACTGCGATGCAGCCGTAGCCAGCCGTAACGCCGGTGGAAGTAATATCACCGGGCTGCAGAGGATAATAAGCCGTGCATTCGCCTATCATTACCTGAGAATAAGATACCGTGTTCCCGCTGGCATCTACAAAGGTGCCTGCCGAAGCGCCGCCTCCATAATTGCCGGAGGAACCGGAGTTTCCTCTCGTCTTAGTGCCTCTTACAACGATCTCCGGTACAGGCTCTTTTACGACCTCTTCCGAAACGATCTCCCTGCCTTCCAGCTGGCCGCTTACATAGACCAGCTTATAGACGACCTGCTTTTCGCCCTTTTCGCCGGGGGTCCTGACTTCGGTCTCTCCCTCGTACATTTCATCGGAATCCAAATACTGAACGGGGTAATCGATCTCTTCCGTCTCAGTGACTTCCTCCGTGGTGACGCGGGTAACGATGACGTGCATGCCGTCGGCCGGACGGGCCTTTGCGTCCACGTTCAGCCTGTCGTCGTCGGAGATATCCACGCCGCATTTCTTCAGCGCCAAACGCACCGTAGCCGCGGAGACCTCGTGTTCGCTCGTCACGCCGTCAGCGGTGATCTTGATCTTCACCGTGCGGCTGACGCGAATGTTCATTCTGTCAAAGAGCGGTTCATCCAGCTCGTAGTTGGCGGAGTCCTTTTCCTGAAGGGTAACGCCCGCCTGCTCCAGAGCGTCCGCCACGGTGCCGCCGGTCAGGGAAAGCGACTGGGTTTTCCCATCGGCCGTTACCGTGACCCGGCAGAGCCTGCGGATCTCCACGGAGAGCCCTGCTGACACCTGCGTTTCCCGGGAAGGCGAGATCTCGTCTTCTGTCTTCACCAGAATATTGTTGTCTTCCAGCGTCTTTTCTACCGTATCGCCCCGATAGGCAATGAGGTTTGTCCGTTTTCCTGCCTCGTTCACCGTTATGGCAACGCCCCGGCGGATATTCACCGTGGTGGTGTTCCCGACCTGCTCGATCACGTCCAGCGGACCGAGGGGCTCCAGCCCCAGCTCCTGCGCCTGCGCAAGGATCTCGTTCATCTCCGGGCTGTGCATGCTAAACGTATATGACTTGTCCCCGTCGATCACATTGGCGGAAACCGTGTTGGCCATAACCGTCGCAACCGAGGATACACTGAAAACAAGAGCAAGGACAAATACCGCAATGCCCCTGAAAACCAGGAACCTGGGCGCCTTTTTTCTATGTCTGCCGTGCATACTGATGCTCCTTTCACCACCCAAAAAGGCGGTTTACAGGGGTTAGTATAGTAAAAAACTACCGACATGTCAAAATTTTTGGGCGGTTGATTTTGTGTATTTCTTACAAATCTGAATGGGCTATTCCTTAACATAATCCCTTTTTTCGGCTTTTTTGGCCTGTTTCTGCCCTTTGGTTGCGTTGTTATGGAAACTTGGGCCTGTGCAATTTGTATCAAAATGGAAGGTTACAAAAAGGTTTCAAGGCTCAAAAATGAAAATTTTTTGCATTTTTATTCGTAATTAGTAGAGATTTAGGGGGTTTATACGGTTCTTTATTCCTACTTGATGTATAAACCTGTAAAGCACATACAGGGGTACAGCCCAAAAAGAGCCCTAAACCTTTGATTTTTCCCCCACTTTTTTTCGTGGCCGCCCATACCTTTCCGGCATCTCGAACGCTCGTTCTGATTTTTGCATGTAAATACATCTTTGTCCCTGAATTTATAAAAAGCAGAAGTATTTTTTCCGGATCTCTCTCTATCTTCTTCCCAATGTGGGGGATCCTCCCTGAAAATCGCTTTCTTTTCGCCATTGCAGAGAGCCTTTAAACGTAAAGCCGCAAAAAGGCTCTGCGGAATACTCCGCAGAGCCTGATAGTTTGAAGCTTTCCCGATTGCAGAAGCCCGCAGATTATCTCTTGGAGAACTGGGGTGCGCGGCGGGCGGCCTTCAGGCCGTACTTCTTTCTTTCCTTCATTCTGGGGTCACGAGTCAGGAACCCAGCTTTCTTCAAAGCAGAACGGAGGTTCTCGCCGTCATATTGAAGCAGAGCGCGGGCAACTCCGTGGCGGATCGCGCCGGCCTGCCCGGTAACGCCGCCGCCGGAAACACGGCAGACAATATCAAACTTGCCGTCGGTGCCGGTGAGGGCCAGGGGCTGACGCACAATGTACTTCAGCGTGTCCAGGCCGAAATAATCGTCGATATCCCGATCGTTGATGGTGATCTTGCCGGTGCCCTGGTAAATGCGGACTCTGGCGACAGAGCTCTTACGCCGTCCGGTACCGTAAAAATAAGGTGCAGTCTCGTACATAATTTACGTCCTCCTCTTTTAAAGATTCCATTCGGCGGGTTTCTGGGCGGCGTGCTTATGCTCGCTGCCGGCGTAAACGCGCAGGCGGCCCAAAGCGTCGCGGCCAATTATATTAGAAGGAATCATGCCCTTCACAGCCAGCTGCATGGCCAGCTCCGGCTTTGTACGCATCAGGGTATCGTAGCGCACAGCCTTCAAATGGCCGATATACCCGGTGTGATGGTAGTAATACTTCTTCGTCAGTTTTCCTCCGGTGAGGACGGCGTCCCTGCAATTGATGATGATCACATGGTCGCCGCAGTCCACATGAGGCGTAAAGGTGGGCTTATGCTTGCCTCTAAGCAGCACTGCTGCCTGAGCGGCCACACGGCCCAGAGGCTTGCCGGCAGCGTCGATGACATACCATTTGCGCTCGACCTCTCCGGCCTTTGGCATCGTAGTTGACATAGCTTTTACCTCCAACAAATTTCAGTTCTTAAGTCTGCCTATTGTTTCTCGGCATATTTGCCGCACAAAACAAATGGGGGCGCCATACTTTCAGCGCTTCCCTATGATAGCACAGCGTTTTCGCTGTGTCAACACCTTTTTCTCTGCTTTTTAATTTGTTTTGTTGATCCTCTTGTTTTCTCGTGTTTTTATGCTGTTTTCTCTTGAATGCTCTCTCCCCATTTTCGTTTTTTCTTCTCAGTGGTCCTATGCCGTACGGCTCGGAAATCTGAGACGAGGGCCTTTTTTCCCGGCCGCAAGTTGCTTTTTCCCCTCTTTCCTTTTATAATGGTATAGATATAAACACCTGTTTCAGGCATAGAAAGAATGGGAACGTGTAAAGCGCACAGAATCCGATTGGTAAGGTAAGGGCGCAAACAAAGCCGGGCTCCGGTTTTTGGGTAAGTTTGCTTCGCAGACTTTTTCCGAAAGCTTCTGCGTCTGCCGCCGCTGGACGGTTTCCTTCACGATCATTTCCGAGCAAGGGAGTGTAATCCATGCAAAAGCTCATCGGTAAAGTACGCGCAGCGGCTGAAAAATATCAGATGATCGAAGCGGGAGATCAGATCGCCGTAGGCGTGTCCGGCGGGAAGGATTCCCTTTTTCTGCTGTGCGCGCTGACAGAGCTTTCCCGATACTACCCAAAAGCTTTCACCGTGGCCGCTGTTACCGCCGATCCCTGTTTTAACAGGCAGGATACAGATTTTTCCGGAATTGAAAAGCTCTGCGCCCAGCTGGGCATCCCCTATATCCTGAAAAGGACGAATCTGGGGCAGGTCGTATTTGAAGACCGGAAGGAGAAAAACCCCTGCGCCCTCTGTGCCAAAATGCGCCGGGGCATTCTTCACAACCTCTGTGTGGAAAACGGGTTTAACAAGCTCGCCCTTGGGCACCACTACGACGACGCCGTCCAGACCTTTTTGATGAACCTGCTTTATGGCGGCAAGCTGGGCTGCTTTTCTCCAAAAAGCTATTTGTCTCGGAAAAATATCACGCTGATCCGCCCTCTTCTCTTCTGCGGGGAACGGGAAATTCGGAACTGTGCCGCCAGAATGGGGCTGCCGGTGGTAAAGAGCCGCTGTCCGGCAGACGGCGTTACCGCCCGGAAAGACACAGAATTGCTTATCGCCCGGCTGGAACAGGAATTTCCCGACCTGAAGGCAAAGCTGGTGGGCGCCATGCAGCGGTCGGGACTAGACGGCTGGTGATTTTAGTTGTCAGTTGTCAGTTGTTTAGATGTTAAACGCATGATATGGGGGACAAAAAAGAAAAAACCTCTACGATTTGGGATTTTCCAGAAAATCCGGGAAAAATTCAAAACGGGCCTTGCAATTTGAGAAAAGATATGGTACTATTAAGAAGCTGTCCGGCAGGGCAGCAAGAGTTGGTGTTGATTGCAGCGAGGGTCCACCCGTTCCCATCCCGAACACGGAAGTTAAGCTCGTTTGTGCCGAAGATACTTGGCTGGTGACGGCCCGGGAAAATAGGTTTTCGCCAACACAGGAAACCGTCCCTTTGGGGACGGTTTTTTCATTCCGTTGTTCCGTCAGGCTTTTTCATCAGGAGCAGAGACGTCTCGGCACCCATGAAACGTGAAATTTTTTTGAAAATTTTTAAAAAAAGTCTTGCTTTTTTCAGCGTGCTGTGATAACATAATGAAGCTGTCCTAAACGGGATGGCGCAAACTGAATAGTTGGTGTTGATTGCAGCGAGGGTCCACCCGTTCCCATCCCGAACACGGAAGTTAAGCTCGTTTGTGCCGAAGATACTTGGCTGGTGACGGCCCGGGAAAATAGGTTTTCGCCAACATCTGAAAAAGCAGTTGTCCCAATAGGGACAGCTGCTTTTTCAGTGTCTGCCCTTTCCCGGAAAAGGCCTTTGAGAAAGCCGGGCCGCCGTTTTTGCAAGAATTTGGGAGGCGGATTTCTCCGCAGAAAGCGCGTACTTCCCTTTCCCTCCCAGCCCAGAACCATACCGAAGCCTTTTATTTTAAACATAAGTCTTTTCAAAATCAAATTGTTTTTTCTCCCTTATTTCCTTTCTTCTCTTTTTTGATCTGCCAGTTTTTCCAATCTTTTTCTGCATTTTCGGCCTACTTTTTACTGAAAAGCGCTTGACTTGATATTGTGAATGCCTTAAACTTAAATAGTGGTATTGTCTCCATTTGGAGGTTAAAAGGTTCCTTTTTGAAAAAGGGTCGTTTTATCATTGTTTTATGCCCGGCCGCTGTTTTTACAGAAAAGGGCCGGACGGCAATTCTCAGTACGACGGTTTGCAAAAAAGGAAGTTTTCAGCTCGACCCGCACATGAAATTGGTTAAAGGAGGGGGAAATCTGTGGTTTTTTCGTCGCTGGTGTTTCTCTGCATCTTTTTTCCGCTTCAGATGCTGATTTACACGCTGGCTCGGACTATCGAGACGAAAAACACGGTGCTTATCCTCTTTTCCCTTGTGTTTTACGCATGGGGAGAACCCTTTTATATCCTCGTTCTGCTGTTTATGGCCTTTGCGGACTGGCTGATCTCCAGGCTGATTGGGAAATATCCCGGAACGGGAAAGGGCCGGGCGTTTCTGGCGCTGGGCTGCGCAGTAAACCTGGGGCTTCTTTCCTTTTTCAAATACGGCGTGTTTGTTACAGAAAATACTCATCGCTGGTTTGGCTTTCCGGAGATCGTTCCGCAGATCGCTCTGCCCATCGGCATTTCTTTCTACACCTTCCAGCTGCTTTCCTACATGGTGGACGTATACCGTGGCGAGGTGCCTGCGCAGCCGAAATTCCGCCGCCTGTTGCTTTATGTCTGCCTGTTTCATCAATGTATTGCAGGACCCATTGTCCGTTATAAGGACATTTCGGAACAGATCCTTTCCCGTCACGCGGACAGCGAGGATATGCGCAACGGCGTCAACCGTTTTGCTTCCGGCCTGGCAAAAAAAGTGGTGTTGGCGAATGTGTGCGGCAAGATTGCCTCTCTGACGATTTTTGATGGGCTGGCGGCACATCAGGCCGAAAATCTGGCAAAACTTCAGACTGCGCCCGCCCTTTCCCTTTGGCTGGGCTGTTTCGCCTATATGCTTCAAATTTACCTGGATTTTTCCGCCTATTCAGATATGGCTATTGGCATGGGTCTAATGGTAGGCTTCCGTTACAAAGAAAATTTCGATTATCCCTATTTATCCAGGTCCGTAACAGAATTCTGGCGCAGATGGCACATGTCCCTGTCCAGCTTTTTCCGAGATTATTTGTATATCCCTCTGGGCGGCAACCGGAAGGGAAAGCCTCGTCAGGCGCTGAACCTGTTCATCGTGTGGCTTTTGACCGGCATGTGGCACGGAGCGGACTGGAACTTTATCCTTTGGGGACTTTACTACTTTGTGTTCCTAGCCGTCGAGAAATTCCTGATCCCCGGGCTGCAAAAGCTTCCGGCGTTTTTTGGGCATTTGTATACTCTGCTGGTGGTATTTTTCGGCTGGATCCTTTTCTATTTCCAGGATTTCACCCAGGCTCTGACGGTGGTGAAGGGGCTGTTCTGTCTGAACGGGAACCGCTTTACCAGCTTTGAGGCTTCTAATCAGTTTTTGAATTATTGCTTCTTCCTGTTGGCGGCAGTGCTTGCTTGTACGCCTTTGGTAAGAGGGCTGTATCACAAGTTGTGCGCTTCTACCAATAAGGCGGCCATCGCTTTTAGCAGCGTTTTGGAATGTGTTCTCCCCATAGCGGGCTTTCTGCTGTCAGTCAGCCTGCTGGTGGGAGATTCCTACGATCCTTTCCTTTACCTGCAGTTTTGACAGTGATCTTTATCTTTTTCAAAAGGGAGGCTTTTCATGCGCCACGCAAAAGAACACCGGCAGCGCTCACGCGTTAAGACGGTCGCGTTTTTTCTGGTTCTGTTTGCCGTCATGCTCTTCTCCCTTTTGATTCCCCTGCGTCCCACTACCTCTGTCCGGGAAAAGCGCGACCTTGCTCCTTTTCCGGAATTTTCCTCTGAAAACCTCCTCAGCGGCGAGTATTTCCGCGGAATAGACAGTTGGTTTTCCGACACGTTTCCGGCCCGGGACGCCTTTTTGGAGATCAACCAGAAGCTTCGCTCCTTTTACGGAATTCAGACGGTCGTCATTCACGGCGAAATTGAACAGGGGGACGAAATTCCAGACGCCCCTTTTACGGGCAGATAGATCCAGATAACAGCAAATTCCGGTTTCAGGGAAGGTAAATAAGGAAAGGATGATCCATCATGGAAAGAGACTACATACAGCGCAGAAATTCTCCCAGGCGGAACGGACGGTACAATCGGCGGAAAAGCGGACCGCCTCCCCTGTTTTATCTTTCACTGATACTGATCGTGGTCATTGTGGCCGTGGTGCTCATTGTCGTTTTCGCAGGCAGAGGAAAAAACAACGACGCGGACCCCAATTCCACACTTTCTTCCATGCAGTCTTCCTCTGCGGCGCCGGCGGCTTCTGCCCCGGTATCCACCGCTTCCCCTGGCGTTGGCTCTCAGCTGCCGGACGCTACTCCGCCGCCGGAAAAGATCCCCTCCGGTTCTGTGGAAAAGCTGGATACGCAGGTACAGATCGGTGATTCCGGTTATGAATATTATAATTTTGTGGAAGAACGGGCTCAGGATTATATTACCACAGTTTGCGATGCCGGAACGCAGCTTGGCGATTCCGCTGCTCTGTACAGTGTCATCGTCCCCACCAGCATGGATATTATGCTTCCCGAAAGTTTTATTGAAGAAAACGGGATCAACAGTCAGAGCCAGAACAGCGCCATCAACTGGATAAACGCTTCTATCAATACCATCAATCCGGCTGTGAAGACCGTGCCCGTTTACGACGCGCTGAAGCTTCACAACAACGAGTATATTTATTTCCGGACCGACCACCATTGGACACAGCTCGGCGCCTATTATGCTTATGTGGAATTCTGCAAAGCAAAAGGTTTTACCGCTGTTCCCCTGGACAGCTTTGACAAGAAAAGCTACGAGGGCTTCCTTGGCTCTTTCTATAACGAACTGCCCAATGACGCCATGGCAAACAATCCAGACACCGTAGAGGCCTATATTCCGGCCGCCGACGCTTCCCTTACCTATACAGACGCTTCCGGCAACACCGTTTCTGATTGGCCCGTGATCCAGGACGGCTCCGCTTACGACTCGGAAAATCTGTACCTGATCTTCTGCGCCGCCGATCAGCCTTATGAAGAGATCGTTAACAACGATCTGACGGACGGCTCTGCCTGCGTGGTGGTAAAGGAATCCTTCGGGAACGTGTTTATCCCCTTCCTGGTAAACCATTATCAAACGGTCTACGTTGTGGATTATCGTTATTATGGGGGCGATATTTCCGACCTGGCCAGGGAAAAGGGCGCGAGCGATGTGATCCTGATGAACAATATCTCCATGACTCGCAATGAGGATCTGATCAGCTCCCTTGCAAATTGCTTCTAAATTCCAAACAAAAAGAAAAAACGGCCTGTCTCGGCGTTTGCAGAGACAGGCCGTTCCCATTTTCAAAAGGCTTCTTCAGGTTTTCGCCCCACCGCCAGAAAGTGAGGGCTCAAGCCCAGCAAAGACGGTTCTTCTTCCGTAAGCCGCACCAGCGTCAACAGATTCTCCTTGCACGCTTCCTTTTGCCACTTTTCAGACAGAGCCGGCGTGAGCCAGGCGCAGCCTTCCACCGCAAACAGGGAATGAACCTGAAAGCCTGCCTCGCTCAACTCCTGACGGAAATTTTCCGGCGTATGGAAATAGGCGTCACACAGGCAGTTATACTGCTCCGGCTTTCGGTGTATGCCGGCAGTCAGCTCTCCCCGAAGCATTTCCATATAAACCGGATCGTCGATATAATCGTTTATCCGTCCATAGACAGAAAGCGCCCAGGTAGCTGAACTGAATTTGGATATCCCCGCCGCAAACAGCAGTCCTCCCAGGCGCAGCACCCGCCGAGCTTCCGAAAGCGCTTGCTGCCGGTCTTCCTTTCTCTGCAAATGGTATAGTGGACCCAGCAGCAGCACCGCATCAAAAGCTCTTTTGTGCGAGCTCCTTCCACGAGTCCGAGACCGCGCCCCAGCCGGCCTTCCTCGCCGCCGTTTTCATAAAATTCCCGAACCTTCTCTATTTCTTCTTTCATCGGCTTTCCTCTCCGCCCCATTCCATATGCAGTTCCCCGCTGGGGACAAACCCCAGGCTTTTATAGAAAGCCTGCGCAGGAATATTATCGTCCCCTGTGAGGAGCGTGATTTCCTTCGCGCCCCGGGACTTGCAAAGGGACAGCACCGTGTTTAACAGGCGTGTACCAATCCCCTGCCTGCGATAATCCGGGCTGATAAAAAATTCTGTAATTTCTGCCGCGGGCGCCTCGTAGCAAAAGGAACTTTTGAGCAGGCAGCAGCAAAAGCCCACCAGCTCCTCTCCTTCTGCCTCAGCCACCAGGACATATTCCGGGCCGGGCCTTTGCAGGGCAGCTCTTATGTTTTCCAGTGTCTGGCCGCCGGGCCCGTTAAAAGCGGCATTTAGCTGCATAAGCGCCAGAGCGTCCTGGGGCGATGCAGCACGGATTGTGGCTGACATAAAATCCACCTCCTGCATAAACAAAAAAGACCTGCTCAACTGAACAGGTCCACTTTTCTATACCCTGAAAACTGAATAAAGCGAAAGAAGCGGAGAGAAAGGAGCAGTGGGAGCAAACCAAAGCCAAAGGAAAGCAATGGTCAAGCCCTCGGCCTATTAGTACTGCCAAGCTGAACACGTTACCGTGCTTACACACGCAGCCTATCAACCTTGTAGTCTACAAGGGGCCTTACCAGCTTACGCTGTGGGATATCTAATCTTGGAGTCGGCTTCACGCTTAGATGCTTTCAGCGTTTATCCGTTCCACACATAGCTGCCCAG
>CAZXLM010000033.1:0-25889 GCA_964642055.1 uncultured Acutalibacter sp. | reverse complement strand
AATCGTAGGCATACGCTTCCGTATGATCCAAAAGGTTATCCGTAAAATGCTCCACGGACGAGGGGCGGCCGTAGATATCATAGGAGTATTCTTCCGTATCTCCATTCCCATAAGTCAGCTTCGTCAAGGGGCCGTTGTTGGGCCCATATTGATACGACGCCAGGGTGATAGGCGATTTCCAGACTACGTCCGCTTCTGAAACGGCATGGTCCCCGCTCCGCACCTGAACTTTCGTCACGTTTCCCCAGCTGTCCGTGGGCGTTAGATACTTCTGCCAGAACGGGGTGCTGCCGTTAAAGGTTTTTCTTGTTACCGAAGATATCCGGCCTTTATCGTACACGCTTCCCAGAGAAGCAGTCCCGGAAATATACGATGCGCTGACTCTGTCGTTCGTTCCGGCAACAAACTGCTGGTTGACCGTTAAGGTGCCGCCGGCATAGGGCGTTTTCACCGTGCTCACCCTGCCCAGACCATCGTAGGTGTAGCTGGTTGTAATGCCGTTTGCGTCCGTGATGGAAGCCGGGTGGTTTTTATCGGCAGTATAAGTTGCGCTGCTCTGCATATAAATGCCGCTTGTTCCCTTTTGCAGCTTTGCGGAGGTGTTGTTTCCCGCCGTATCATAGACAGCGGTCAAGTTCACTCCATCATTCGTGGCCTTGGTCATGTTATGGCTGCTGTCATAGGTATAGGTGAACGTACCGGAGGAAGCGGAAACAAGCTTTGTCAAATCCGGCCCGCTGTAGGTATAGGTATCGGTGCTCTGTGCGGAGGTGGTAACGGTTTTCAGCTTCCCGTTGCTGTCATAAGTATAGGTCTGCGCCGGTTCTTCTGTCAAGGAAACCTGATCGAACCAGGCGGTATTGACATTGTAATCATAAGCCAGAGATACCGTAATGCTGGTAACTGTTTTATTGGCACGCTTGGGTACAATAAAACCGGAAGCATACTGCCAGTCGTTAAACTGCGGGTTGAAGGCCACATATTGATATTCCGGGGTAGTGGTATCGGAATACAGAATTTTGGCAATCATGCCGAAGAACCGTTTCGTCGTACTGTTATCCCCGGTCAGATCGGAAACGGGCGCGCAGTCTGTAACAGAGTTTGCTTTTCCCCATGCGGACAGCATATACGTCGTGTTGGAGCTGCGATTTAAAGTGATCGTCTGCGAGGCCCGCCTTGTGGCGTCCGGGTTTCCCAAAACTTGAAAGACATAGCCGCGGTGCGCGTTGTCCCCGGTTGAAAGAAGCGGAGCCGCCTGAGAAGCCATATAGGACCAATACGTGGATAGGAGGTTTTTGCTTGCGCCTGTAGAGGTCCATTCTTCCAAAGAACCGAACTGCACAAGATTTACCGAAGAGGCTGCTCCTTGTTGTTCAACAGGCATTTTTTCAGAGAAAACCACGGCTTTTTCCAATTGGAAGTCGTCAAACGCAGCGTACAAGGAAGCGTTTTTCATGTTTGCCGATACCTGGTAGCTTCCACTGGACGCAGGTGTGTAGCTGACTTGCAGCCGGCTCCACCCCGACTCCACCTTTACAGAAGAAGCGTAGTTCAGTATTTTGCTTTCCGCCACAGTGGCTCCGCTGCTGTTTTTGAAACTGAGGCTCATGCCGCCGTTCTTTCCAAAGCTCTTGATACCGGAAGAGTTGGCATAGCCGGAAAACACATAAGTAGTTCCTGCTTCCAAATATACCGTCTGATACCGGCTGATCACCCCGTCGGCGCCGGTCGCTGAAACCGCCGCTGCCGGCGCATACATCTTCATCAGGTATCCGCCTGTTCTGGGTTTGATTACAGGGCTGAGTTCACTTATGTCAGCGCGAAATGCTGAGCTTGCCCCGGAAGTATCTGTATACTGCGTCCAGCCGTAACCGCTGTCCGGGTTTTTTTCCATGCCGCTGTTATGAATATGATTCAGCGTCGTAACGCCAGAAGCCGCTGCGCCGGTCACGCGGTTGTTGGTTTTGCTGGTTCCCTGGTTTTTGGTATAGGCAAGGGCGGACGTTCCCAGCACCGTAGTCCAATCGGAGTTATAATTGACGGCGTTGATCGTCCTTCCGACCAGGTCAAAGGTATAGCGAGTGGTGATATCATCTTCCGTATCGCTGGTGTGGTCCTGGCCATAGAAGCGGTACAATCTCTGTTGTAGGCTGGGAGAATAGCTGTGCCAGCCATTTCCCACGGTCTGTGTGCCGTTTATGGTAGAGGCTATATACTCGTGAGCATTTTGCACATACCAGCTGCCAAAGCTGGACTGATAGGAAAGCTCCAGCCCTGATTTTGATTCTTCATCATATATTTTTGTAAGCAGATGCGCACCGGAGGAATACTCATACTGCGCCGAGTGTCCGTCCGGGAAAGTGATCTTGCTGAGCATAAGCGAGCCGGAAGACGGGGTGTTATACTGGAACGTATAAGACCTTTCACTGGCGTCGGTGATTTTAAAAATAAAATTGCCGGAATACACAAACTTGCAGATAAGGGTCTGCACGTCCGTCGCGCTGCCGTTATCGTTGACCTGCCAAATCTGCGTGACCCGGTTTGCCTGATTCGCTTTCGGCTTCCATGTGGTAGAGGAAGGGTTAAACGGGGTAGATGAGCTGTAGGTCGTGGTGTCGTTATAAAGATAATAAATGATATTGCCGTTTCTGTCGGTCTGCTTCGTCAAATATCCGTTGTAAAACTCTTTTTTGTTGTTCTTTTCGTCCTTTAGTGTGAAAGTAGCCCCGGAAACTGACAGCGTAAGCCCCAGCCCGTCTTCATCAGAAAAAGTGCTTTGCGAAGAAGGGGCTTCAAAGTAGTGCTCGGTCCCGTCGGCATCGGTATAGACATAGTAGGCAGTAGAGACATTGTTGGTTTTTGCCGTGGTCTTTACAACCGTTTCCTGCACAGACAGCTTCCAGCCGGAGCCTGCATACATGGTCGTATAGTCCGCAGTATGGACCCCGACGCCATTGTTGACTGTAAAGTATCTGCCGCGGTAAGGGGAGTTATAATAAGCCGTAAGCGAAAACGGCATGGCTTCGCTGTTGTTGGAAAACAGGGTATTTGCCAGGGTAAGCCGGCCGGAGTAATCGTTTATATTGGCAACCCCCGCTCTGCCTACAGAGGAAGCCTGATAGGTATATCTGTTTTCCAGCCCAACATTGTTCCGATAATGGATCAGGAAAAGAGGCTTGGAATTGATGTTCATCCAGAAAACGCCGTTAGCGCACTGTGTGGAACTGAAATTAGCAGGACCGATGGCGTCCATGGCAAGCATGCGGTTCAACGATGAATTTGAGTACCATTTACTTACCAGGCGGGAAATGTCCCAGGAGGAATACGCGCCCTTGCTTCCATCTGTTATGCGCGCGTAGGCCTCGACTGCGCTTTTATTGAAACTCGGCCTGGTGTTCCAAGTCATATTCCGAATCCATTCAGCGTTCGACGAATAGCTTGCAGGCCGTGAGGAAGTTATTTCATGCGCCTGTACGAACAGGCGGTTCATTCCCACCTGACTGTATGTATGCTGATATAGATTCAGTGTTGCGTTAACTACATCACAGTTGGCAGGCAACGTGGGCAAGGAAGCAAACTGGAAGAAGACCTGCATCTCCCGGCCCGCGGTATCATGCCCAATATAAAGGCTTTCCCCGCCGGAACCTGTGCTTGAGGTTCCAGAGGTCAAACAGGTGGCGGTAAAGCTGCTGCCAAAATCGCTTCCGTACAGAACAAGCGTGGGGTCTATGGTAACGGGAAATTGGCGGTCTTCCGCACCGATCCATTTTTCGTCGGCCTTCACGGTCAGCACATGGCCTTCTGCCGTATTTGTAAGCTCATAGGCTACATCGTAAGAAATCGTTTGGCTGGCGTCCACCATATAGGGAGCGGGGATTTGATAAATGATTTTCTCATCTTTATCAAGAAGGTCGATATTGCCGTTTTCCCGCAGAACGGGAATAAGCCCTTCCAGATTCAGGAGGAAGCTGTATTCATAGCTTTTTTGAGGCTGATTTACGATAATGCTTTCCTTGACATTATAGCCATAGTTGTAATACTGCAGATCCACTCCGGGCCAGATGTTTTCATAGGTCACCTTGGAAGATATCTTTTCCGGCTGCAGCTGCTCTTCCAAGGAAAGCGCGGGTTCCGTATCACTATCCGTTACGCCAATGCTGTTGATATGATTGCCGGGAGCAAGGGCGGCGCCAGACTTTGAGCTTTGCGGATTTTCAATTTTTGCGGAAACGCTGGCTGCCATAACGGCAGAGCTGGTATCTGTTTTATCATTTTCCGAGGGAGAAAGCTCACCAGCACTGTCCGCTTCCGGGGTGGAAGCCACGGAATCAGGGCTTTCCGGAGAATTGGAAGGGGGAGAGGTTTCCGCAGCGAAAGGATCCTGGCCAGAAGGCGAGGATGATCCTGTTTCTTCTTTATCCTCCAAGGAGGGCGGGGCGGAGGAGATCAAAGAGTCCGGCTCATCTTCGGCGAAGCTTGAAACAGATTCTCCCTGAAGGTCTCTTCCGTTTTCCAAGCTTTGGCTGGAACCGGGCAGCTCTGAGCTTTCGGGCTGTGATGAAATGCTCTCTTCTTCTGATATCATGGAGCTCACATCTGAGCTTTCGCTTGGCTCTGGATTTTCTTCCGGCTCTAAAGAGGAGGAACTTTCCGTATTGCCCTCTGCGGGCTCCACTTCCGGCTTTACTGCCTTATCCGCTACAAGCGTTTGCGCTGTATCCGGACGCAAAAGGGAAAGACCCACGCCGTAGCCGCGATTGGTGAGAGAAAAGAGAGGTTCATCAGGGCGCAAAACAGATGAATAAGATTTTGTTTCTTCTCCATTCTGCGCTCTGTATAAATTGGACGCTCCAGCCTTTCCAGCCGAGTACTCAGCCGTCTGGGATATGGCCAGCGTATTATCGATATCCTCCCAAGTGCCGTCCTCAGTTTCGTAATGCACCGGGCCGGGATAGGACGCCGCGATAAAAGAGCCGTCGTTCAAGCGGAAATGCTTTTCCGAAATGTTTCGCTGCTCGTCTATCTCATAAGACACCTGAAGATCAGACGATTCTATCTCTGCGCGTTCCGCGGAAAGTGCCGATTGCGCAGCGGCTGAAACAGAATTTTCCTCCGCCAGTGCCTGCAATGGAGATGTCTGCAACAGCATCACCGCTGAAAGCAGTACAGCAAGAGCTTTCTTAATCTTTTTCATAATCATTTTTCTCCTCTAAAAACCTTTTTATCTTTCACCATGCAACATGAATGTTCAGTTGCGAGTAGACTAAGGCAAGGAACGTTTCAGTCCCTTGCCTCGTCTTATGCATCGCAAAGATTACTCGATTCAGTCTCTGTATTGTTCCAAATGTTTTTTACAACCGGTTCATTTGTGCAGTCCATCGTATTCATGTACCCGTATTTCGCCAAACTTTAAATTCCTATAATTGATTGCTCGCTTTTTGCTAAAAGAGAAAAACTAGGTAAGGATCCCGCTCTTCTCCTGTATGTGTATTATTATGATATCCCATTTTGATGCTATTAGGAATGCAAAGTTTAGAGTAAATTCCCCCGCTGGGTGGTACGGGCAAGCAGGAACACAGCATCGGCCCGGGTGACGCATTCCCTGCTGCTTTGGAAAGGCTGCGGACGGCCCGCCCACATCTGACGCTGGCCGAAATACGCGACAGCCTCCAATGCCCAGGGGCTTACATCGATATAGTCGATGTACCTGTCAGGGCTGCCCAAATCGACGCCGTATTTTTGCAGAAAACGGTAGAGGAAGGTCTCCATCTCCTGGAACGTCACATACCCGTCAGGGTTGAAGCGGCCCGGGCTCACGCCGTAGGCAAGCTGATTTTCAGCGGCCCAGTTGACGTTTTTCCCGTACCAGCTGCCAGGACGCACATCTTTGAAAATCTGTTTTCCGCTGGGAACCAGCTCGGACTCGTTCAAAATGCCGGATTGCACGCCAAGGCGCAGCATCATCGCCACAAATTCCGCCCGGGTCAGCCTGCGGCCGGGGTAAAGACGGGCGCCATCGCCAAAAATGACTTTGTTCTGGATCAGAGTCTGAAACTCGTCATAGCACCAGCTGTATTGGCCTTCGCCAACCAAATCCTGACTGTCCTGAAAGCTTTCCACAGAATCGCGGTTTGCTGCCAGGGTCGAAACCGGCAAAGTAAGTAAAAGGATAAAGGACAACAAAACAGAAGTGATTTTTTTCACTGCTTATTCCTCCCTGTTAACTTATATGAATGCTCACTAAGTTGTAAACTGTTTGGGCACATACAGCACGGGTAGCCTTTTCTTTCGGCGAGAAAATAACATAATCAGGCACTATCCACCGCGAATCCAGCGTAGGGAGAATAATCTGCCCCTTTCCACAGGTAGTAATTGCATTTCTCGCCCATGCGGACGCAGTATCAAGATCTGTAAAAATAAAATCGTCAACCACTTTTATATTTATTTCCATGTGATTGCAGAAATTTACTGTGATAGCGGCCATTTCTTCACGAGTGATTGCTTTATTAGGGCTAAATGTAGTTGCGCTACTTCCACTAGTGATACCATTTGCCCAAGCCCAGCCCACATATTTTGCATAATAGACTGAAGCGGAGACATCGGTAAAGGGGTGGTTGTAGCTGCTATTGATTTTTTCACCTAATTGCTCAGCCAATCGTCCCAAAACAGAGATGTAAGCGCCGCGTGTTAAATCTGCTGAAGGTGAAAATTTTGTCGGAGATGTTCCGGCCATTAAGCCAAAATCATTTACAAACATCACTGCTTGATAATAGCTGTCAGATTCAGAAACGTCAGTAAAAGGAATACTTGCGGCAGATGCCGGAATAGTAAAGGTCCCCAATAGAACTATGCACAAAAGCATGGAGATGCCTTTTTTAATAATTCTTTTCATTTCTATCTCCTTTCAAGATTAATTATCAGTTGTCTTAAGATATGTGTTCAAATTGTACATTTCATCTGTGTCTTTATCGGAAAAAACACAATTCTGTGCAGCAGAGAGGGTATACACGTAAGAATCTGGTTCAACAGCGTTGACTATGACAATGTACTCTTCTCCAATGCTAACTTGCTTTGCAAAGAACACAACAGCAATGTCATTGCTATTTGCGCTTCCCTTGTAAGTGTCAATAACATTACAAGCAAAAGTTTCCGTTCCGTCGATGGTGCTTGCGGTTAAACATTCGCCAATCTTGATTTTCAGAATAGCATCAGACGTGGTTACTATATCTGACAAATCTGAGGATGCGGTAAATTTACTAATGATATGCGTATCCTCAGAAGCAGATCGTGTGGATGCCCGAGAGGCTTTTATGTCTTCCTTTTTTAGGGCAATCTCTTCACCAAACATCTCGCTACGATTTAAGTCTCCCATCGGGATAAATAAATCATCTATAATAACATACCGGTCTTTTGGATAATACACCATAGAAGAACGAGAAGTTACCAATACATACTGTTCTCCTTTGACGTATTTGTTTTCAGGTGACACTGCATTGCTTGAAGATATCTGTGGGGATTCATTCCTACAGGTTATGACTACACGAGCGTCATCAACCGACCCCTTTAGAATATTATCCACCTTAAATTCCAATTCATAGTAGTCTTTGTAACTACTAGAATTTAGAAAAGTACCCTCAAAAATACAGTTGCTCCTTTGCACTGCCTCTTCAAAGGTTTCTTCTTTTTCGTCAAAAAGGGTGGTTTGGGCCGGAGAGTCATTGGTTTTGCCATTTGTTTGCGAAAAAAGAGCGCCCACGACAATTCCAAGTAAAACTGCTGCAAGAAGCAACATAATCGTCAGCTTACTCAACACTCTTTTGATGTTTTGGAAACTCACTTCCATAAACGCCCCTCCTTATTTATAAATTTGTGACAAGTGGTTAATGTCGCCAGAAGTCAAATTGCTTGCCGTTGCTGCTGATGATGAAGTCCACATAATATAAGCATTGCTCTTTGCATGTCCAAACCAGCCCATTGCATGGCCAAATTCATGGAGAACGCGTTTACGAACCTCTTCGCTGCCCCTCATATGGTCATCAAGCATGCCAATTTCAGCATGGGTAATTGTAAAGCTGGAGACATAATTCCCGCCATAGTAATAATAACCATCATAGGACCTATCAGGGATGGTAACGCCGGCCCAAGTGTTACTATTGTCACCAATGCCAATGGCTGCCAATTCATTATAGGTGCCTACAAAAACAGGAATGTCAGCTTTACTGGTTAGCATGGTACTTTTGATGGATAATCCCAGGGCTTTACCCCATGCTTCGCTGGCAGACTTGCAAGATGAAACGATGGGATACTCTTCTACTGCATGCAGATTTTTTATCGCATATGTCAGGGAAGTTTTTCCCCACTTGCCAATTTCGTATGGATCAGAGGTGTTCTGATACCAATACTTCAGGGTTCCCCCTTGAGGCACTGCCGCCAACGCTGGGGTTGTTATGGTAGTTATTGTTATGATAACCGCCATACAAACAGATACAAGCTTTCGAATTTTCACTATTAAAGCCCACCTTTCAAAAAAAACATTTCGGTTTCTTTACTCACCACAGTAACCGCTCCCTGTGTCCCTTGCGGGCAATAACATGGCTGACCATTCCACGCTGTTGTGAACTTGGACTTGACAAGCATCGGCAATCCGCTTGTCATATCACAAATGCTTGCCGTACATCTGTGAAGCATATCTGATTCTTTTTCGATAAGATTCGACATTTGATTATTAGAATCGAAGTAGAAAGTTGGATTTGGTTTTAGTATAATGCTTGTGCTTGCTCTGTCAACGGATTTCGTTCCAGTAGTATTGTTTTTCGTATCGAATTGCAGAAAAAAAGAGAAGTCTCGGCAAACCATGGAAATAGCTTGCCGAGACTTCTGCAATTCAATACAAGAAATCCTACAATTCAATCAAGAACAGTGAAAAAAAATAAGATTCATGATATAATCAGGGTAGCCGTTTAAGCTGACGGGCGATATCCAACAAGAATTCCTGCCGCTCATCTGAAAGGCTCTTTGCTACTTCCGTAATCTGCTGGAGCAGCAGATTTTGGGACGGTTCTCCCTGTGGAAGATAAAAGGAGGCAATGGGTATGTTAAATATCTCCGCCAGCAGTGTCTGGTTCTTTTTATTAGGGTGCCATCGACCTGACTCCCATCTGGATACACAGGCCGCAGAAACATTGCATTTTTCAGCAAGCATTTCCTGTGAGATTCCCAATTTTTCCCGATACAACTTCAGATTCTGTGAAAAAATATCCTTCATGGACTCACCCTATTCTATTTTACCAAGATGGCTACTGATTATCCATGAAGCTATTCTCAATAAAACATTGACTTTTTCTTATATTTCTTCCATAATTGTGAGAGAACTGCAAAGAAAGGGTGTTGTTTTGTGTCAAGTATGACATTTGATTTGAACCTGTCTCTCGCATCGTATATCAAGGCATTATGGAATGGAAACGAGATCTCTGGGGCAATTTCCTCATCGCAGCTGATAGACCTGTTTCAAGCACTTGTCAAGGCAGGATGCGACTATTATCAACTGTTGGCAATATATTCAGAGCATGAGTTGTCTTTAGAAGAGCAACATACTATTCTGTTTTTGAATCCATCTCCTAAATCCACCAGAAGTATCACCCAAAGCCATGTGCGTGAGTGTATTCCTCGCTGGACAGGCTCCCGCTTTCACACGGCAGCCATATCAGATGTTGTCGAAACAATTTATTTTAAGCTTTTATCCAATGACCTGGGCATGAGCGTGTATGACAGCAATTTGAATCCCAAGAATCGGAATGCTGCAAACGACCGATATATTTTATTGATCCAGAGTGACAGAAAAGCGTTTATAGACGTCAATCGAAAAAAAACAACCTTGTTTGAATAACGAAATGGAGGAAGAATTTCATGATCCGTGTAGCGTTGTGCGATGACGATGTAGCTTTCTTAGACAAGCTGCATCAAGCCGTGAAGGAATGGTTTCAAAAAAACAGGCCGGAGCAGAAGGTTACGATAGAAACTTTTCATGACGGCAGGGTTCTGCTGAATTCCGCAGAAAAGGCATTTGATATTTTCTTCCTGGATATTGAAATGCCAACAATCAGCGGTTTGGAAGTAGCGAAGCAAATCAGGGAAAAGAAAGCGAATGCGATCCTCATTTTCCTGACAGCTCATGAAGAGTTTGCAATGGAAGGTTATCGAATCAGCGCTATTCGGTATTTGTGGAAGCTGGAGTTGGACGAGTACCTGCCGGAAGCCTTGGAAGCAGCGCTAAAGGAAGCCGCAAAAATCAAACGGGGAAGCCTTTCTGTCTCATATTATGGCAATACCACGGTGATCCCATTTGAAGAAATCCTATATGTTCAGCATTTACTTCGCAGCTCGAAAATTCATACGGTTTCTTTTAATGTGATCAACGATAACCGAGGGCTTAAGGAACTCTATTCACTTTTGGACGAAAAGCAGTTTGTCTACATTGACCGGGGTACTTTTGTGAATCTGGATTATGTTTTTCAAATCAAAGGAAATACCGTTGTTTTAAGGAATAAAGAGGAACTCCCGGCCAGCCGTGGAATGCTGCCAAAGGTCAAAATGGCAATCAACCGCCTTTGGGGAGGAGACTAATGTAATGCAAACATTCTATTTTCTGGCTGAAGTTGTTGCAACAATGATCGAAAGCATGGTTGCGTTGGCAACAGTGACAACGGCATCCGGGAAGAGGTGGAAAGCGCAAAAACATGTTGGTATGCTGTTACTGGTTGCACTGTTGATTTCCTTTATTGTAACCGAGATGAACAAGATTGAAACGTTTTCATATGTCACTTCGATTGCCTCAGTAACTCTCGTTGTACTTGCCTCAAAGCTTACTTCTACCGGACCTGCTCTGATTCGATGTATTTCCGGAATTATGGCTTTTGTGGTCATATATTCGGTAGATTACATTGTGGTCGCATTGATGGGGATAATAAGCGGGAAATCAGAAAGCTTCTTTACTGATTTTGTTTTAACACAAGGCTTTCAGCGTGTTCTTTTCATGTCTATAGATAAGGCAATCGACATTCTTCTTTACTTCATTTTCAGAGGGAAGCTAAGAGGTTTTCTCACCATATCAAAAAAACTTCAGTACCCGCTTCTGACAATGAGCGTTGTGTCTTTTGTGGTTATGCAGTTGCTGTTTCAGGTCATTCTGGTTCCCAATATTCCTGCAATGCAGCTGGCGATAATTTTCTCCTGGACTTTCGTTATCGGGTTTGTGACCATGATAACAGCTTTTTTCCTTTCCCTGTCAAAGATAGAACGCAACAGGCAAACGGAAGAGATGCTTCGAGCCGAAAACATAATGATGACAGAGAATTACCGGCAGCTTCACGCCGCTCAACAGGAAAACGCACGGCAGCTTCATGATTTCAAGCATCATATCATGACCATGCAAAGCCTTGATTCAGCTCAGAAGAAGGAGGAATTATCTGATTACATAGATTCTTTATCAAAAGCAGTAGGAAAGCCAGCTGTGGTTTGCCATAGCGGAAATGATATCATCGATGCCATTCTTTGCCGAAAAGCGGCGCAAGCGCTGGAAAACCATATCAATTTCAAATTTACCGCTAATTTTCACATTGCTGGAAAGATAAGTCCAATCGACATTTGCGGTATTCTGGCAAATCAAATCGACAATGCGTTTGACGCCTGTATGTTGATTTCCAACACCGCTGCCCGGCAAATCAGCGTGAACATCTCGCAACGAGAGGGTTTTGCTTTCTTTAGGGTTGAGAATACAGTACTAAATGACCCCTTTCTGAACAATCCGGATCTGCAGAGCACAAAAACCGATATGTCTTCGCCCCATGGATTCGGACTTCTCAGTATTCGGACGCTTGTGGAGAAATACAATGGTTCGCTACATCAGGAATATACAAACGGTAGGTTTATCTCGGTGGTATCCTTCTGCTTTGAACCGTTCGATACATAAAAACCTACAGTTCAATCAAAACCTATTGATTTCGTCAAAATCTGAATGTAGAATCACCTCATCAGAGATGAAGAGGTGATTTCTATTATGTTAGACAGACTTACAGATTCAATGGTCAGCTTTTTGTATGTCCACTGCCATCTGCCCGAAGAACGAAAGGCGGTCTATACCTATGGATGTAAGCTGACAATTTCTACTCTGTTTTCCATCTGCTCCATCCTTCTGTTGTCCGTACTGTTTGGAAAAATTTTATACGGGATATCCTTTCTTTCGATTTTTGTAAGCCTACGCCTCTTCCTAGGGGGCTTCCATGCAACGACCTATCGAAATTGTTTCCTCGTCACCAACGGGACATTTCTAGCTTCCTATGGAACGGCAACGCTGCTGTCCCATCTTGGATTACCAACCATATCTCTTCTGCTTTTGGCTGCTGCCAGCGGTGTGATCGTCTGGTTAGGTCCTGTCAAAAACCATAATCACCCAATCTCAGAGAGTGCCTTTCAAAAAAATAAACGAATCGGTTTTTGGCTGCTTGGGATAGAAATTATTCTATGCGTTGCTTTATATGGGGTAACAAAAAATGTCGACCTTCTTTCTATTTCCGCTGTATCCTTTGCGGCTGTTGCCACAATGATGATACCACCAACCTTGGCAGAAAGGAGGGAAGCATAATGAACAATGTATGGGAAACCATTGCCGCTGTGCTGGAAGCCATTGCTAATCTTGGAGCAGGTGCCGTGTCAGGCGGAATTGCCTACGAACCCGAACTCCCTGAAGAACTGAGAAAGTAAAGCCCTAACAAAAAGCCGCCGACAGGCGGCTTTTTGCTTCAGAAAACAGTTCTGTGCAGTTTTCTGAGAGTGTAAGATTTGTAGAAACACATATTTCAAAGCCTTGAGATGGCCATAAAGGCGGAGGGATACATACAGAATTGGTTCAGAGCATCACATTTTGTGAAGACTGACTGTTCCGTATGAGGCCCGCCGTACTTTGCTATGCCTCTCAAACCAAAAAGGTCGGCGGTTCACAGCCTTCGACCTTTTTTCATATCCTTTCCGCTCTAAGTTTCATCTACGGCGGAAAGGATTTTTTCATGTACTTTAATTCTGTAGAGTTTGGGAAAAGAATGCAGGAAGCCCGCCGGAATGCAGGGCTCACACAGGAACAGCTAGCAGAACGGCTCAGCGTGAACAGAACTCATGTCACGAAGATGGAGCGAGGAAACCGTGCCTGCTCAGTAGATTTTCTTGTGGAGCTTGCAAGTGTGCTCCATGTTACGACGGACTATTTGCTGATTGGCACAGAGCAAATCTCTGATATAAAGGAAAGTCTGGAAGAAACTATCAGGAAACTGCAAAACATTGTCGATACTCTATGAACGTGAACTTGAGGAATATATACGACATGAAAGACTCAGCAGAAGTTGCTGTACCGTTCTAATGGGGTGACAGGCACTTTTTCTTCACTATTTTCAATACGGCATTAATTATGGGAATAAAATCAACTACAAATTGGCTCTCAGGCGAAAAGTGTATCGCCTTTTGCAATGAAAAGATAACCAACAAGAGAATAGGTATTGGAAACAACGAGCGCCTCCACAAACTGTGAAGGCGCTCGTTAGCTTAGATAGCTGAGAAAATGAACTGGTAGCTTGTCTGGGTACCTACTGTCCTTGAAATTGAAATGAATAAATGGATGCCTTTTGTTGGGTCTTTCACTTTTTGGAATAGAGTGCCAGGACTCACCCAAAGTCCAATTTTCCTGGCAGTACTTTCGCTGTGGCCAATCAGTAGAATTGATGCCCTGGAAGACTCAGACAGGTATAATCCACTTATTCCCACAAAGGAGCAGATAACGGAAGTAATAAGGGTAGTGAAATCAACCATAACATCCAGGTTACTAATATTTGCCACAATGGCAGACGATACCAAAACTGTCAAATAGTAGAGGATGTTGGATTTTATAGCTTCCCTTTTATTACTTCGAAAAAGAACAAGCGAGATCAATCCTCCACCGAGAGCCGTTATTGACCCCAATAGAGTTAAGGCTATAGGATCATTCACTCCATATGATCTAGCTCGTACAATACCCGAAACAAGGAACTGGCCAACACCGCCATAGTCAAAGAAAGTTCTGGCCCACTTAATCCGTCCATGGATTAAGCAATAAAGCTTCTTTTTTCGCTTTAAAATGGCAAAGAGCAAAAAGCCCAGTATAGAAGCCGCCCAGTTTGCGTACGCAAATGCTACAGCGGGAATAGCTTCTTTGGATACTGCTACCCATAGATATGCATCTCGGCAGAATCCACCGCCGTGAGAACAGATCATGGCAGGAAAGAAAGAAATCATCAGCGGCATAGTTTCCGCCATCATGCAGCCGGCCAGCGAAAAAACAACTGTTGCCACGAAGTTTCCAACAAGGTTTATGAAAAGCAGTAAAATGCTCATTGACTATGCTCCTCTCGTATAGACGCAGAGGAGGCCCTTTTTATGTGCTTGACAGGAATAAAAATAACGTTTATAATAGCACAGAGGGTCTCTTTCTGCATGCTTGTCAACATCTAGATTGCTGAGACCTCTATCAGCTGTTCAAGGGCCCCCACCCAAGAACAGCTTTCTTTATGGCATGGAATCTTCAAAATGCTTCATATACCACTCTCCTCTCTGAAATATAAAACGCAACCGTTTCCACCTGGAAGCGGTTGCCGATTTACAAAGCATTCCTCTTCCAGACTAACGTGTATATGCGAAGCAAATGCTTGTCGCCACCGTCAGTCTGAAACCGAGTCCGCGCGTACACGCAATTTGCTTAGCTTATTCTAAAAAAATGATTTTGTGCTTGTTTTTCAAATTGGACTTAATTAATACCATGAAAAAACGCTTCCTATCTCATTGCAGTATGTTGCTGTTTTTTAACTGACGTTAGTATATCACACTTATTTGCTATTGTCAAGGGGGAATAACGCTTTAAAGAATCATTTGCACTCCGCTCATGCATTGCGGCGGCAACAAAGCGATTTATAGTCTCATTTATGATATCGTAAATGCCATCATAAACGTCATCATGAATACCATCATGGATATTCTCCTTGCAAAAAGGCTTTTTCCCTGCTATAATATGAAAAATAGCATATTTTCCATGGAAAACAAGATACTATTAGCTGTGGAATAGGTGCAGTAGAGGAGAGATTTGTTAATAATGAATTCGCAAAAAGAAATTGTTCATACTCTAATTCAGCCACAGGCTGCTGAAATGCTCAATCTAATTCGTTTACGCAAGAACACTGAGACTTCGGTCGAAGCGCTAAGAGAATGTATGGATATTTCTAGAAGTACAGCAGATAAGATCTTCAATGGCTTGGCTGGGAAGGACAATGCACTTGGAGAAACAGCATCTTTAGTGTTTCGCGATGAGCGTCGCACAGTCATTAATAGTGTAATGGCTTATTTCCTCGGGATCAGTATTGGGAGTCGCTATATCCGAATAGTTCTTTTGAATTTAAATTTTGAGCCTGTAGCGCTTGATTCCTTTTTCTCAGTCAAACAAGCAAAAGAAATTGATGGCTATAAAGATGAGGAAGAGAGTAATGAGGATTCTTTTCTAAGTTACACTTATGAAATTCCAGATCAAGTGGAAGACAAATTGGAGTTTATCCGGAAAGTAATCAGCCAAATCGTATCAGGTTTTCTAGACTGTGTTGCTTGTAATGCTAATTTTCCTCTTTTAGGAATAGGTTTTGGTGTAACAGGACCGGTTGATTATCGTGAAAAAATATGGCGTTCTTCTCCACGAATAACAGATATACAAAATATCACAATCGCAGATATTATTGGCTACGAAAATAAGCAGAGGATAGATGAAATGGAGCTTTTTTTGTCTTTAGATAACAACGCTAAAACTGCGGCCATTTCAGAATATCAAAATCTGTTAGAGAAAACAAATGGACAATATTCTGAAGATTTAGCGGTAATTTATATTGGAAGCGGGGTAGGGCTAGCTTCCGTGATTGATGGGAGATTGCTGCGTAGTGATAAAAACATGGCTGGAGAGTTGGGCCATGTTCAACTATTAATAGGTAAAGATGATAAATCAGAAAATAAAGATGAAAATTTTTATCAAACTAAAAGTGTTGAGGAATTATTTACCGATGATTTTTCATACAGAAAATATTTACCGTATATATTGAATCTCATCAACTGCACTCTTGGCGTTAGTCGATTTATTCTTGTGGGCCATAGCATTTCAAAAAGAGATGTGCTCGTTAATGAAATAATGAATCAACGTTTTAAGTTTACTGTTTCTTCCACACAGACATATTGTTCTGCAGAAATAGGTCGAGGCGTAGCATATACTGCTGCCATTGGTGCAGCTATGGAAGTATATTATACCGTATGTAATTATGCTCCCTATAATAATGCTCAGGAACGCACAAACCTCGCGCAGAGAATCTCATGGGGAAGAAATTGATTTTTCGAAACTTATGCTATGCTATAAAGTGATGTACAGAGATATACTAGAAGGCCGTGCAACTATTATGTGGGAAAAAGACTCACATCAAATGTTGCACGGCTTTATCTTATGCAAGTCGTCCCCCTCCCCAGAAACGAAGAAAACTATACGATTATGCTCTGATATTTGGAAAAGCGGTGATTGAAAAAATTCTAGAATTACATAGAAACCATTTGCTGTTCTTCTTAGATAAAGGCGTGATTAATAAGCTGCAATACATTGTCGATACTCTTTGAATGTGGCTACAAGGGCACATAATGTGGCTACTGGGCTCATGTGAGATCTGGAAACATGATTTAAAATAAGCTTGTCTCGATTGAGAAAATCGGACGAGCTCCTTGAAAACTGAATATACAATGTATCGGGTACGTCACCCTCTGATCGAGCCAGAAAGCTGCTGGGCGAAGACAGTCAGGGGGCAGAGAACTTCTGTCCAGCCACAGACTCAAGCAATGGGGGCAGCCGGGCGAGAACCGCGCGGAGGTGGAATTCCTATGAGAATCAAACGATTCGCCCGATACATTCCGAGCCGACGGTGCGTGGCAAATATCGGCAGTGAACAATGAAATTACCGCTTCTTATCAGAAGCTACGGGGACAGTGAAAAAACTGTCCCTGGATTTGTGATAAGAAGCTCCAAGGAGAATCAGAATGACTTTGAAAAATACCCTTACCTATTACTATTCCCTGCTCGCCCTTAAATCCATTTATGAGCAGGGGAAGATCACAGAGGACGAATACAAAGCGGCTTGTAGGTACAACGCCGAAATTTTACAGCCAGACCCGCAGTACATTCAGCTACATTCGTAATACCACTTTTTCTTGTTCTGTGGTATGTTGTGTGCAACAGACAAAACAGAGTTTTGTCTGCAGGAAGTTTTGCTTCCCAGCATATCGTTACGCTGGGATTTCGCTGAAGCGAAACCGCAAAACATTCCACCAAATAAAAGAGGTGACTGAAACAAAATGGCACAGGTTCAAGTGATTGCCCCGTATGCCCCGCAGAGCGATAAGTTATCTGTGGCGGCATATTGCCGGGTTTCCAGTAACTCAGAGGATCAGCTCAATTCCTACCGGGCGCAGGTGGGTTATTACACACGGCTCATCTCGCAAAACCCAGAATGGCAGCTCGCCGATATTTACGCAGATGAGGGTATCACTGGCACCAGCGTGGAAAAACGGGACGAATTCAACCGCATGATCGCTGACTGCCGTGCTGGCAGCATAGACCGAATCCTTGTAAAGTCTGTGTCCCGTTTTGCTAGAAACACCACAGAACTGATGGAGACCACCCGTGAGCTTCAGGAGCTTGGGGTGGTCGTTATTTTTGAGGAACAGGAAATCGACACCTCACAAATGCACAGCGAGATGCAGCTTGCTCTCCACGCCATGGCTGCACAGGAAGAAAGCCGTTCTATTTCTGATAATATGAAATGGAGCTATCAGAAGCGCATGGAGAGTGGAACGTTTATTGGTTGTTCTGCACCTTATGGCTATCAGTTGAAAAATGGAACACTGGAAACCGTTCCTGAGGAAGCTGAAATTGTCCGCAGAATTTTCCGAATGTACCTGTCGGGAATGGGATTGCATGAAATCCCCCGCCAGTTAAATGAAGCTGGATTTCTGGATAGAGGCAAAAGAAAGTGGCAGTATTCCCATATAAAGTGCATTCTAGCCAATGAACGCTACATAGGGGATTCCCTGCTGCAAAAACAGTATACCTCCCTGTTCTCAGAAACAAAAAAGAAGCGAAACCATGGAGAACTTCCTCAGTATTATGTTGAAGAAAGTCATACGCCGATTATTTCAAAAGAGCAGTTTGCAAAGGCACGTGCTTTGGCCGAATGGCGAAACATCGCAAAACCTCCGAGGCCGCATCTCTTTACTCATCGAATCCAGTGTCCTGTCTGCGGTGGATACTATCGAGAAACTTCTACCAATGGAAAATCATACTGGATTTGTGCTAACGCCGCAAATTACTGCACCTCCTGTCTTCCCTATCGGATTTCAGAAAAATCTATCAAATCAGCTTTTTTGAATCTGGCTGGGAAGCTCTATACCTATCAAGAAGAACTGCTTGCCCCGCTTCTCAAACTGCTGCGGGAAATCGCCTACGGCGGCAGGGCTGAGGATAGGAAGCTCATGGAGCTAAATGAGCAGATTGCTGTTCTGAACGATAAATCTGCTTCTCTGCAAAAGCTGAACAGCAAAGGCTTTATTGACGCCGAGGAATACCGCCGCCAGAATGAGGTCCTTGCAGCCCAGCGCCGGAAGCTGTCTCAGGAGCGAAAGAAGAAACTTCAAGGTAACCGCGCTTTGGAAATGTTGGAAGCTATTGAGCACTTCCAAGACCAGTTGGATAGCTGGCAGGAGATCCCTACCGCGTTTTCCATAGAATTCTTTGATAACATTGTAGAAAAAATTATTCCTATGGATAAGCATAGCTTGCCCGATTTGGAAGAAACACGGTAGATGTGATGAAAACTGTGCGTTCCCTCCAAGAGCGTGGTGTCGGTGTGATTTTTGAAAAAGAGGGGCTGGACACCCGCAATATGAACTCCGAGCTCATGCTGGCATTTCACTCAGCCTTCAGTCAGTCTGAATCAGAGTCGATTCGGGAAAACGTAAGCTGGGGGTATCGGAAATCCTTTGAAAATGGCATGGTACATATCAGCAGCAATATGTTTGGTTTCGACCGGCTGGAAGATGGTACTGTTACTATCAACGAAAATCAGGCTGGAGCCGTAAGGCTTATGTTTGACCTCTATCTCGGTGGAATGAGCTTGTCTGCCATCAAGAAAGAACTGGAGGTCAGGGAAATCAGAACCGCACTTGGAAATGAGAAATGGAACACCAAAAATATTCTGCTGATTTTACAGAACGAGAAATATAAAGGTGACGCCCTGCTTCAGAAAACCTACCGACCCACTTTATTCTCTAAGAGGATAGCCAACAATGGCGCTCTTCCGAAATACTATGTGAGCGACTGTCTGCCACAAATTGTCAGCCCAGAGATTTTTGACAGGGTACAGGCAGAAATCAGCCGTAGACAGGCGAAACGCCCAACTTCAGATAAAGGGCTGAACCTATATCGGGGCAAGTTCAGTGGGAAATATGCCCTATCAAGCCTATTGTTCTGTGCCAACTGCGGTGCGCCATACCGCCGGGTGACATGGAATATTCGCGGCAGGAAGAAAATCGTCTGGCGTTGTGCAAGCCGTCTGGACCATGGCAAGACAATCTGCAAGGATTCCCCCAGTTTAGAAGAAACTGCACTTCACAACGCCATTATGAAAGCCATACGGGAGCAGTTCATAGACACTGACGCTGCCATGGAGATTACCGCGCAAAGCCTAGCCCGTGTGCTTAGCCCGGACGCCAATGGCGATGAATCTCCCATTCATTCCCGCCTGCGGGAACTAAAAGAGCAAAAAGCTGCCCTAGTTCAGAAGTGCTTGGACGAGGGCGACGATGGTAGGTACGACTTACAGTTTACAAATATCATCCACGAAACCGCTTCCCTAAACCAGCAGTTGGCTGGAATTAGGGAAGCGGCGCAAAACCAAAAGCTCTCTGATTCCAGAATGGAAGAAATCAGGGAGCTTCTGGAACGGTTCAAGGAGACTGATATGGAGTTTGACAATGCCCTTGTTTACCGCATCGTAAGGGAGATACTAGTACAGACCGATGGGCAGATTGAAATTGTGTGGCAGGATGGAGCAAGCAAAAAAGGTTATGTCGATATTAAGGATAGAACTTGATGATTGAAATTCTGAACTCCATTTGATATGCAATCACTTTTGACGCTTTTTATGAAGCACACCAGGGAGTATACCTTGCTTTTTTTATAGAATTTGATATAATTACCTTGAATAAAGCTAATTGAGTAAAGATTATATTTTAGAGGTCGTTCAGTAGTTGTGATTTTTCTTTATCTTTACTTCTTTTAGATTGTTCGAATAGGCATTAGAGGTACATTCTGCTGAACGTGCAGTTTTGCTTGCACGTGGTGATACTTTGATGATGTCAATGTGGTGTCAATTTGGAGGAATGGAAATGAGTTATCAGGCAAGAGTATTTAAGGTTTTTATTGCCTCTCCTGGAGATGTCAAATCTGAAAGAGAACTTGTAAAGCGGGTATTAGCTAGATGGAACAATATTCATTCGCAAGAGAAGAGAATGGTACTTTTACCAGTGACGTGGGAAACTAATGCCGCTCCCGAATATGGAATCGATGCGCAAGATTATATTAATGAAGAACTACTTGATAATTCTGATATGGTTATTGGCATATTTTGGAGTAGAATTGGTACACCTACAAGAAACCATGAAGGCAGAACAGTTGAAGAAATTTACCGGAATGCTGCTATGCATAAACTAACCATGCTTTATTTTTCTCAAAAAGATGTTCCTGCAAATGTTGATTTAGATCAATTAGATAAGGTTAGGAGGTTTAAAAAATCGGTTTCATCTTCTCTTTATGAAGAATACAGGACTGAAGTAGAATTTGAAAAAAAGCTATTTGACCAGCTCCAATTAAAAATAAACGAAGGAAAACTGCGCCCTAGAAAAGACTCTGATTACATTTCCCTCATTAAAGACGATGCTCTTCTGGTTCAAGAGATTGAAAAACATATTCCTTTTGTTGCTTACAATGTACTAGAGAATATAATTGATCAAAATAGGGGCGATGTAGTATGGGATGCAATTATATTGAAACTTGCAAAAAGTCCTGCAGATTTACGAAACAGTATGCGATCTCTTGCTAATAAGGGAGCATTTAACCATCCTGCTTTTGAAAAAGGAACCAAAAAATTGGCGGAAGTCAGTCAGTCTGATTACTTTGTTTTTTTGAATGATCTTTTTTCTCAAAATAGGTATGCTTTTCGTGCTCAAATGAATCAGGGATATCTTAATGATGGGAAAAACAAGGACAAGTTGATGTACTTGATTGAGCGAGATGAGAGCATTGAGTAAATAAAATTTGGACTGCTTGGATTGTTGCTTTTTATTGTGTATTGAGAAAATGATAAAAAGCAAAAAGCTTCGCATAAATCAGTAGTGAAAAAGCGACAGACAAATTCAAACAGCACAGTAGATCAAAACAAAAATAGCAGGAGCTCTCTTGATTGAGAAGACTCCTGCTATTTTTATTTCAGGGAGGTGATTCCTAAGACGGATTTGAAAATGCAGGTCGAGATTCCTATATCGCTCTATAATTATTTTGTGGAGCAGGCGGAAGTGCGACACTGCGCCGTGGAAGAGATTGTCCGTGAGACGATTCGAAAATTTTTATCAAAGGAGGATTGAAATTGCCCACAGGAGAAATGAAAGGCATCACCGTCAGGATTGATGCCGACCTGCACGCTGAGATCAAGGCGTATCTCGAAGCCCATGAAATGACAATGGGTGAATTCATCGCTTTGGCCGCGCAAGATGAACTGCACCCCAAAATTCAGGAAAAGGAGAGCAAAAGCATGGAAAACATGAGAACCCTGGCATTTCAGGTGCCGGAGGATCTGTTCCAGCGAATCAAGGATTATCTGCGCCGAAACGACATGACGCAGAAACAGTTTGTGATCGGCCTCATCGAGGATGAGCTGGAACGTGACGAAGCACTGTTGCATGGCGAAGGTGAAGAAGAAACCGCTGGGGAAGAAGAAACCTCTGAGGACTTTACCGATGAGCCCCCTGAAGTTTCGCCTGACGATTTCGATGACGATGGTGAAGGGCAAAGCGAAAATGGGTCAGAAGAAGGACAGTATTACGACCCGGAGATGTGATTACGGGCTTGATTTTTGCTCAAACACATGGTTAAATTTCAGAAGTGAGCATGACATCTTTTTTGTTGCACACGGTTTTGAAAACGCTGAAAACCGTATAAAATCTGCATTGTTGGGACCAAAAGGTGCTCTAGATGTTCGAATTGCGGTAGTGCGCCAAAAGAAACCCGCATGAACACTGAGTTCTTGCGGGTTTTCTGCTTGAAAATAACACACAAAATAACACACTTTTACTTTTCTGCGGCTTTTTCCGGGGTCAAAATTCTCTGGAAAAGGCCGTTTATTTTTTGCGCTGTTTCCGTGTCTTCTCCGGCGAGGGCGTGCCCGTAGATCCCGAAGGTGTCCATGCTCTGGGAGTGGCCGACAAGAGGTTTTACCTCTCCGGCGGGGAGCATTTTCGCCACGGAAACGAAAGTGTGCCGCAGCTCATAGGGCGTTGTAATTGTCATTCCGTTTGATTCACAATACTTCTGCCAGCGCTCCCGGTATGCCGTGGGAGAGGGCAGGTCAAAGATGTAACCGCTTTCGCTGGGATATTCCCGCAGCTGGGCGGCAAGCTCTGCCTGGGCAAGATCGGACATCACAAAGGAGCGAATGGCATTTTCGTTTTTGCCTTTTGTTTCCTCGTAGAAAACATTGATAGAGCCCTGAACAAGTACCCGGTTTCCGTCTATATTTTCCACCCGTAAGCCTCGCAATTCCCCCGGGCGCAGGCCTGTAAGCACCTGGAAGCGGTAAGCGTGAATATACTCTTCCTTGATTCGCTTGCCCTTATAAATCGTGGTATCCACGGAAAGCAGGGTGGAGAGGTCAGAGGGCTGTAGTACCTGTTTCCCCTTCAGCCGGGCGGAAGCAGGAATATGTACATCGTCCGGGCGGTAGGCGGTTTTCCTGTTTCTTCTGCACCATTTCAGAAAGCGGTTTATCATGCCGTTTATATCCTGAATGGTTTTCTTGGAACGGCCCATTGCCGCCGCTTTCTCCAAAAGCGCCTGAATATCGCCGTCGCAAAGCTCGGCGGCTTTCTTCCGGCCCAGGTGCGGAACGATCCAGACCCGGCCGATACTTTCCACATGCTTATATTCCGTGGTGCTGAGGATTTCCTTGCTTTCTGTCCGGAATTGCTCATAAAGAGCGGCTACCCGTTCCCCGGAAGGGCTGATTCCGTGGTCTAGCCAAGCGTCCGCTTTTGCGTTTGCTTCCCGCTGCCCTGTTCTGCCGGAGGTGGAGCTGTAAAAGCTTCGCCGCTTTCCGTCCTTTTGGACGTTTACCTGCTAGCGCTGGTATTTGTCAGACCACACGGCGGTATTGGTTCGTTTGCCCATTTAATTCACCCTTTTCAGGTATTCGGAAAGTTCCTGTATCCAGGCCGGGAAGCGTTCCCCTTTGGGAATCAAAGCGCCGTTTTTATATTCGGCCACTTCCAGAAAGCCGTTGTCATTGTCAAAGAATCGGGCCTCGTCGCAATAAGGAAGCACCTTGGAAACCGCTTCCCATCTTCCCTCAAACCGCCGCTTTACATCGTTTTCCGGGATATCATGGCCGCCATGCCGTACCCGGTTCTGAATCCGCGCAAGGCATTCCTCCGGGGTGTCAAGCCCCACATAATACAGGCGGATCACATACCCCTGCCGCTTTGCTTCCGCTGCTGTGGTCTCCGTCCGATAGCCGGAAAGGGTGGTCTCCTGTGTGAAGCTGATTCCTTTTTCCAGACAGTCCCGGATTTTCTGCAAGGCGATTCTGCCGCCTTCGATGGGAGAAAGCTTCCCCTCTGCGGTGATTTTATCCACGTCTATAATCTGTCCCAGATCGGTTGTCTGTGTTCGCAGTACGCCGGTAAGGCTGCTTTTGCCTGTGCCGTTTACGCCGCCGATGATGGTATATGTTTTCATGCTTTCTTTCCTTCCTTGCAGCGAAAGCGGCGGGAAGGGCCCCTGAGAGAGCGCACACGCCGCTTTTATAGTTTTTTGGTATTGAGATACCTTCAGGGATAAAACCGCTTTCTGGGGCTTCTGGGGGCTTTTATTGCTACTCCAGTTCTGCGGCGCTGTGCTCATAGAGGTATTCCGGCGCTATGTCGATTTCTCCGCCGTTCCAGACCGGCACGCCGTAGTCAAGATACACGCCCCGGAAAATATCCGGGTTTTTGAGCGGAGCATAGCAGGGCTTTTCCAGAAGCGGCTTGCAGTCAAAGATTCCGCTTTCCTCGTTGCTGAATCTGACCCAAAGCTTGAAATCTTCCAGCGGGCGAACGCCCCACACCTTCAGCGGCGGGTTCTGATTCCCTGCATAAGCTATCCCGTTTATCTCATACATGGCTTTTCTCCTTTCTCATTGTAGCGGGGCAATTTTGCCGAATGCTTCCCCGCGTATAGCGCTGTTCCACGCTTTATATAATTCTTCCTCGTGGATTGCGGCCCATGCCTGCACAAGGCGAAGCTGCTTCACCGGGAGACTTCCCGCCAATAATTCGCCGTCTACACCTACAGAGGCTTCATATTCCCCATAGTACACATGAAAGTGCGGCTTATTGTGCTGTCCGTTGTCGTTGAAGATCATCTTGATAACGATTCCGTAGAACCTTGCAAGCTCCGGCATGAATATCCTTCCTTTCGCTTCTATTGCCCCTATTCGGGGCTTTTGTTGTTTTCGGGGGTAGTTTCATCTTCTGCGGGCAAGGGGGCTTTCTGAGCCTCTGAGGGGAATTTTTGATACTTTGGAATCAGGGTTAGTTCTTCCATGCGTTCTACAGCTTTTTTCCGCCCCGATGGATTCAACTTGGAAAACAAACTAATAATTTCTCTTTCGTCATCTGAAAAATCATGTCCCATATAGTCAAGTGCACGTTGCCAACCCTCTATATCAGCCCAGAAGCTAATTTCTCTTTCACGGTCTGTATACAGCCTTTCAGCATTTATTCCTAAGGCTTTTGCAATCTTATCTAGTGTTTCAATTTTGGGGTTTCTAAGATCGTTTTCCCATTGGGCAACGGTTTGAGGTGAAAGCCCCATTTTGTGAGCCAATTCCCGTTGCGTCATCTTTTTCTCTTTTCTAGCCCGCTTTATTCGTTCACCGGTTGTCATAGAATCACCCCACGTCTATATTACTCCAGCCAAAAGACAAAATCAAGCAAATGCAAAAACTTTTTCTTGACTTTTGCAAAAGACGGGCTTATAATTCTCAGTAGACAGTCAAATGCAAAAGTTTATGTGTGAGGTGAGAAAATGAGTGTAAGGATCGACAGAGTGAAGCTGATTGCAGCGATGGCACGGAAGAACCTGACTACGGAAAAACTGGCGGAGTTGTCCGGGGTCTCCCGTGTCACGATTACCGCTGCAAGAAGCGGCAAGAGCTGTTCTCCTGCTACAGCGGACAAGCTGGCCGCAGGGTTAGGCGTGAAACTGAAAGATATTCTTGAAAGGGAGGTGTAAGTATGACCGAATTAGCATTGCGGGAATACCGTGGACAGGCAGTAGTAGACAGCCGGGACGTGGCAGAGCTAATAGGAAGACCGCATAAGCAGCTTTTGCGTACGATCCAGACCATGATAGACCATCTCAGCAGTGAAAGCGGAAGCGGCAACCGGCACACTTTTGCGCCCGTTAAATTCTTTATCCCGGCTACATACAG
>CAZXLM010000032.1:0-27376 GCA_964642055.1 uncultured Acutalibacter sp. | reverse complement strand
CCGCTCCGGGTAAAAATACCGGAAGGTATCCACAAAGCCGGAGGCCAGCAGCTCGCTGAATTTTCCCCGCTCCTCATAAGTAAAGCCGGCGTTGCCAATGTTGGGTTTGGGGTTTTTCAGGTCGATGGAGCGGTGGGCCACGTTCATGTCCCCGCAGACAACGACCGGTTTTTTCTCCCGCAGGGCGGCGAGATAAGCCCGAAACGCGTCCTCAAATTCCATACGGTAGGAAAGTCTGGTCAATTCCCGCTGGGAATTGGGAGTGTAGACTGTCACCAGAATGAAATCTCCATATTCCGCAGTGATGACTCTGCCCTCCCCGTCGAATTCCTCCGCGCCGATGCCAAAGGCTACGGAAAGGGGTTCTGCTTTGGAAAATACCGCCGTGCCGGAATACCCCTTTTTCACCACGGAGGAATTCCAGTATTCATGATACCCGGGGAAATCAAAATCCGCCTGCTCCTTCTGCATTTTTGTTTCCTGCAGACAGATAATATCCGGGGATTCGGCGGTTAAGAAGTCCCCAAAGCCCTTTCCCATGCAGGCCCGCAGGCCGTTGACGTTCCAGGATACCAGCTTCATACGCGTCTCTTCCTTTCTAAAATGAATTGCAATTCTTTGAGAGATGTGATAAAATAACCGCAGAGCGGTTATCTGGAAGAAGGCCTGAGGTGTGAAACACCTCTCTTTTCTCACACGGCTTCGCCGTTTTGCTCGAAAAGCGCCGGCCTTCTTCAAAACGGTAATAAATAACCGCAGAGCGGTTATTTGATACGGGAGGGATCTCTACGTCCAAACATTGCCAAAAATGCGGTTCGGCCTGCGCTCCGGGGGAAGCTGTCTGCCGCCAGTGCGGAGCGCCCCTGCCCTCGGAAACCATGCCGGAACAACCGGCGGAGAATTACGCCGTTTATTCCCTGCGCGGCATGAAATGGTTCAAGTTCATCATTTATTTTCAGCTGTTCTTTTCCGCCATTATCAACCTGATCATGGGCGTTCGCTGCCTGAGCGGTTCCCTGCTGTACGGAGAAATGGCGGCTTCCCTGTATGCCTCTTTTCCCGCCCTTCAGATTCTGGATAAGGTGACAGGCGTTGTTTCTCTGGGACTGACTGTTGCCGCTGTTTTCGTCCGTATGCGGCTGGCAAGGTACCGCCAAAACGGGCCAGCCTGTTATCTGGGGTTTCTGGCGGTCTCCCTTGTAGTCTCTCTGGTGTATAATATCGCTGCCGGGATCATTGCCTATCGCCTTCTGCCCTTCAATCTTGGTCAGACCCTGGTTTCCGCTATTGTGCCTCTTATTCTGATTTTTGTCAACGCCGCTTATTTTGACAAGCGAAAGGATCTCTTTGTCAAGTGAACAATAGCTTTCATTTTTATTCTGAGAAAGGACTGTGGCAAGCCATGCAAAACCCGATCGTTACCTTTGAAACCACCCGCGGCACGATGAAGGCGGAGCTCTACCCCGACATCGCCCCCAACACCGTAAACAATTTCATTTCCCTCGTGAAACAGGGCTTCTATGACGGGACCATCTTCCATCGGGTGATCCCCGGCTTTATGATTCAGGGCGGCGACCCGGAGGGTACCGGCATGGGAGGTCCAGGCTACGGTATCAAAGGCGAATTTTCCGCCAACGGCGTGAAAAACGACCTGAAGCACACCACCGGCGTGCTCTCTATGGCCCGTTCCATGCGGCCTGACAGCGCGGGCTCACAGTTCTTTATCATGGTGGCGGACGCGCCCCATCTGGACGGCCAGTACGCTGCTTTCGGCAGAGTGACCGAGGGCATGGACGTGGCCCAGGCCATCGTTTCCTCTCCCAGGGACCGGGCGGACCGGCCCCACGACGACCAGATCATGGAAAAAGTGACGGTGGAGACCTTCGGCGAGGATTACCCCGAGCCTGTCACCGGCCCGGAGCACGGCTGAAAAACGGCGCGCAAGCCAGAATACTTCAAGGCGGAAGCTTATCGCTTTCGCCTTTTTTATGATCGCTTTCTTTTTCCGCTCGTGTCGAACACCTTTCTAAGTGCGATTTCAGTCGAAATAATAGAACCTAAAAGTGGTACAAACTGAACAAAGCATACCGCGGCTCCAACTGCCGCAATCGTTTCAATCTCTTTTCCCAGCGCGAACAACAGCGAGAGGATAGACAGGGGCAGCAGTATCAACCCAAGCCTGAACCACAGTTTGCCGCAGTACCTGTGGGCAAACTGCCATGTGTCCGTATTCTTCATAGACATTGCTGTTCTGTAGCCAAACGTGGAATTGATATTCCCAGGGGCTTTGCTCAAAAACAGCTTTCCAAAGCCGATCATGGTGCATGGAAGGAGCAAATCCATAATCAGCATGAAAATCCAAAAGCCAATCATTGCAATCCTTTCGGCAGCGTCCGATTTCTCGAATCGATACGAACAAAGTATACCACTATCGCAAGTGGTTTTGCAACCCTCGTTTATCAGCCCGGACAGCAGGCAAGATGAATCTGTTTTACTTGCTTACGCTCGGTATAGGCGGATTCAGCTATCCACCTTGAGCGCTGCATATGCCTTCACTTTGAGTCTTGACAAAAGGGCAGGAGTCAGATACAATAATATTAACGAACGTTCGTTAGAAATCTGGACTTTTGGTGCTGCCGTTTTTAGGGACTGTATGCGAGGGCGGTTATCTTGCCGGCGGCAGCGAGTTTCATACGAACAGAATTAATACAATTAAATGGGCGGAGGGTAAATGCTGTGATTGATACAAAGCAGAAAATTCTGGAGGCGGCGCTGGAGCTTTTTTCCCAGCGGGGTTTTGAGGCCGTATCCGTTCGAGATATCGCGGGCGAGGTGGGCATCAGAGAAAGCTCGCTGTACAACCATTTCAGGAACAAACAAGAGATTTTTGACACGCTGGTGGAGCTGTGTTGGAAAAAAGCGGAAAACTATTTTCGCGCCCATTCTCTGCCTTTTTCCACAGAAGACGATTGTTCGGTTTTTGCTGCCCGTGATCTTGACCGGCTGGCAGAGCCGGTTTCTCAGGTTTTTCGCTATTTTTTTGAAGACCCATGGAACATTCGGTTTCGCCGCCTGCTGCTCCTGAGCCGGTTTACGAACGACCGGGCGGAGAAGCTGTACAAAAAGCTGTTTTTGGAGTATCCCCTGGATTTCCAGAAGAAGCTGTTTGCCGGGTTAGTGGAAGCAGGAGAATTCCGCGAAGGCGATCCGGAAACCCTGGCTCTGGAATTTTACGGGCCGGTCTATCTCCTGCTGGACTCCTGTGAAAGCTGGGATCAGGCGGCTCCCCGCTTTTTCGCGCACTTGGAAAGCTTTACGGAAAGCCTCAGGCTCTCCGCTCAGTCGAAGGGGGAAAAGCAATGAAAACTTTGGTGATCTACCATTCCAAAACCGGTTTTACGGCGCGCTATGCTAAATGGCTTCAGGAGGACATTTCCTGCGATTGCCTGCCCTATAAAAAGCGAAAAACGGCGGACCTTTCCCAATATGACTGCATTGTTTACGGCGCCGGGCTTCACGCAGGGAATATTCTCGGGCGCAAATGGCTTTTAAAGCGGCTGCCGGAGTTGTCAGGCAAGAAGCTGGCGGTGTTTTTCACAGGGGCCATGCCGCCCGAGCAAGCAGGGATAGAGCAGGCGGCAGCGCAGAATTTCACCGCTGACCAGCGGCAGCGTATCGGCATTTTTTATCTTTGGGGCGGGCTGAATTACGAAAAGATGGGCACGGCTGACCGCTTTTTGATGAAGCTGCTGCAAAGAGTCATGCGCGCCAAGGCGGATCCATCGCCGGAAGAACGGGAAATGGCGAAGGCTCTTGAGAGCTCCTTTGACCGAACGGATCGGAAATACCTGAAGCCTCTGGAAGCATTTCTGGGCGGAAAAGAAAGCTGAGATTTCCTGCTTCTGCAAAAATGACCGGTTTTTACCGCCAAAAGTGAAAAGAGAGCAAAAAAGGAAGGAAGCATTTGCCCCCTTCCCTTCTGAAAATGTACAAAGCTTTTTCAATAATACCGCACGACCGCGATGACTTTGCCGAGGACTGTGGCGTGGTCGGAATAAATGGGCTCGTAATCGGGGTTTTCCGGCTGAAGCCGGACCCTGTCCTTTTCCCGGAAGAACCGCTTGACCGTGGCTTCGTCGTCGATCATGGCCACGATGACGTCGCCGTTTTCCGCGGCGGGGGTCTGCTCCGCCACCACATAATCCCCGTCCAGGATACCGGCGTCCCGCATGCTCAGGCCGCTGACATGCAGGGCAAACAGGTCCTTCCCCTCCTTCTGGGGAAAGGGGAGATACCCTTCGATGTCTTCTACGGCCAGAATGGGCTGGCCAGCTGTGACCCTGCCCAGAATCGGCACCTGTACCGCGGCGGTGGCGCCCTCGATGCGGATAGAGCGGTTCAATCCCGCTTCCCGGGTGATATATCCCAGCTTTTCCAGGGTTTTCAGGTGGGCGTGGACCGTGGAGGTGGAGTGCAGCCCCGTGGCGGCGCAGATTTCGCGCACCGTGGGCGGCACACCCTTCGGGGCCTCCTTTACGAGAAAATCATAGACCTTTTGTTGGCTTTTTGTCAGCTGTTCCATGAGGATCCCTCCATTACACCTGCGGTGGGCACTCGTGCAGCGGCTAGGTACAGGCGCACCTAACTGACCCGACCGCAGCACTCTACGGTCACCTGTGCCCTTATCTAACATCTAATAACTATTATATCACAGGACCGTAAGAAAAGTAAACATTTGTTTGAATTTATTTTTTGGAGCGCGAAATGCGCCGGGCGGTCCAGCCCTATCCGAAAACCGTTTCGCTGTTTCCAACCTTCAAGAGCAGCGTGAGGACCATGCCCAGCGCCGTGAGCAGGGCCATCAGCAGATACATGCTCTGAATGCTGAAATGGTCCGTCACAATGCCGCCCAGGTTCTGCAGAAGGATCGTGCCCACGTTGTTGAGGGAATTGACCACGGACAGCCCGGTGGTGGTGAGCTCCGGGGCCACCAGGTTTCGCACGATCTTCAAAATGATCATCATAAACAGGGTGGAGGCGATGGCTTTCAGCAGGATCATAACGGTTATCACCAGCCAAGGAGTTTTAGACAGGCCGTAAAAAAGAAACTGCACGGTGATAATGCCAAAGGCCGCCAGCAGGAGAGTTTTGCCGGAAAAGCGGTCCATAAACTTATTGGAAAACAAAATAATGGGAATTTCCACCAGCGTGCCCACAGACAGCACCGTACCCACCGTTCCGGTGGAAACCCCCATACCGGACAGCAGAACGGGGGAGTAAGTGATATTCGTTCCAGAGCAGGCCGAAAACAGAAAGGCGATCACGAGAAACAGCAGAAACTGCGGATTTTTCAAAAAGGAGGAAAGCTTCACCCGCTTTTTGCCCACCCGCTCCCGGGCGGAATCCGGCAGAATAGGGTTTTCCGCGCCGGCAAACCCCAGCGCGCCCAGCAGGGTGGATAGCAGCACAAAGATGAACAGCGCCATGGCGGGAAGGCTCTGTATGGCAAGTCCTGCCGCCTGGGCGCCGGCCGCATAGCCGAGAGTGCCCCATACCCGCAAAATGCCGTATCGAAACTTGGTGGCCCCCGCCAGCCGTTCGCTGATGGGCATGACGGAATTCATAAAGGACATGATGAAGCCGTTTAAAAGAAACAGAGCCCACACCCGGTCGCACAGGGGAAAGATCAGGGCCAGCGCGCCCATGGCCAGCAGCAGGACGCCGCTGATCAGCCGGGGCCTTCCCGTGCGGTCGCAGAGATATCCTGTGATGGGCACCATGGCAAAGGAAAAAAGCCCGGCGGCGGAGACGATCAGGGACATTTCCGTGGCGCTTTTCCCCGCGCCGGTAAGATAGACCGGCAGAACGGAGCTGAAGGACGACATGGCGAAATAAACGAAAAAGTAAATGAGCACATAGCTCGCGTAGCTTCCCTTGCAGCGTTGGACCACAGCTTTCACAGTCCCGCCTCCTTTGCATCCGAAGTGTTATGTCATGATAGTACAGCCGAAACCGAGCGGGGTCAAGCCCTTTTTCAGCGGGCCGTTCCCAAATTGTACAGAAACAGCGAAGGACAGCCGCTCAAGGGCGGTGGATCGAAAAGAATTCGTTGAAGCGGCGCTTTACTTCCGCTTTTTTTGCGTGGGATACCGGTACGGCGGCGCCGGAATCCATAGTCAGCATATACTGGCCAAATCGGGCCACATGGGTGATGTTGACCAGGAAAGAGGCGTGGGTCCGCACAAATCGCGGGTCTGCCAGAAGCTGGGCCGCAGCTTCCCCGAAGGAGCAGCGCATGGTGGTGGTGGCGATCCGTTTCCCCAGGTCCGTGTGGACCAGCAGCCGGTGGTCGGAATATTCCACATAGACAATGCGCTCCGCCGACAAAACCTGCACCCCTCCGGAGGTGCGGAAGGGAAACTGTGCGCTCTGGGGCCGGAAATCCCTGGAAAATCGGCGCAGAATGACTTCCGCGGCCCGCTTTGTGTCCGGCGGGTCCAGCAGGTAGGATATGATGTCTAAGTCGTAGGCGCGCATGGCCCAGTCCGGACCGGACGCTACCAGCATGACCTCGGTGTCCCCGCGTTTGCGGAGCCTCTCCGCAAAGTCCAGGGCGCGCTCCGGCTCGTCCCGGATATCCACTACGCAAAGGTCGGGCGGGGCCTCCAGCCCATCGTACAGGCTGGTCTGAAACAGCGGAAAGCTGCGAAACCGGCAGACGTCTTTTGCGTAGCCCCCCAAATGGGAGGAAAGGCCCCGGACGAATTCGACCAGGAACTGAGAATCGTTGCTGTAAAGGGAAATATCCAGCATAAGCGCAGCCTCCTGCCGTAAAAATTTAAAAAGCAAGGTTTCACTTAATTATACAGGGAAAATCACTTAAAATCCAGAGCTCAGCCTAATTTTTTAAACGATTTATAGAATTTGCAGGCCCGATCTTTGATAAATTTCGTGAAAGAGTGAAAAAAATTGCCAAAACAGTGTTGCCACTTGAAAAATGCGGAGAATATGGTAAAATAGACCTGAAAATACGCTAAGTTGTATTTTGACACTGTTATCACAGCTGGAAAACGGCTGTGATGCAAACAGGCGAATCAAAACGGGCCGCATGACGGTCAAAAAGCAGCCAAGGGAATGACCGTTTGGCGGGCTTTTGTGAACGGCTTTTTCGTTATTTCCAATATAGAAACGGTGTGGTTTGCGATGGGCGAAGGAGTGAAGAGGCATCAGAAAAAACAGGGCGGGGGCCTGCAAACGGTCCTCAATGTCCTGGGTGTTCTCCTGTGCATCGTGTTTATCCCCATCATTATCCTGAACGTGGTGATGATCGTCCGCTCCTATACCGATCCAGATCATATCCCTTCGGTGTTCGGCTATTCGCCGGTGATCGTGATGTCCGGCTCCATGTCTCCCGCCTTTGAGACCGGGGACATGATCGTGCTCCAAAAGACAGATCCCTATGCCCTGCAGGTGGGCGATGTGATCTGCTATATGGAAGAGGAATCCGCCGTTACCCACCGGATCATTGAGATCCAGCAGGCGGACGGCGCCCAGTTGTATGTAACACAGGGCGACGCCAACAACACGGAGGACGCCACGCCGGTAACGCCCGAACAGATAGAAGGCAGATACACCGGGATCAGACTGGCGGGCGTAGGCAGTTTCGCAATGTTTTTGCAGTCCACCCCCGGCATGCTGATCTTCATCGGCGGCCCTATTCTGCTGTTTGTGCTGTGGGATCTGCTTCGCAGAATGATCGCCAGCCGCCGGGCCAAAAGCGAACGGCAGCAGATACAGGCGGAAAACGCCGGCAGGCAGCAGGAACTGGAGGAAATGGAGAAAGAGCTTCAGCGCCTTCGCGCCCAGGTGAACGAAGGGAAGGAAAACGACCCGCCTTCTGAAGAGTCCTGACATATTGTTTTTTGAGTAAGGATATTCCGGCGCCTGTGGGCCGCCGTGAAAAATATCAAAAGCACTTATATCAATGCAAATGGAGGAAAAGAAAATGAAGAAGAAGAGTATTGCGGCTCGTCTTGGCGTCGCTGCGCTGGCTTTGACATTGATTACCACCAGCTTGTCCTCTGGCACGCTGGCAAAGTATACCAGCAAAGACACTGTCGACGCATCCTTGCTGGTGGCAAGGTGGAACGTTGCTGCAAGCGTGGTCAAGGAAGACAAGACGGAAGTAACGCTGACAAGCGATGCGTTCACTCTGGCCGACATTATGCGGGCTCGGGAAGATGGGACTATCTCGACCGGTAAGATCGCGCCCGGCACGGAAGGCTATTTTGCCGTTTTAGTGGATACCAACCCGGTTGTAAAGGCTGACAACACGCGGCACGCCACCGAGGTTGCCGTAGATTATAAGGTTTCCGTAAAAATGGATACCACGGCGGGGAATGTGGCGCCTCCTACAAATTTCTACATGACGCAGACGGACCGCACCGGCACCGATGCATCGCCCACTTATGATGACAGTAAGTATTCCAAGCTCACTTTCACCGGCGGAGACGCTTCCGCTGAGAAGGAACTTGCCACCGGTACGGTTGAAGCCGGCGAAGCGGGAGATACTGCTCAGAAGTATGTCTGGATCCACTGGGAATGGCCTTATGAGACTACGGAGGGCGTTTTGTCTAATAATGATAATGATGATACTGTAAATGGTGAGAAGGCCGGCACTACCAAGTTCCGGTTTACCATTACTATGACCCAGCACAATCCCGAAGAGCCTATCGGGGCCTGAGCGTAAAGCCGGGGAACATATTTAAATACAGAGGATAAGTTGCCTTTATTGGCACAGCCGATGGTAACGGAGCCCTCGGCAGAGAGGCTTTGAAACGCCCTCTGCCGGGGGCTTTCAATGTACGCGTAAAGGAACGGAAAGGAGGAATGGCCTTGGTACAGTGGAACAAACAGCATAAACCGGGCCGTTCCTCCCTTTCGGCGCTTTTGTTTGTGCTTTTTCTGGCCTTTGTCCTGACCTCCGGCATGGTGGGCTTCCTGCTGGGGCGAAACGCGTCCCGCTCCGGAGGCGAGCTGGTGGATACCATTGTGCTTTCCCCCGGCGATTCCCCGCTGCGCGCTCAGTCTACCATACATTTTCTGTCAGGGAAGCTGGTATACCGGGAGGGCAGCCCCTGCGCAGGCGCTTCCCTGCAGCTGGACGGCAGCGACAGGACCGACGTGACGGATCAACTGGGCAGGTTCTATTTTTCCGATGTGCGTTCCGGCTTGCACACTCTGGAGCTGCTAAATGAAGACGGCGGCGTGGCGGCCGGCCTGGGGCTGTCTGTGGATTTCTCCGCCGATTCAGCGGTTTCCGGGGATTTCAGCGGCGCGGTGCCCACCTTCTGCGTCCCCGAAAATACCCGTATGCTGGAGCTTACCGTCACTTTGACGGAAGACAATGCTCTGGCCGTAGAGGAAACCGGCGCCTGCTTCGTAACGAAGGACGGGCAGGTCGTGGATTTCGATGGCGGCGCGCTGTCTATCGGCGACGGCCTGCAGGCGGTCACGCCGGAAGGGAGCTTGACTGATTCCGTGGGATATGTCATGCTTCCGTCCAAAGAGATCGTTCTCACGCCTCAGGGTGTTCAGGTAGAGGTCCAGCCCGGCAGCGAAGCGATCCCGGGCGCGGTGGCGGAAGAGGACGGAACCGTCCGGCTGGGGGAGGGAGTCGCCCTTCTGCCCAGCGGCGAGGTGGAGCTGCCCGGCGGTGAAACGGTGGGCGGCGGCGACAAGGTGGTCTTGATCACGGGAGATACCGCGGAAGAGCTGGAAGAGCTGCCCGATGTGTACACGCCGCCGCAGCCAACGGTCCCCCCGGCGCAAGAGCCAAGCGCCGTCCCCTCTGTGGAGGACACGGCTTCCGGAGGAAGCGCTGAGGATAGCGCGGGGGAGAGTTCTGCTCCGGAAGACAGCGGGGAAAGCAGCTTGGAGGGAGAGATCTCCTCTCTGCCGGAAGAGCCCCAAGTAGAGGGGCTGCGGATCCTGGATTCCGACACCATGATGTCGTGGAAGCAGCAGTCTGCCATTCACCTTTTTGAAAACCGCACCGACGGGAGCGCGCCTCCCATGGAAAACGGCATTCCGGTGGCAAAGCCCGGAGATTCCGGCTATTACGGCTTCCGGCTGGAAAACCCGGAGGACTTTGATATCGTCTATACCATCGGGATCAGGGAAAACAGCTTTCATCTGCCCATTCGGTATTCCATTGTGGATACCTACGACGACACCCACTATCTGTATGAGGAGGGCATCGTGGCCTCGGAAATGCTGCTGGTTTCCCCGGAACTGCTGATCCCGGCAGGCACTACCCGGGACTTCCGCATCGAGTGGACCTGGGAGTACGAGGACTGGTTTGCCCCGGACAGGGACGACGCCTACGACACGTCCGCCGCAGCGTCAGATGACCGGCTTTACCGGGTCTCGCTGCTGATCGACGCGGCCCAGGTGACGAAGGAGCCGTCTTACCCAGAGGGCAGCACGAAATATCCCGGTGTTCACGGGGACGTGCCCCCCATTCGCGACCGGCTGGAAAGTCAGAGGTAACTGCCCATGAGAGTGATGATCAAAATCATACGCGGTCTGCTGACGCTGATCCTCTGCGCTGTCATTCTGCTCAACGGCTGGCTGCTCGTGCAGCAGCGGGTGTTGAAAAAGGACGCGCCCGAGGTGTTCGGCTATTCCCAGTACATTGTGACCTCCGGCAGTATGGAGCCCTCCATTCATGCCGGGGACCTGATCCTGATAAAGGCCCAGGACAGTTACCAGCTGGGAGACGTGGTGACCTTTCTGGACGGCGGCGGAGCCGCTGTGACCCACCGCATTATGGGAAGCGTTTCCGGGCAGTTTATCACCAAAGGCGATGCGAATAATACGGAGGACAACGACCTGCTTCCCCCGGAAAATATTGTGGGAAAGCTTGCTCTTGTGCTGCCGGGCGCAGGCGGAGCCGTACTGTTCCTCCGGTCCCCTTTGGGGCTGCTGATCTTGCTGGCGGCGGGAGTCCTTCTGATCAAGCTTCCGGATTGGGCCGGCGCGCTCAAAACGAAAACGAGGGGAAAGCATGCTGATGAAAGCCAAAGGTAAACATGCCCGGCGTGGCCATTCCCGGCTGCTGCTGTATCTGCTGCTTGCGGCGGTGGTCACAGGCCTTACGGCCACCGGCACTCTGGCCAAATATTCCTCCAGCTTTTCGGCGGACGTTTCCGCGGAAGTGGCTGCCTTCGCCGGCGGCGGTACGATGAATTTTGAGGTGGCTCTGGAGGACATGGTTCCCGGCAGCGCCCGCACTGTGCAGCTGGCGGTCCAGAATTACGACGAGCAGCAGGACTGCGAGGTCCAACTGGATTATGAAATTCAGGTGGAGACCACCGGGAACCTCCCCCTTACCTTTCAACTGATCGGGAAAAAGGAAGCGGGGGACGAAAATGCTGACAGTGTGCTGGCAGGAGCATTGGACAGTACGCTGAAGGCCTCCGGCGGGAAGCTTCCCCTGGCTTCGGAAAGCAGGACGAGGCACACCTATGAGCTTTCTATAACCTGGCCCCAGGAAGCCACCGATTGGGATTACAGCCAGGAGATCGACATGCTCACCGTAACGGTGACGACAGTTCAGGCAGACCCGGCGGCGGGCTAGAACGAAACACGGCGGTAAGAGGTGGATTCCGTGAAGAGGACAAAAAAGAGAAAACTCACCGGCGTGCTGGCGGCATTGTGCTTCACAGTGGCGCTGGCATTGCTGTTGTCTTCTGCAGGAGCCACTCTGGCGAAATATATCCGCCAGGACAAGGGAAACGGCGCAGCCGTGGCGGCGCCCTTCTACTTTACCAGCGACAAGCTGGCGGAGGACGCTCCCTATTTCCGGCTCAGCGAGCCGGTAGAGGGGGAAACGGTCGAAGTTGCATTTACCCTGTCGAATTTTGTGGACGAGCTGCGCTGCACGGAAAGCGCGATGCAGTATTCCTATTGGGCCCAGGACGCCGATTCCGCCGCCATCAGCGGGGCCTCCGGCTCTGGGCAGCTTTCCGGCAGTTTTCAGACGCAGACCGTAACGCTGACCTTAAACAAGTCCGATTTCGGGGACGGCGGCGCGGTGACGGTGTTCGCCCAGTGTACAGCCCCCTATGAAAAGACGATCAGCGTGCAGTTCGGGTTTGCCGCCCGGGCGGGCAGGCTGCAGTGGACAGTGGAGGAAGAGGAAGGAACTGTGGTAATGAAGCTTGCGGGAGGAAGCGGCGGCGTTGTTACCGTGAGCTGGCCTTCTTCACTGAAGCCTTCCCCCTTTAATGAGCTGCTGTCTGATTCTTCCGGCGAAAGCGCCGCCTTTACCGCTCAGCCGGGAGTCCGCTACGCCCTGGCGTTTTTGAAGGAAAATCCTCAGGAGACCTATACCGCGGAGGATTTTTCTGTGACAGAGGGATAAATGACCGCATTTTAGAGAAAAAGGAGGTGCGTTCTGTGAAACAGCTTTGGAGCAAGCTCAGAAAAAAGGGCGTGAGCCTGCTGTGCCTTTTGCTTTCGATGGTCCTGATCACCGCCAGTCTGTGCGCGGAAGGGCTGACCGTTGCAGCCAGCGGGGAAGAACGCACCTTTGATATCGGCGTAAACCCTGAGAGCGTTACCGCCACCCTGTCGGACAACGGCCTGCTGACCGTAAAGGGTTCCGGGGCCATTCGTGATTTTACTGCTGAGACCGCACCCTTCGCCGGGTGCGCGGTCACGTCCATTCGCCTGGGCGCGGACCTGACCGCCATTGGCAGCTATACGTTTTACAACTGCGGGTTCACAGGCGCTTTGGTTTTGCCCAAGGGCCTGCTCCGCATTGGGGACCGGGCTTTTTCCGGAGAGAGCGCGGCCCGGGCCCCAAAGCCGGTTTCCGTGGAGAACGGCTTTACAGAAGAAATGACAGTGAAAAAGAAGGATACGAACGCTTCACAGGGAGCCGTTTCACAGCAGAATGCTTCTGTCGGCGCTGCCGCCGAAGACGCCGCCCCAGTGGGAGCAGATGGCGAAGGCTCAGCTCCGGAGACGGAGACCGCCGCCTCGGAGCCTGTCCCTGAAGACGCAGCGGAGGACACGGGATCCGCGTCCCAGCCGGAAAGTCAGGCGGACAATTCGTCTGCCGCCGGCTCTGAAACAGAAACAGGGGAGACTGAAACGAAATATTCCATCGAACGCATTGTGCAGCAGGAGATCGGAGAAGAAATTTTTTATCCCCGGACAGACGGTCCTGCCTTTTACTGCTCTGAGGAAAACGAGACTTTCCGTTCCGCTATGACGGCGGCCGGGTATCGGGAAGCGGAAAGTCTGCTTTCCGCTGTATTCCAGTGCGGTAAGGGAAACTGTGATCAGGGGGACAGCATTGCGGCAAATATGCCTATGGTGGATGGAAAAGTCATCCTGCCCGGTCTGCCGCCGGAATTTTCCGCACCAGGAGAAGAAGGGCTGTACCATTATGCCTTTGCGGGCTGGACGGAATCCAAAGACCCGGCCGATACCCTGCGAACGGTGGGCTCGGCCTTTGCCGTGGGGGACAGGACGGAACTGTATTTCATTGCGAATTGGCAGCGGCAGTTTACCGCGACGCTTGTCGTTCAGGAAGACGGAGATTTCCGGGTGTTTACCGCCCCCGCTTTGGAAGGCTACGACACCCTTTCCTACCGCTGGCAGACCTGTGTACTGGCGGCGGGAGAAAAACTGCCCGTAGACCAAGAGCAGTTATCTTGGCAGGATATCTCCGGGGAAACCGATCAGAGCTACCGTTGGAAAACTGTTCCCACGGAAACGGGCAGGCTGTTCCGCTGCGTGGTGACGGTGAAAAAGCAGCAGAACTTTTTGCAGGCCCTGCTGTTCAGTGCAGACGACGGGGAAGAGGCGGCCTTCGGCGCAGTAGAGGCGCTGCCCGCGGAAGCCGCGGTAGAGGAAACGACTTCAACTGGCAGCAGCGTATCCATTATCGGGAAAAAGAGCTTGTCCGGCAGCATTTCCGGGGAAAACCCGGTCATTTTCGGAAACGGCTCCGTAACAGCAAGCTTTGTGAAACAGTATGTGCCCTCCGGTACAAACGATATCCGTCTGCATCTGTGCAGAAAAAATGGGGAAACCGCTGCGCAGACGGCTTTTCCCGCAGGTACGGTCCTGCTTCTGTGCGACATGACCGCCGGGGCGTATCGGTATTTCCTCCATACCGCCGATGGCGCTGACAGCGGACTTTCTCTTTCGGCATTTTCTTCCCTGGACGGCTCAGGCGCTTTTGCGCCGCCCACCAGTTCTGCGGCTGTGACAGAAAAGCTGCAGATCGTAGTGGATTTTTCCGGCAGCGGCCTCGCCGACGGGGAATACAGCCTGGCACTGGCCCACGGCGGAGAGCAGCTGGCGGACGCGGCCAAAGCCGGTTTTACTGTGACTGCACAGGAAAGCTGCGGGCTGAATGTGGAACAGGCCGAATCGGACGAATTTACCTGGGGCCTTACCGTAACCCCGCAGATACCGGATCTCGATCGGACATATGACGGCGGGGCCTGCGTCCGGCTGTGGGCGACTGACGCAAACCAGAAGATTGCCGGATTCCCGGAAGAAATGCTTGTATCGGGAGACGGGGAAGACGTGGTGATGGAGCGGGACGGTTCGCTGACGTTTACCATGCCTGCCAGAGGGACGGCCTCTATGTTTTTAAAATTTTCCAGTGTGGCGGAGACCCAGTTCCCGGACGGGGAATACCAGCTTCACGCTGCTCTCTCTCCCAATGCCGGGCTGCAAATGGGCAGCTGCCAGGGTCAGATTGACGCTTCCGCGGTGCTGGACGTTTCTCTGCACCGCACGGGGGAGGACCAGCAGCGCTCTGTCAGCGTGGCGCTGGACGAAGGTTCCCAGCGGCTGCTGGATGTTTCCGAGGGCCCGGCGGAGCTGGCGCTTTCCCTGAGCTACCGCGGCGTCCGGGAGGGCGACACGCTGAAAGCCGAAGTGCTGCAAAAAACCGGGGAAACGCCGGATGACAGCAGCTATTCCCCGGCGCCGGGAGATTGGGGCCTTTCGCCTGCTTCCGGGCACACGCCCTCCGGCAGCGGCGAAACCCTGCGCCTGACAGTTCCACAGAACCAGGAGAAGGGCACCTACCGCCTGCTGATCTCCATCGTGGACGCTTCCGGGACTACGGCAGCCAAACAGCCCTACAATTTCATTGTGAAATAGCGGGGGTAACGAAGCTTACGCAAAAACAAGAAAAGCAGGACCGTCCTGAAATGGGCGGTCCTGCTTTTCTTTGTTATGCTCCCATCAGGGAGCCTTAGTTTCAATGTAAAAGCACGGTCAGGGCATATCGATCCAGTACGGATCTACCCAAACGTTTTTAGTGACATTCCAGCGGCGGTACTGCGTATTGCCCTTGGGACCCACACGGTAACGGGTTACTATGACGTCGGAATAGGGGACGATCCCCGTTTCTCCTGAGGCCGCCGCTATCTGCGCGCCGTCCTGCTGTTCTTCAGGGGCGGCGGAAGCGGTGACCGTTCCCGAAACCAGCAGGGTGATCAGACAGAACGCTGCAAAAAGACGATTCCATTTTTTCATAGACTGTTCCTCATTTCTTATTTTTCCAGAATCTCAAAGCCGTCGCCAGCCATCATCTCCGCGCTTTCGGAAGAGACGGTGTTGCTGTATGTACCGTTGTAATACACGGAAAAGCTGCCGTCCGGTTCTTCCACCAGATAGGTGTTTTCCGGCAAAAGCTCGTGATAGCCCGGTTCCTCAATGTCCTCTTTCGGAGGTTCATAGTAAGGCTCAATGATAAAGCTGTAGGAAAGGACTAGGGCGGCGCAGACCAGCACCGCGGTGATCACAGCGGCCCGGCGCTCCTTCCGGCGGTTGGGGACGTAATCCCCGATGATATCCACCCGCCTTTGAAAGTCTGCCGCCGACATGGGGCAGGCCATTTCGGGGTAAAGGGTGAACGCCTGCCGTTTCTGCCTGGAACGCTTTTTATGCTCCACCGTGTGGAGAATGGCATCCAGATAGGTCAGACGCTCCTCGTCCGAAACGCACCCGGAGGCGATCACAGCGGCGTCGCAGCGAAATTCCAGCGTTTCCTCCAGCCGGTACAAAAGCAGGTAGGATACCGGGTTCCACCAGAAAAGATAACAGATCAGCACTGTGATAAAGCGCACAAACACATCGCCGCTTTTCCAATGGGCCAGTTCATGGCTCAATACATAACGGAGCTCATCTTCCGAATACGCTCCAGATTCTCCTTCCGGGAGCAGGACTCGGGGGTACAAAAGACCGCAAACCTTTGGCACATCAATGGAAGGATCCTGAAACACCCGGAACCTTTTGATTTTCTGCTTTCCGGCAATAGTTTCCGCCAGTTCACGGATGGGGCCGCTGCTTACTTCTGTGTAAATGCCCTCTCCCCGAATACCCAGATAATACATATCCTTCCAGCATTTTTTCAGGAAAAGGAACCACAGAAGCAGCGCGCCGCCTGCCCATACAATGAGTAAAACGTCCCGCAACAAAAGGCTTACGCCGAGAACGTCAGAGGACGCCACCGGCGTATGGAGCACCTCGTCAAACTGTGTAAAGGGCTTAGAGGTGATGTTCTGCGTAAAGCCCGGAAATTCCAACGGAAGTACACACCGAACCAGACAGCCCAGAAGGAAGATAAAAAGAGGCGTGAGATTGTGGTAGAAAAAACCGTTTTTGCCTTTAGGCCTGCGGAGTAGAGCGAGAACCAGAATGAAAAGGCTGCTCCACGCCGCAGTCATCAGCAACGTGTTAAATGAAATCTGCACGGTTAGGATTTCTTCCTTTTAGACTGAATGTCCTTTTTTTTTGACTGGAGAATCTTGACCATTTCGTCCAGGATCTCATCGCTGGCGGAGTCGTCGACCAAAGCGGCGATCAGGCGCTTCGGATCTGCAACGCCTTCAGCCTTTGCCTGGTCGGCAGCAATTTCCACCTGCATGATAGCGTAGTCCTCACGGGTGATAGCGGGCTCGAAGGTGCGGCCCAGCTTCCGGGAGCTCAGGTAGAACCCGGCAACCTGAACAGCGTTTTTGTCCAGCAGGGAATTGACAAGGATATGAACAGAATTGGGCTTCCAGGAGCACTTCTGCTCCGCGGCGTGTTCCAGAATTTCAGCGCGGGACAGGGGAGCCTCGGCCGTCCAGAAAATGTCCATCAGCTCCTTTTCCTTTTTGGACAGGGTGAAACGTTTCTTTGCCATAGGAGTCACCTCCTTTTTCGTTTATTTTCAAATACAATAAATTGTACTTTCTTGTATTGTATTTCAGAAGTGAAGAAAAGTCAATGGGTAATTTTTGGGTAATTTTTGAAAAATTCCAGATTTTTTCCGGAAAACGGAAAAAGGCTTGATACCGGTATCGAAATGCTTTATCATAGGGAAAGAATCATCCCGGCCGGAGCGCCGGGAAAAAGGGAGGAAAAATTATGCTGCGTCAGGTTATGACAGAGCCGGGAAAAATCGAATTTCAGGAGGTTCCCATTCCGGAACCGGAAGCAGGTCAGGTCTTGATCAAGATCATGGAGATCGGGGTGTGCGGGTCGGATATCCATGTGTATCATGGCAAGCACCCCTTCACAAGCTACCCCGTCACCCAGGGCCACGAGGTATCGGGTCTGGTGGAAAAGCTGGGGGCGGGCGTTACCGGCCTGCGCCTGGGCCAGAAGGTGACCATTCAGCCCCAGGTGGTGTGCGGAAAGTGCTGGCCCTGCCGCCACGGGAAGTATAACCTTTGCGAAAGCCTGAAGGTCATGGGCTTTCAGACTACTGGCACGGCGGCTCACTATTTCGCCGTGGACGCAGCAAAGGTGACGCCCCTGCCGGAAACCATGAGCCTGGAAGAGGGGGCCATGATAGAGCCGCTGGCCGTGGCCGTTCACGCCGTGCGCCGTGCTGACGGCGTGGAAGGAAAGGACATCTGTGTTCTGGGCGCGGGGCCCATTGGCATTTTGGTGGCGCAGGCCGCCAAGGGCATGGGCGCGGGCCGGGTGATGATCACCGATATCAGCGATGTCCGGCTGGAAAAGGCAAAGGAGTGCGGCGCGGATTTCTGCGTCAACACAAAGGAAAAAGACTTCGGCGAGGCCCTGATAGAGTGCTTTGGCCCAGACAAGGCGGACGTGATCTACGACTGCGCCGGGAACAACACTACCATGGGACAGGCCGTCAAGTACGCCAGGAAGGGCAGCACCATCATTCTGGTGGCGGTGTTCGCGGACATGGGGCAGGTGGATCTGGCGGTGCTCAACGATCACGAGCTGAATCTGAACACCTCCATGATGTACCGTTCGGAGGACTATGAAAAGGCCATCGAGCTGGCGGATTCCGGCAAGGTGCAGCTAAAGCCCCTGATCTCCAAGCGCTTTCCCTTCCGGGAATATCTGGACGCATACCAGTACATTGACGCCAACCGGGAAACCACCATGAAGGTGCTGATAGACGTGCAGAAATAAGCCGGGTGAAAAAGGGTATGGCCACAAAGAAGCTTTACAGCAAAAACGCCGACTATCAGAAATTCGAGGTGCTGAAGACCAACCGGAACAAGCGGTACCGGTACGGGGAATTTTTCGTGGAGGGCGTGCGCAACCTGAACGGGGCCGTGAAAAACGGCTGGGAAATTTCCTCTTTTCTCTATACAAATGAAAAGCCGCTGTCCGGCTGGGCGCAGGAGATGCTTCGGCAAACGCGGACAAGCGTGAATTACGAGCTGACAGCTTCCCTTATGGCGGAATTAAGCGGCAAAGAGGACGTTTCAGAGCTGATGGCCGTGGTGAAAATGCGGCAGGACAGCCTGGAATTGCTGGGAAAGCCGGAGAATCCGCTGTTCGTCCTGTTCGACCGGGCCTCCAACCGGGGCAATTTGGGAACGCTTCTGCGCTCCTGTGACGCCTTGGGCGCGGACGGTTTGATTTTGACCGGCCATGCGGTGGACCTGTACGATCCCGAGGTGATCGGGGCCTCTATGGGCTCTTTTTTCAACATTCCCGCCGTGCGTGCAGCCGACAATGAGACGGTGTTCCGGTTTATCGCGGAAATGAAGGAGCGGTATCCGGGCTTTCTCACCGTGGGCACCACTGCCCACAAACAGCGCCCCGTTTACAGGGAGGATCTGTCCGGTCCGCTGCTGCTGATGGTGGGTAACGAGACCGAGGGCCTGTGCCATGCCTTCAAGGAAGGCTGCGACCTGCTCTGCACCATTCCCATGGCGGAAACGTCTTCCGCTTCCTCCTTCAACGTGGCCTGCGCCGCCACCGTGCTGCTGTATGAGGCCGCCAGACAGAGGGCGGCGGTTAGAGGTTAGCTGTTAGAAAAGGGCAGGCTCTTCGGCCTCCCTTAACAAATAAGGGGAGGCCGGCTCTCTTTTCGGCTTTCTGCTGAATTTTAAATCCAGTATCAAAAAAGGAGCGTTTGGCAATGATAACCTTAGGCGCGCAGCTCTTTACGCTGCGGGAATACATACAGACGGCGGAGGATTTTGATTATTCCATGGGCCGGGTGGCGGAAATGGGCTATAGGACCGTGCAGATCTCGGCCGCTGGACCGATCCCGGCTGAAACCATGCGGGAGAGCTGCGACCGGCACGGCCTGAAGATCGCGCTGACTCACACGGATCCCGGCCGCATTCTGAACGATACGGAGGCGGTCATCAAAGAGCACGATGTCATGGGCTGCGATTACATCGGCATCGGCATGATGCCCCAGAAGTACCGCTCCCCCGAATGGCTGTGGCATTTTGCCGAGGATTTCCGGGAGCCGGCGAAAAAGATCGCGGCGGCAGGAAAGCTTTTGATGTACCACAACCACAATCTGGAATTCCAGAAATTTGGCGGCAGACTGGTGCTGGATACCCTGCTGGAAAGTTTCAGTCCCGAAGAAATGGGCTTCACCGTGGATACTTACTGGGTGCAGATGGGCGGCGGCGATATCTGCGACTGGCTGAAAAAGCTTCAGGGCCGCACGCCCTGCGTCCACCTGAAGGATATGGCCGTCCGGGGCATGGAGCCCGTGATGGCCCCCGTCATGGAAGGAAACATTGATTTCCCCAAAGTTATGAGGACGCTGGAAGAGCTGGGCGGCGTGAAATACGCCTTTGTGGAGCAGGATATCTGCGAGGGCAGCCCCTTCGACTGCCTGAAAAAGAGCTACGATAATCTCCATGCACTGGGTTACGAATAAGACGGTGTAAAAAAAGGCCCGCGGCAGATCTGCCGCGGGCCTTTTTTTCGGTTAAATGGCAAGCCGGGGGAGTTTTTTTGGAAAAGCAGGTCCGCCACAGAAGGAAAGGCAGAGCACGGCGGCCGCCATGCTCTGCCTTTCCTTCTTCACGCTTTATAAAACGAGGAAAATTTAAAGCAGCTGGTTATAGATGCTGTCGATTGTTCCGTCTTTCAGGTATACGCGGGGGACACGCTTGGAAACGCCGCAGACCACCTCGTAATTGATGGTGCCCTCGCAGGCTGCCAGCTCGTCGGCGGTGATCTGCTCGTTCCCGTCTTTTCCGATCAGGGTGACAATGTCGCCGATCTGCACCTGTTCCAGAGCAGTCACGTCAGCCATGAGCTGGTCCATACAGATGCGGCCCAGGATCGGGCACCTCTGTCCGTGGATCAGCACCTGGGCGCCGCCCGGAGAAAGGCTTCTGGGGTAGCCGTCCGCGTAGCCGGCGGGAACGGTGGCCACCTTCATGGCCTTCTGAACAGTGAAATCCCTGCCGTAGCTGACGGTGGCCCCGGGCTGCAAAGTTTTTACATGGGACACCACGGAACGCAGGGAAAGCACGGGTTTCAGGTCCGGACTGTTCCGCAGTTCACCGGAGGGAGACAGACCGTAGATGACAATGCCCGCGCGCACCATATCCAGATGAGAGAGGGGATAGTCGAACACGGCGGCGGAGTTGGCGCAGTGGCGCACGTCAAAGGCGATCCCTCTCCGCAGCAGGGACTCGATCATTTCCTTAAAGCAGCCAAACTGCCGCATGGTGAAGGCATCGCCGTCTACGCCGCAGTCGGACACGGCGAAGTGGGTGAAAATCCCCTCGGGATACAGGCCCGGCAGGGCGCATATTTTAGCGATCTCCTCCACGGCGGCCTCGTCCCGGTCGATATCCTGAAAGCAGAAGCCGAGACGGCTCATGCCGGTATCCACTTTTACATGTATTTTGACGGAAACGCCGGCCTTTTCGGCATATTGGGAAAGAGCCCGGGCGTATTCGGAGGAATACACACACTGGGAAATTCTATGCTCTGCAAGGGATCTGGCCTCTTCCGCAGGGGTAAAGCCCAGCACAAGGACAGGCTTCGTAATGCCGGAGAGTCGAAGCTGCAAAGCCTCCTCCAAATTGGAAACGGCGAACCAATCCGCTCCCAGCGCTTCATACTCTCGGGCCATGCGCACCGCGCCGTGACCGTAAGCGTCAGCCTTTACGACGCAGCATACTGAGGTCCCCGGGCGAACGGCCCTCTTGACCGCCTGAAAATTGTGGGCGGCGGCGTCCAAGTCGATCTCCGCCCAGGTCCTTCTTAAGATCTCTTTCATCCTGTCACCTCGGATCTTAGTGGTTAGTTGTGAGTAGTTAGTTGATTAGAAAGGGCATTTTTAGGTGTGGGAAATAACCTCGCGATGCGCGGCTATCCAGTGCAGCGCATGGGAAGAAAGAACGGAATTGTGATACAGTATAGTTTATCGCACTGCTCCTTCTGCCATTTCCCCCCAAAACTCCATACCTCACTTAAAATATCTTACGCCGGATTCAAACAGTTTTTGGTCCTTTTTGCCGGGGACGTTCTTGTACAGGTCTTTTCCCTGGCGCTCGGAATGGCCCATTTTGCCGAAGACCCGGCCGTCCGGGCTGGTAATGCCCTCGATGGCGCATACAGAGCCGTTGGGATTCCAGAGGATATCGCCGCTGACCGTGCCGAGGGGATCTACATACTGGGTGGCGATCTGTCCGTTCCGGATCAAAGCGTCCAAGGTCTTTTTATCTGCCACGAACCGGCCTTCGCCGTGGGAAACGGGGATCGCGTGAAGCTCCCCGGCGGTCACGCCCGCCAGCCAAGGGGATTTTACGCTGGTGATCCTGGTATAAACCATGCGGGACACATGGCGGCCCAGGGTGTTGAAAGTCAGGGTAGGGTCGTCTCCCTTGGGCTCTGTGATCTTTCCGTATGGGACAAGGCCCAGCTTGATCAAGGCCTGGAAGCCGTTGCAGATGCCCAGCATCAGGCCGTCTCTTGTTTCCAGCAGGTCCGTGACGGCCTGGGCGATTTTCGGGTTCCGGAAGGTGGTGGCAATGAATTTGCCGGAGCCATCCGGCTCGTCGCCGCCGGAAAAGCCGCCGGGCAGCATGACGATCTGCGCGGAGCGAATGGCCTTTTCCAGCCGATCGATGGTTTCCTCTATGTCTGCGGGGGACAGGTTCTTCACTACCAAAATTTCCGTTTCCGCCCCGGCACGCTCGAAGGCTCGGGCGCTGTCTACCTCGCAGTTTGTGCCCGGGAAGGCGGGGATCACCACTTTGGGCTTTGGGGCCTTGATGGCCGGAGCCCTGCCGGACCGTTCCTCCCACAGGGGAATATCCGCCGCAATCTTCACGGGTTCGGCGAAGTTGGGAAATATTTTTTCCAGCGTGCTGTTCCAGGCGGCGATCAGTTCGTCAATGGAAAGTTTTTCTCCGTCCAGTTCCACCGTCTCGCCGCCGGTGGTGCGGCCCAGAACTGCGCCGTGGCCGTAAGTTACCTCCGCCTCGCTGGAAAGCTCTACTACCAGTGCTCCGGCCTTTGGTGCGAACAGCGCTTCCCTGGAAAGGCCCTCCTCAAATTTGAAGCCCATTTTACTGCCGAAACACATGCGCAGCACGCAGGCGGCCGCGCCGCCCTCCCGGACCACACCGGCGGAAATGATGTCCCCGGCCTCGATATGGCGCTTTACAGAACGGTAATAAATTTTCAGAGCGTCCCAGTCCGGCGTTCCGTCGGCCTGCTCGGGAACGGGCAGCAGCACCACCCTGGAGCCTGGGTTTTTCATGCAGGAGGACAAGGTCTTGCTGGCCTTCGTCATGGAAACAGCGAAGCTTACCAAAGTGGGAGGCACGTCCAGCTGCTCAAAGGAACCGGACATGCTGTCCTTTCCGCCGATGGCAGGCAGCCCCATGCCAAGCTGGGCTGACAAAGCACCCAGCAGGGCGGCGGCGGGTTTGCCCCAGCGGCGGGGGTCCTCATGCAGCCGCTCAAAATATTCCTGGAAGGTGAGCCGGGCCTTCAGGGGGTCGGCTCCTACGGCGGCCAGCTTTGACAGGCTTTCCACCACCGCGTACTGGGCCCCCAAGAAGGGAGAGTATCGGGCGATCCCGGGAATATAGCCGTAAGACATGGCGGTGCAGTCATCTGTTTCCCCCTCTGTCAGGGGGATCTTTGCCACCATGGCTTCTTCGGGGGTCAGTTGATATCTGCCCGCAAAGGGCATGAGGACTGTGGCTGCACCGATGCTGGAATCGAACCGTTCGGAAAGGCCCTTCTGCCCGCAGACCTCAAGTCGGGCCATATTGGTTTTCAGCGCCTCTGCGCCACGCTTACCACGAAGGACCTCCGGCACGGCGCTGCGGTAATTTTCTCCCTGGGGTGCGGCGATCTCCGCCTCGGCGTCCTGGGTGACGCCGTTGGTATCCAGAAAGGCCCGGGACAGGTTCACGATCTCATCGCCGCGCCAGGTCATTTTCAGCCGGGGCAGGGCGGTGACGGTGGCCACGGCCTGGGCGTCCAGATTTTCCTCTGAGGCGGCGGCCCGGAATTTTTCCACGTCCTTCGGGTCCACCACCACGGCCATGCGCTCCTGAGACTCGGAAATAGCAAGTTCCGTGCCGTCCAGTCCCTCGTATTTTTTTGGCACCTGGTTCAGGTCTATTTCCAGACCCGGGGCCAGTTCCCCGATGGCTACGCACACGCCGCCTGCGCCGAAATCGTTGCACCGCTTGATAAGTCTTGCTATGTCCTTCTTGCGGAACAGCCGCTGCAGCTTCCGCTCCGTGGGCGGGTTGCCCTTCTGCACTTCAGCCCCGCAGACCTCTACGGATTTTTCCGTGTGGGCCTTGCTGGAACCGGTGGCGCCGCCGATGCCGTCCCGTCCCGTTGCGCCGCCCAGAAGAATGACGGTATCGCCGGGGGCGGGCTCCTCCCGCCGGACATTGGCCTTGGGAGAAGCGCCTACCACCGCGCCAATCTCCATGCGTTTTGCCACATAACCGGGGTCGTAAAGCTCCGTGACCTGGCCGGTGGCGAGGCCGATCTGATTTCCGTAAGAGGAATACCCGGCGGCAGCGCCCGTGGTGATCTTCCGGGTGGGAAGCTTTCCGTGAAGCGTCTTCTCAAAGGGAACGGTTGGGTCGCCGGAGCCCGTGACCCGCATGGCCTGATAGACATAGGCCCTTCCGGAAAGGGGGTCTCGGATAGCGCCGCCCAGACAGGTTGCCGCGCCGCCGAATGGTTCGATCTCCGTAGGGTGGTTGTGGGTCTCGTTTTTAAACTGAATGAGCCAGGTCTCCGTTTTGCCATCGACAGTCACAGGGGCTTCGATGGAGCAGGCGTTGATTTCTTCGCTGACGTCCAGATCGGGGACCAGCCCCTTTTTCCGCAGGTATTTCCCGCCGATGGTGGCCATATCCATGAGGGATACGGGCCGCTCTTTTCCCTTGTACAGCTCCTCCCGGACGGAAAGATAGTCCCGGAGAGTGCTTTCTACCGCCTCTTTCAATTTGCCTTCCTCGATCTCTATCTTGTTCAGCCTGGTCAGGAAGGTGGTGTGGCGGCAGTGGTCGCTCCAATAGGTATCGATGACGCGCAGCTCCGTTACCGTGGGATCCCGGTGCTCCTCGTCCCGGAAATAGTCTCGGCAGAAAAGCAGGTCCGAAAGTGTCATGGCGAAGCCCATGGAATCAAAATAGTCCTTCATTTCCGTGTCGTTCCAGTGGGTGAAGCCCGTTACCCTGGCCACGTCCGGCGGTGTGTCGGCTTTCATTTCAAGAGATTCCGGTTTCTCCATGGAAGCCACCCGGGATTCCACCGGGTTTACAAGATACGTTTTGATCTTTTCAAATTCCCCATCGGAAATGGAGCCCTTTACGCCGATCACTTTGGCGGAAAGCACCGAGGGCCGCTCTCCCTGGGTCAAAAACTGGACGCATTGGGCAGCGGAATCGGCCCGCTGGTCGTACTGCCCGGGCAGATACTCCATGGCGAAGGTCCGGTACTCGCCGGGAAGGCGGAAATCTTCCCCGTATACGTTATCCATATTGGGCTCGGACAGAATGGTCCGCGCCGCCGCCTGAAACTGTTCTCCGCTCAGGCCGGAAACATCGTACCGGTTTAGGATACGCACCTCTTCCACGCCGGAAATACCCAAATTTCCCTTCAGATCCGCTTTCAGATGCGAGGCCTCTATGTCATACCCCTTTTTCTTTTCCACAAAAACTCTTGTTACCATGCGCCCGTCCCTTTCCGCAAAAAATTTTCGCAGACAGAAAAAAGCTCCTGCGAAGAAATCGGTTTCCCTCATTCTATCACAAGAGCCGCTTTGGGGCAAGGGCCGGGCTTATTTTTTCCGTCCGCTTATGCTGCCCATATCGCCGATAGACAGGGCCACCGAATGGCGGATAGGCTTCCATTCCGCCGGTCCGAAAAAGGCCAGCAGCATGGCGAGCACATAGGAAAAAATGAAAACCGGGAAGGTAAAGGAATAAAGGATCTTTTTCCCCGCAGGGCAGTGGATCCTCTTCCATTCGGTCACGAGGGGCATAAGTCCCATAAGATACAGCACCAGATAGGAGCCCAACAGCGCAAGCGCGCCGGACAGCAGGAAAAATCCAAGTTCATTCCGGGCGGAGAGGATCACCACCAGGAACATGGCCACATTCACAAAGCAGGTGAGGACCGAGAGGAAAGCCGCAGGCAGGGTGTTCATCAGAATGTCATAGCAGGCAAAGCTGTGGTTGCTTTTCAGGGTGTGAAACAGGCTGGCGCCATAGTTCCCCGCCACCTGGAAATATCCCTTGATCCACCGGGAGCGCTGGACCACAGACTGCCGGAAGCTGGTGGGCTGTTCATCGTATAAAACGGCGTCGCTGCAATAGGCGATCTTTTCACCCTGCAGCACCATGTCAGTGGTGAATTCCATGTCCTCGCTGAGCATGAACCATTGCCAGCCCTCCGCCAGAAGACTGTCCGCCACCAGAAAGCCCGTGCCGGAAACCGCACAGCTGACGCCCAGATAATCCCGGGGACGGTTGAGGTATTCGCTGTCCCGCAGGAAGTAAAGGCCGTATCCGGCGGTGATCCAGTTGTCCCCAAAATTTTTGGAATTGCGGTAGCCCGTGACTACTCGGTTCCCGGAGGAAAAGACCTTATTCATCTCTGTGATATAGTTTGGGGCCAGCAGATTGTCCGCATCGAAAATGAAAAACCCGTCGTAATGCCGGTCCGCCCGGTCTTCCCTGATTTTTTCCAGAAGAAAGCGGAGGGCATAGCCCTTGCCGACCTGCGCCTTGTTTTGACGTTCATAGACCACGGCCCCGTGGGCGGCGGCGATCTTGGCCGTGCCGTCGCTGCAGTTGTCCGCCACGACGTAAACGTCTACCAGATCCTTTGGATAATCCTGTTTCCGGATACTGTCCAGAAGTTGCCCGATCACGGCCTGTTCGTTTCTGGCGGCGATGAGCACCGCATACCGGCACAGCTTGCATGCCTGAAATTTTCGGCGTTTCCCAAGAAGACGCACAACGGCAAACACCACCTGATAGAAACAGCAGACGGTAAAGACGGCGGCCAGAGCAAAATTGATGCAGGAAAGCGTTTTCATAAAATCAAAGCCCCTCCTCGTTTACGAATCTCCTCAAATTTGATACATCGCACAAAGCTTCAGATTTCCATAACCGCACCGCACGGCGGTATAATGCACAAAACAAACACTGCAATTTTATGTATTATAACATGGACTTTGAAAGAATGATACTGGGAAACCATAAAAAAGAACATGATAAATTTCTTAAAAATTTATAACGAATCATGAAGGCAGGGGGGAAGAGAAAATTTTTTTGGGAAAAGGAGGATAGGGGCTTGCTTTTTTAGAAGGAATCGTGTAAAATAATACAGCGATCTTTTGGGCGCTTAGCTCAGCTGGCTAGAGCACCTGCTTGACGTGCAGGGGGTCAGCGGTTCAAGTCCGTTAGCGCCCACCAAGGTAAGACAACAAAAAAGGTGTCAACCAGCAAAAACCGCACTACGGTGCGGTTTTTTGCTGCCCAAAACGCCAAAAAAGGCGCGTCACGCCGTGACGGATTTTACAGATGTCAAAACCCACTGACAG
>CAZXLM010000031.1:0-27645 GCA_964642055.1 uncultured Acutalibacter sp. | reverse complement strand
GGGTTGCAGTAGGTTGCCCACACATTGACCATGGTGAGCTTTGACTGGGAGAAAACTTTAGCGGAAACCTTGTTTCCCTCCAAGTCTGTTCCCTCAAAGGAAATCTGGCTCTCGGAAGCTTTCGATGGAGCGTTGCTTTCCGTCTTCGGGCCGGGAACGAGTTCCGACAGCTTTGCGCAGCCGCTGAACAGGAGCGCGGACAGCAACAATACGCCGCAAATCAGTGAATACAGTTTTTTCATGGTAAGTTCCTCCGGTTTTTTGGATAGCGTTGGCAGGATACCGTTTTTGTCAAATCGTCCGGCAACATTTCTAAACATAATGGGGCCCAATAATCACACGAGTGCCTCCGCTGAAAGCAGTATACCGAAAAATCCTCGATTTATCAATGGCTTTTACTGAAATTCCGTAGAGACTTTTCAGACAGCAAATTTTATGACAAGGCGCCTTTTTGCTGGAACCGGGGTGGACAACGCCGGACTTCTGCAGGACAATAAGCGCATAGAATAACGGGAAAAAGCAGAACCCATCAGCGGCCGCCTTGTTTCGGCGGCCGCTGATGGGTGTTTGCGCGCCATATTTTCAAAGAGGGGCCCGAAAACGGGCATATTTCCGATGCTTTTCAAGCTGCACTGTCCGGCTGAAACGGCGCGTCCTTGTTTTAACCGTCCCGCTTTACATTCTTTGACAAATATCTCAGATACAGGCCGCTGCCGCCGATGCGGTTTACGTCTTTCAGGTCAAATTCCACAGGCTTTCCACTGTTCAGCGGCGGGGTCTGTGCAAACACCGACGCCGTACCGCTGCTTCCGTCCGTCACAGGGGAGAGCACCAGGCTCAGTTCGTCCACCGTGCCGGCTTGCAGGAAGGTCCAGTCCGCCCCGCCGCCTCCGCAGATCAGCAGCTTTTCGATGTGGAACAGTCTGTGCAGCTTTTCCATGGCCAGGGCGCAGTCCAGATCCGATTTTCCCGCAAGAATGTAGGATACGCCTCGCTTTCTCAGGTAGGCCTGGTAGGGCAGGGACGTTTCTTCGGTGAGGATCTCAATGATGTGGGCCTCTGCCCGTCCTTTGTTGGCGAACCGTCCGGAATCCCAGCCCAGCTCACCGTTGGTGTCCAGAGCGATAAAGTACGGTTTTGTTTCATCGCCCGCAACGAAATCCCCTTCTGGAACAGCGTCGGTCTCATCCAAAACCGGCTTGCGGAAATCGATAAATTCCTTTACGGTAGTGGTCCCATAGAGCCAGGCATCCGCGTCCATTTCGGTGCGGAGCCTGCCGTATTCCGCGCCCAGCGCGCCTGTGGACTCCACCGCCATGAAGGGACCGTTGATCTTCCCATCCAGAGAACTTAAAATATGGCAGATCACATAAGGCTTGTTCATAGAAAAAACTCCTTTCGCCTTTGTCTTGTTTTATTCTAAGGGTCGCGGCCCGTGCTGCAGCTGCCTTTGCCAAAACGCGGCGGCCTCATCGATCCAGCCTTCCGCTATGGTGCCGGTTCCCAGGCCAAAGCCGTGGCCCAGTCCCGGATAGGAATGGAATTCCGTGTCAATGCCCAGGGCGCTCATGCCGTCAAGCCGCCCTTTTATGGTGCGCCAGCCTGCGATCCAATCGCTTTCACCAACCGCCGCAAATGTGGCTGGGTCGTTTTCGCTGTATTCGCTGAGCCCGGTATACTGCATGACGACTGCCGCCGGCTGGGGGAGAGCCTCCGCTCCGAAAGCCGCCGTTCCGTAGGAGCCGACCCAGGCCGCCATTCTGGCCCCGGCGCTTCCGCCCCATAGAGAGTAGCCGTCCGTGTTGACTTCCAGTTCTTCTGCATGTTCAAAAATAAACTGAAGGGCCCGGGCCAGGTCCTCGCAGGCGGACTGTGCGCCGGGCCGGTAGATCAAAGCAAAAGCGTTATATCCCTGCTTGGAAAGTTCCAGAGCGTGGGGGAAGCTGTCGTGCATGGCCCCTACATAGGCGAAGGCCCCGCCGGCGTTGCAGACCGCGAACCGCTCTCCCGGAGTGCCTTTAAAGAAAAACAACCCCGTGTCTTCTCTTTCCGGGTCCAGCTCCTTTTCCTGCTCCGTGTAGATATCGTAGAAAATGGTATCCCCGGCAGCGGAGTGGTCCTTCATGTAATTTGCGATCTCCACGGTCTTATTGGGATCGATGCAGCTGTACCAGGTCAGCCTCATCTCTCTCAGAGTATCCCCACTGTAATAGCTGCCGTCTGTGGGGAAGATCAGTCTGCCATACGCGCCGAAAACCGGGTCGTTTATGACGTGGGATATGTCTGTTTCCGCGGTATAGGGCTTGCTTTTGTTCATAGGATCCTTCCCAGCTTTTGTTTTGGCGGAGCTGGAGGCTGGAACCGATACTTCCCGTTCCTGTGTCTCCTGTGTTTGCGCGTCTTGCTTCTGCGCCGTCCCGCTTCCGCAGGCGGAAAGCACCGTCAGAAGCAGGACTGTCAAAAATCCAGCCGCGATCGTCCGTCTCATGGCTGTCCCTCCCTGACCGACGTTTTGTCCTGCTGCTTATAGTATATAAAGAAAAGAGACCTCCGCGGAAGTCTCCATTAGTTCATCAGTTTATACCTGAAGGTTTTAGCTTGCAGGTCTCCAAGGCTCAGGCAGAACGCTTTACGACAAATCCCCCGTTTTTATGTCTGAGGCGGCTGGCCGCTCACGGCAAGAAAGCGCCGCACGCCCTGAAGCATGCGGTCATAATCCGCCGCCACCCCCGCCAGATAAGCACGGCCGCTTTCGGTGATGTGATAGTACACCCGGACCCGAGACTTTTCCCCGCCCACCAGCTCCCGGCGGTCGGAGGCGTAGCCTTTATCCACCAGCCGGTACATGGCCATGTAAATGGCGGATTCCGGGATCACCAGCAGCCCGTCGCTGCGGGAAGACATTTCCTGGCTCATCTCGTAGCCGTATCGGTCTTTTTCACACAAAAGGGAAAGGCACAGCAGATCGATGGGCGCCTTTTTTGTGATGTCCTGATTTGCCACTGTTCCTCCCACTTTCTCTTTCCGCAGTCTGCCTCCGGCGGCTTTTTCCAGCTTATTGTAACAGAGAAGATCCCAAAAAGCAAATATATAAAATTTTAAGTAACTTTTTCTTGACAGTATATTGCTCCGGTGCTACTATATGCTTAACAAAAGGGAGCAAATGAGGCTTTCAAAAGAAGTCTTCCCGGAAAGGAGCCGGTAGTATATGAGCGCATTAGCAGCAAACCATGTCACCTATGTTTATCGCAGCAGATATCAGAACGTTCAGGCCCTTACGGACGTCACCTGCGACTTTGAGGAGGGAAAATTTTACGCCATTGTGGGCCACTCCGGCAGTGGAAAAACCACCCTGCTTTCCCTGCTGGCAGGGCTTGGAACGCCGACGGAGGGGGAGATCACCGTAGGGGGTAAAACGCTAAAGGAGATCGGCAGCGAGCGGCACCGCCGGGAAAATGTGTCGGTCATTTATCAGAGCTTCAATCTTTTTCCCACCCTGAACATTCTGGAAAATGTGCTGTATCCTATGCAGCTTGCGAAAAAGCCCGCCAAGGAAGCAAAAGCACGGGCCAAAGAGCTGCTTGACAGCGTGGGCCTTGCAGACGTTGGGGTCCGCAAGCTTCCCGCCATGCTGTCCGGCGGCCAGCAGCAGCGGGTGGCCATCGCAAGAGCCCTGGCTTCCGATGCGAGGATCATTTTGGCGGACGAGCCCACGGGCAATTTGGACAGCGAGAACGGCAAGATCGTTATCGACCTGCTCAAACGTCTGGTGGAGGAAGAGCAGTACTGTGTGGTGGTAGTGACTCACGATATGGATATCGCAGCCCGTGCCGACCAGGTCTACTGCCTGCTGGACGGACGCCTGGTGGAGACCGCCGGGGAGGTGTGAACGCCGTGCTCCTGTTTCATGAAATTTGGTATCAATTGAGAAACAAAGGCCGCAGTGCGCTGCTGGTGCTGGCCGCAGCGGCGCTTTGCGGCTGTATGGCGTTTTATGTGGGGAATATCCGTTCCACGCAGAAAGCGATGAACAGCTTGTCCCAAACGATCCCCGTCGGCGTGCAGGTCACGGATCATTCGGCTTCCCGCAGCACCATGCTGACAATTCCTTCTAAAGCGGTGGACGCGCTGGAAGCGGCGGAAGTACACGGGCTGCTCTGCACAGCGGAAGCTGTGGGCGCCAGAAGCGGCGAGGCAAAGGCCCAGGAGCCGTTTGCCGGAGGAGACACCACGATCATGGCTGCGAACAGCGGCGAGGCGCTGAAAATCGCCATGGAAGTGCCGGAGGGCTTCTTTTCCTCCACGAAGGCGCAGTGCATCCTATCCTCTCTTTACAGTGAAGAAGCCTGTGTGGGTGTAGGGGACACGGTCACGCTTTCGCTTTACTCCGTCGCGCGGGGCGATCTGGGAAATATCTATACTCCTGTGGGAGAAGCAGCGTTGACCGTGGCCGGAATCTATCAGACCGATGCAGCGCTCAGCCGCCCAACGGACATGTACGTGCCGGTGGGCTGGCTTCGCGCATTTTTCGAGGAAAACGAAAAATCCTTTTCCTACGCTTCGTGCAGCGCCCTGCTCAACGACCCGAAGGAACTGAACAGCTTTAAAGCGGTGCTGCCTACCGTGGGCCTGATGCCGCCCGCCCTGGAATCGAAGGTCGGCTATGCGGGGGATTCCATTGTGGTAGACGATGAGCTGTTTATCAAAACTGCCGGAAAACTGAAACAGAATTTACATGCTTTCCAGATGTTTTTGCTCCCCGTATTCGGGCTGATCCTCGGGCTGGCCACACTGCTTCCATTTTTGATTTTGCGGAACAGCCGCCGGGAAATGGCGGTTGCCGTTTCGCTGGGACGCTCCAAAATGAAAATAGAGCTTTCCTATTTCCTGCTGTTGCTGCTGGCGGACGCGGCGGGGTGTCTGCTGGTGCTGCCCGCTGCGCTGGCGGTCGGTCAGGTTTCGTTTGTGGTATTGCTGGAAATGTTCGGGATATTTTTGCTGACCGCAATGCTGGGGGCCGCGTTGGCGCTTTTGCTGCTTCTGCGGTTCGACGCGATGGAGCTTTTGACAAAGGTTGATTAAAGGGGGGCTGAATGTTGAAACGGAGTTTAAAGCAGCTGTTTCGTACGCCCGTAAAAACCATATTGTTCCTCCTGCTTCTGGCTGCCGGGACCGCCTTCCTGGTCCTGGGGGCGGGACTGTATGCAGAGACAAATCAGCGGATAGAGCGGGCGAAAAGCGAATTTACCACCATTGGTATGGTGGAGCAGAAGCCGCTCAGCGTTTCCGAGGTTCTGCTGACGGACGCCTGTTCTCCGCAGGTCGGCACGGCGGAAATGAAGAATTACGGGGAGATCCTGTCCGCAGACCAGCTGGACTTTGAGGGGGCGGATTATCTGGAGCCTCCGGAGAGCCGGGTGTGCTACCTCTCCTATATGCCTGAACTTCACTCCTCTTATGGTGGAATGGGCGCGGCGGACGACGTTTATGTACTGGAATTTTCCCCGGTTGAGGATATCACAAATCCTGCTGAAGCCGCGGAGGTCCGGGTGGAGAAAATCTTATATGCCCGCACCGCTTCTGGGGGAGTCTATCTGGATCCGCCGCAGGAGGGGGAGACCATTTCCCTCTGTAACCATTTTACGCAGGGCTTTACCGGACTTTTGAAGGAAAAGCGGTATATCGCCACGGTGGTGATGGATTATCTTTCCGACATTGAGAACGGCAAAATAGAATACGCGGTTTACACAGCTCCGTTTTCCACGCAGGTGGGCAAAACGGGAGCGGTTGAGACTCTAAACGCGCTGTCCTTTGAAAGCGGCGGATATTCCTATACGGAATTTACCTTCCGCGTCTGTCCTGAGCTGGGGTCGCCTGTCTACGCGGAGGAAGTGACGGACGATTTTTACAGAGAAGGCGGGCGCGGGGCGCTCTGGCTGACCTGGGCTGAAAAGCTGGAAGAGCTGGGGAAGGAAAGGGCGTATTTCTATGTGCTTTCCACCAACTCTTTGGAGCTGCTCCCCGAAGCCCACCGCCGGGATCTGACTGTGACGGCAGGCAGAAAAATTACCGAGGAAGAATTTGAAACCGGCGCCCGGGTATGCATGTTTCCGGGGGATCTGCTTGCGCGAAACAGGCTGGAAATAGGCGATAAGGTTCCTTTATCGCTGGTGTTTTCCCAGCACGGAAAATGGCAGCCCGCATCCTGGTGGTGTTCGGCGTTTTCTGGCGCTTACAGCCCCATCAACGCCGATGGGGAGCCCTATTCCTCCTTCTGGGACGCGGAATATGAGATCGTCGGGACTTATAGTCTCAATACCCTTGCCTCAGCGGCCGATTCGGAATTTGCCGATGAAATGCTGATCATTCCCACAAAGTCGGTTGCCGCCTCGGACGACGGCAATATTGTCTATAGCGCTCCAATGAGCGCACTGACCACCTCGTTTCAGATCCCAAACGGGACGATAGAGGAGTTCGATAAAAAGCTGCATGAAGCCGTGCCGGAAGCGGCGGCACTCAATATTACTTATGACGACAACGGATACTCCGATGTGATTGACAGCATAAACGCGGCCAGAATTACCGCCACATTGCTGTTTGGGGCGGGCCTTCTGGCCGCCATTGCCATCGTTTTACTGCTGCTCTATTTCTTTATTGTGAAGGAGAAAAAGCGCACGGCCATGGAACGGAGCCTGGGCATGACAAAGCGGCAGTGCCGCGTTTCTCTGCTGGCGGGACTATTGACGCTGACTCTTGCGGCGGTGCTTTTCGGAAGCGTCTGCGGCGCGGCGGCAATGGACCATACTGAATTCCTGGCGCGGGAGGAAATCATCGATGCGGACTACAGCACGGAATACAGCTTGTGGGCTGTAAAAACCGATCCTGTAGAAGCAGACAGCGCGGCTGACGACGCGGCTGCTCCCATAGTCCTGTTCCTTGCGATCCCCCTTGGCTTGCTGGCGGCGGTGTTTCTGCTTTCCCTGCTTCTTGTAAACAGGAATTTAAAAATCGAGCCGATCTATCTCTTGAGCGGGAAGATGGAATAAGAGCGGAGGGACTGTAGCGGCGCTGTTTGTATACGCTGGTTAATTGATATCTGCGTGTGGCACGATTTTGCCGCTTGGTGAAAAGCAGAAGTGAAGGAGGGAAAGGCATGTTTATCCTGAAAGAAGTTTTTTATCAGCTCCGCCGGAAAAAGCAGACGGCAATTCTCATTCTTGCCGCTGTGCTGCTCATTGGCTGTATGACTTTCTATCTCGGAAATATCCAGTCGACCAGGGCGGCCCTTGACGGCTTAGCGGAAAGCACGCCGGTTACGGTAACGGTTACCAGCCGGGACGGCGGGAGAACTGGCGGGCTTTGCATTGATACAGAGCGCTTTGAAACCCTGACGGCGGCAGAGGTCTATAACGTGCGCTGTCATTCGTCCTTTGTGGGGGCGTATGAAGAAGATGCCCGTGCGGAAGACCCTTTTAACGGCGGCGACACCGGCATTGTGGGGGCAAATTCCGCAGAGGCCGCCGGACTTGACCCGGCGAGTATCCGTTTTAAGGACGGGTGGGACAATTCCTTCTTTGCCGGAACAGGAAATTATGCGGTTGTTGGAGAAAGCTATGCGGCAAAATATGGGCTGGATATCGGAGATACCGTTTCACTGCCGGTTTACCTGGTAGAGTGGGGCGCAGGGGACAACCTGAATTATGCGCCTGTGGGTGAAATAAGCCTTGAAATTATCGGTGTTTGTACCTCGGAAGGTGTCGTGGATCATTCTACCGCGTTCTATATGCCCGTTGCGGCCATGCGGGAGGAGACCGAGCGCGCAGGCGTGGATTTTTGTTACCAGTCCCTTGCCTGTACGCTGAAGGACCCCATGAACCTGAATGAATTTAAACATGCCCTGCCCGCCATGGGCTTTTTAGAGCCTGACCCGGAGGGCTCTGTCACTTACAGCGGAGACACCGCGGTAATCGACGATGAAATGTTCATTAAAACTGCCGGGCGGCTGCGGCAGAACCTGTCCCTATTCCAAACTATGCTGCCGCCGTTTCTCTGCCTGATTTTGTTCCTTTCCCTGCTTGCCGTGTTCCTGACCTTCCGGGGCAGCCGCAGGGAAATGGCCGTTTCCTTGTCGCTTGGGCAGCCCAAATGGGCTATCATGGAAAAACATATCCTGTTTGTATTGGCAGTCGATTTGATTGCAAGCGTCGTCATGCTCCCGGTTATCTGCCTTGCTGCAGAAATTCCTCCTGCAGCCGCTTTTGCAATCTGCGGCATTTTTTGTATTACCATGCTGTTGGGCGGGTGTTTTGCCCTGCTTTTGCTTTTGCGCTTCGATACCATGGAATTGCTGACCAAAGCGGAGGGGTGAGTGATGAAAAACAGTATAAAACAGCTGCTTCGTACGCCGGGTAAAACCCTGCTGCTTTTTCTGCTGATAATTGCCAGCACTGCACTGCTGGTGTTCAGCTCTATTCTGTTTGCCCGGACCGACGAGCAGATTCGCCGGGCAGAGCAGGAATTTACCACCATCGGAACCGTGGAGCAGCAGCCTTTAACCACCGATTTGGATATTCGCCCGAATTGCTGTTTTGGCACCCGCACCTATCTCAACTACGACTATGGGGAACTGCTTTCCCCGGAAACGCTGAAATTTGAAGGGGCCGAATATCTTATCGAGCCGGAGAACCGCCCCTATTATGTGGCATACCTGCCAGATATAAATACCACCCGCACAGGGGCGCAGCTTTCCTGGAGAATGCACACCGTGGAGTTTATCCCGCTGGAGGATTCCGATGGGGACAGCCCGGTGCAGGCGGAAATCACGAAGGTGCTGTTCAGCCGTCCGCGGGATTACCAGAAAAATCGGGACACCATGGGCGATGCGTGGGACGAAGACCACAAAGCCGGGGACGTGATAAATTTCTGCCAGCATTTATCCAGAGCCCCCCAACCGCTTGAAACCGGGAAGACCTATATCGGGAATCTCTTTTTCAGCGATATCTGCCCGACCCACAACGAGGTGGAACTGGTTGCGCATTTGAATCCCGCGTCCAGCCAATGCGACGAAAATGGGACGCCTATCGATACGGGACATTTTACGGACGCCAAATCAAGGCGCATCGACGAAGTGACCGCCGATTTTTACGAGCCCGGACACCGCGGCCAGGACTGGCTGAAGTTTGTGGAAATGAAGGAGATGGAGGACTACCTGTTCCGCGTCCTTCCCACCAATTCGCTGGAGCTGCTGCCATCTTTTCACAAAAAGCTGGCATATGTAGACGGCGGCAGGGCTATCACCGCGGAGGAATTTGAATCAGGCGCGCCGGTATGTATGCTGCCGAAGGCCCTTGCCGATAGGAACCAGTTGAAGGTGGGCGATACCATTACCCTGCCGCTGCTTTGTGCCATGTACGGCTGCGAGAGGGACGATCTCCTCGCCAATTTGCCGGAAGGGATTTTGCTGGACGCAGACGGGGAATGCTTTGAGCCATTCTGGGAAGCGGAATATAAAATTGTCGGGACTTACTCTCTGACGACCGAGGGAGGCGGCGGTGTGGGAGAGATCCCGATGGATTTGTTTCTCATTCCCATGAGATCCGTGGGTGCAAGCGACAAAAACAATTTGATCCAGGTTTCCCCTATGAACAAACTGACCGCTTCGTTCCAAATCAAAAACGGAACCATTGCGGAATTTGACGCGGTGCTTCACCGGGCGGTGCCGAAGGCCTCTCTGCTTACTGTCTCCTATGACGATGGCGGGTACACTGATGTCATGTCCGGCTTGCAGCGGGCAAAAAACGCGGCTGTTTTGCTGCTTACCGCGGGTATTTTAGCGGCGGTGATTATCGCCGTACTGCTTTTATATTTTACGATCGTTCGCCAGAAGAAGCGCACCGCTATCGAAAGAAGCCTCGGCATGACAAAGGGGCAGTGCAGACTTTCTCTCCTGGCGGGACTGCTGGCGCTGGTCCTGCTGGGGGCAGGGCTTGGCAGCGGTACGGCCGCCGTGCTGATAGAGCAGTATTCGGCAGCCGCGGGAGACTCGGACCTCGTCACCATAGACGATGGGGATTTTCTCGGTCCGGAGAGCTTCCTCTATGGATTTTCCACCCGGTACAGCCAGTGGACGGCGGCGCTTTCCAAAGCGGAAGCTGTAGAAGCGGATTCCGCCGCTGCGTCGGTCTTGTATGTGGCAGTTCCCCTTGCGTTTGTGCTCCTGCTGTTTCTGCTTTCCCTGCTTCTCGTAAACAGGAATTTAAAAATCGAGCCGATCTATCTCCTGAGCGAAAAGATGGAATAAGAACGGGCGGGCTATAGCGGCGCTGTTTATGCGCTGGTTAATTAATATCTGCGGGCGGCACGATTTTGCCGCTTGGCGAAAAGCGGGAGTAAGGAGGAAAAGGCATGTTTGTCCTGAAAGAAGTATTCTATCAGCTCCGCCGGAAAAAACAGACTGCGATTCTGATTCTTGCCGCTGTGTTGCTCATTGGCTGTATGACTTTCTATCTCGGAAATATCCACTCTGCCGAAGTAGCGCTGAGCACGCTGGGGGAGAAGATACCCGTTACCGTCAAGTGCATGAGCCCGGACGGAAGCACATCGACAGGGCTGTTCCTCAATGCAGAGCACTGCGATCGGCTTGCCGCCGCAGGCGTGCAGGAAATTCAATTGACAGCTGCTGCGGCGGGCGCGTTTACAGACGCTGCAAAACAGGAGCAGCCCTTTCAAGGCGGCGACTTGCCGGTAATCGCCGCCAATTCGCTGTCCGCCTTACACACGGAAGCAGCGGCCTTTTCCCCGGAACTGGAACAAGACTTTCTTGCCGGTCAGGAAGCAGTCTGCGCCGTCCGGGAGGATTTTGCGGAGCTTCACCATATCGAGCCGGGAGACGAGGTGTCCTTCCCTCTGTATCTTCACCCGATGGGTTCGGAATACCGGGAAATTTCTCCCAATGCTACCCTGACCGTACAGGCAGTTTATCCCAAAAGCTCCGGCATTTCCGGGCAGATGCTTGTCCCGGCGGCATGGATGCGCGGGGAGTCGGAGAAAAACGGGGTGGATTTCTTCTGCTACGATTCTTACAGTGCCGTGGTGGCGGACCCTTTGCGACTTAACGATTTCAAGGAAAAGGCGGCAGAAGCGGGCTTTGCGGAAACCAGCCCGGACCCGGCGGACAATTATGCGGAAGCATTGATTTTTGACGACGAGCTGTTTATCAAATCCGCCGTAAAGCTGGAAGAAAACCTGATCGTTTACCGCCGGTTTTTCCTGCCGTTTTTCGCCCTGATCGTTGTGCTGACCAGCCTTGTGATCTTTCTGGTGCTGCGCTCCGACCGCCGGAGTATTGCGGTTGCAAGTTCCCTTGGATGTCCGAAAAGCAAAAACGCGGTCAGCCGCTTCTGCGCGGTGCTCCTGATCGATATTGCGGGCTGTGGGTTGGCGCTTCCCCTGCTTTTGTGGCTGACAGAGCTTTCTCTGCTCAGTTGTCTGGCGGTGTGCGGCGCGTTCCTGCTTTGCACCGGGATCGGCACGGCGCTGGCAATGGCGTTCCTGCTTCGGTTCGATACATTGGAACTGCTGACAAAGGTAGATTGAGGTGAAATGATGAGAAACAGCTTGAAACAATTATTGCGTATTCCCGGAAAGGCACTGCTGTTTTTTATTCTACTGGCGGCAGTCTCCTTTTTGGGCGTGTTTTCCGTATCCATGCTGTCCGACACCACCAGCCGTATCGCGGCGGTGGAGGAGCAGTTCACCACGTTGGGCACGATAGACCAACCCCTGATTTCCAGCGAAATTGTAGAGCGGAAGCTCGGCTGCTATGGTGACAATTCCATTGTGAAAAAGGAATACGCGCCGGGGGTGACGATGGAGGAACTGAACTTTTCCGGGGCAGACTACATCTGCCCGCCGGAAAACCGACCCTATTTTGTGGCGAACGTGTCGGAGCTGAACCGCTCCCAAGAATACCGCAGCACCGTCACCACCTATCAGATCGCGGAGTTCACCGCCCTGACCGACAGCGACGAGTACGGCGCGGCGGAAGCGGTGGTGGAAAACGTGCTGTATGGTACATCGTCCTATGAGGATAAGCTGGAAGCAGGAAAAGAGCTTTTTATCTGCCAGTGCTTTTCCAAGGAAACTACACCCATCAAAGCCGGGAAGCGGTACGTGGCTTCCCTTTTCCAGTATTCCTCCTGCGGGGTACACAGCCGCCCGGAATACGTTGTGATGACAGCGCCGGACAGCACCCAGTACGCCCCAGACGGGGAAAGGCTTTTAAGCGAATACTTTGGAGAAGGCAGCGACCACCGCTTCCACAGCCGGGTAGACGAGGTAACGGATGGCTTCTGGGAAAGCAAACGCGGGCAGAATTGGAAGGACCTTGCCGAGTTCCGGGGCAGCTTCAACCACCTCTTTTATGTCGCGTCCACGAACAGCCTGGAGCTGCTGCCGGTCTTTCAAAAAAAGCAGGCATACATCGGGGAGGGAAGGGCGATCACCGAGGAAGAATTTGAAAGCGGCGCGGCGGTCTGCCTGATCCCTCAGGAGCTTGCGAGCCGTAACTTGCTGAAAGTCGGCGATAAGGTCACCCTGCCCCTGACCTATGTGCTGTACGGCGTGGATTCCTCCAGCTTCACCGGGCAGTTTTATGATTTCTGCCCCTTTGACGCGGAGGGCGGCTACTATCAGCCGTTTTTCACACAGGAATATGAGATCATCGGCACGTATTCCTGTGCGGACCGCTCCGTTACTTACAACGCCGGAGAGCTTCCCGAGGATATGTTCCTTCTGCCTGCCCGTTCCGTAACGGCTGGTTGGGAAAATAATATTGCCGCCTTTGGTGCGATGAACAGGAGACAGACGACGTTCCAAATCAAAAACGGGACGGTGGCAGAGTTCGATGCCGCCCTGCGGGAAGCCGTTCCGGCGGCGGGACGCTTGGAGATTTCCTACAACGACAACGGCTATTCGGAGATCATGCAGAGCCTGCAATCGGCAAAGCTGACAGCGCTGCTGCTGTGTATCACGGCTGCGTTTGCCGGAATGACGGTCATTTTCCTGCTGCTCTATTTCTTCATCGTCAAGCAGAAAAAGCGCACCGCTGTGGAAAGAAGCCTTGGCATGACGAAGCGCCAGTGCCGTGTTTCCCTGATTTCCGGGGTGCTGCTCCTCGCCCTAACCGCGACCCTGTTAGGCGGAATTGGCGCGGGAGCGGTATATCGGTATGCCGACCCGGTCAAGGCAGAGGAGCCCAACTACAGCCGGGAAGTCTCAGAAGTCCCTGCTGAAAGCGGCAGAACGGTGTTCAGTACAAAATACAGTCCGTGGGCGGAGAAAGCTAATCCGGCGGACAATGTCGTATCTGATGGCACGGGCGTTTCCAGTGTTTTCTTCCTTGCCATTCCCTTAGCGCTGCTGGCGGCGGTGTTTCTGCTTTCCCTGCTTCTCGTCAACCGCAATCTGAAAACCGAGCCCATTTACCTGTTAAGCGGGAAGATGGAATAAAAACGGAGGGAGAAGAACCCCTGTCGGTGGGCGGAGGCATTGACAAATTCCGGCGGGTATGCCACAATGATTCCGGCGGGGGCACTGCCCTGCCGGAATCATTTATTATATGGTAAGAGAGGGCAGTAAAATTATGTATACGTTTGACAGAGCAAAGTACGAAAAGCGCATGGAATGGTATACCCAGGCGCGATTTGGCATGTTTATCCACTGGGGGTTGTACGCGATCCCCGCCCGGGGGGAATGGGTGCGCAGCACGGAAAGGATCCCGAAGGAAGACTACATGCGGTATTTTTGCGAGTTCGATCCCGTGGACTACGACCCGAAGAAGTGGGCGAAGGCCGCGAAGGCGGCAGGCATGAAATACGCGGTGCTTACAGCAAAGCACCACGACGGGTTCTGCCTGTTCGACAGCCAGTACACGGACTTTAAATCCACTAACACCCGCTGCGGACGGGATTTGGTGCGGGAATATGTGGAGGCTTTCCGTGAAGAGGGCCTGAAGGTGGGGCTCTATTTTTCCCTGCTGGATTGGTACCACGAGGATTATCCCCATTATGGTGATTTGCACCACCCCATGCGGGAGAATCCGGAATATGGAAATGAGGGACGGGATTTCAACCGTTATGTGGAGTATCTTCATAATCAGGTGCGGGAGATATGTACCAATTACGGGAAAATCGATATCCTCTGGTTTGATTTTTCCTATGGCGAGGGTGAAAACGCCATGCGGGGCGAAAAATGGCGGGCCACAGAGCTGGTGGATATGGTGCGCACGCTTCAGCCCGGCGTGATTATCGATAACCGCCTGGAGGTGAGCGGCGAAGGCTTCGGTTCCCTCTGGGAAGGAAAGCCCACCGCATACCATGGGGATTTTGTCAGTCCCGAGCAGATCATTCCGCCGGGCGGCCTGTTGGATAAAAACGGCGGCGACCTGGTTTGGGAAGCATGCATTACCATGAACAACAACTGGGGCTACTGCGCGAACGACCGGTTTTTCAAACCCTCCTCCATGCTCATCAAAAAGCTGGTGGAATGCGTTTCCAAGGGCGGCAACCTGCTTTTGAACGTGGGACCGGACGCCCGCGGGAACATACCGGAGCAGTCGCTGTCTATTCTGGCGGATATCGGAGCGTGGATGCGGAAAAACAGCGGCAGCATTTACGGCTGTGGTAAGGCCGGGCTTCCCAAACCGGATGTGGGCAGGATCACGCGGAAGGGGAACAAACTTTACTACCATCTGTACGAAAACACGGTGGGCTGCATGCCGCTGATGGGATTGCGTAAAGAGGAGATCGACTGCATTCGGTGGCTGGCTACCGGCGCGGAAATCCCGCTGGCCTCCGGCTGGATCTACGACAATTACCCAGACGTGGTGTTTGCTGATTTAGGCCCGGATCCGGTGCTGCCGGACCCGGTGGATACGGTGCTGGAAGTCACGCTGAAGGAGTAAAGCGCCGGGGAATAAAAAGAACTGAAAAAGGCCGGTGAAATTTATGGAAAAGGTCCTGGAAGTCTGCGTTGACAGCCTGGAATCCGCTGTGGCGGCGAAGGAAGGGGGCGCGACGCGGCTGGAACTGTGCGCCAATCTGGTGATCGGCGGCACAACGCCTGCCCTTTCCCTGCTGCGGGCGGTAAAGCGGAAGACCGGGCTGAAGGTCCACGCGCTGCTGCGCCCGCGTTTCGGGGATTTCCTCTATACGGACGGGGAATTTTCGCTGATGTTGGAAGACGCCGGCGCGCTGCTGGAAGCGGGAGCAGACGCAATCGTGTGCGGCTGCCTGACGGCGCGGGGCGATTTGGACATTCCCCGCATGGAGCGGCTGCTGTCCCTGTGTAGGGAAAAAGAGAGAAAATTCACTCTGCACAGGGCTTTTGACGTTTGCCGGGACCCTTTCGCCGCTTTGGAGGACTGCCAAAAGCTGGGGGTGGATACGGTGCTCACCTCCGGCCAGGCCGGCTCCTGCACGGCGGGACTGCCCCTTTTGAAGGAGCTTTGGGTCTGGGCGGGAAATGTTGAAATTCTGATTGGAGCCGGTGTGGACGCGGCGGCGATCCACCGGGTGCGGCAGGAGATACCGGGCGCTTTCAGCTTTCATATGAGCGGGAAAAAGGTGCTGCAAAGCCGGATGGAATATCGGAAGCAGGGAGTCAGCATGGGGCTGCCCGCCATGAGCGAATTTGAGATCTGGAGGACGGACGCGGAGAAGGTCCGGGAAGCTTGGGAGGAACTGAGCAGAGTATGAGATGGTCGAAGCAGTTAAGGGAATACAGTGAAAAGTTCTGGCAGGACAGACGCAGATATCTTGGAGAACAGGGAGAAAAAGCGGACAGAGTTTTGGCACTGTGTGCTCCGGAGGAAAAAATCCTTCTGCAATATATTCTGGCAACTTTACCGCTGTCCGATTTGGGGGACTATGGCCCCGGCTTCTTTTTGCAGTTTGTAAAAAACGCTTTGCAGGTCAGAGAGGAATTTTCCTGGTGCGCCGCTCTGCCGGAGCACATTTTTCTTCTGGACGTCGCATACCCCCGGATAAACACGGAAGAGCTGGCGGACTGCCGCGGCCTGTTTTATAGCGCGCTGGCAGACCGCGTGCGGGGCCTTTCCCTGAAAGAAGCCATTTTGGAAGTGAACCGCTGGTGCGCAGAGGAGGCGGCCTACCGCTCTACCGATCTCTGCACGGCGTCGCCGCTGACAGTATACAAATGCGGCTACGGGCGCTGTGGGGAAGAATCCACCTTCGCGGTGAACGCCTTGCGCAGCGTAGGCATTGCCGCCAGGCAGCTTTACGCGCCCTGGTGGTCCCACTGCGATGATAATCATGCGTGGGTCGAAGCTTTCGACGGCAAAAATTGGCGCTATCTGGGGGCCTGCGAGCCGGAGCCGGAGTTGGACCGCGGCTGGTTTACCAGCGCCGCTTCCCGTGCTGTGATGATCCATACGCGGGCCTTTGTGCAGGGGGAAAAGAAAGATTTCGATTTCCTGTTTCCCAATACGGCTCCCGCTGACCTGTACGCGGCTCAAGGCGTGGCCTGGGAGGCTGTAACGGAGCGCTACGCAACGACCCGGCCGGTCACACTGGCGCTGCGGAACGAGAGGGGAACTCCCGTTTCTGGCGCGGAGGTCCATTTCTCCGTTTTGAATATGGCGGGGTCCCATGAAATAGCAGTCCGGAAAACAGGACAAGATGGAAGCGTATCGATAAATCTTGGCCTGGGCAGCGTTTTTGTATCCGCTTTTCAGGGGCGGCGCTGTGCGGAGGCGCTTTTGAATGCTGCTGAATGCGGGCGGCTGGAGATGGCTCTGGGCGGTGGAGCGGCTTCTCGTAGAGAAGGGCAATGGCGTGATTTTGAATTTCTGGCCCCTGTCGGCGCCTCCTGCTATCCCCAGCCTCTTTCTACAGAACAGAAACAGCTGCGCAGGACGGTTTTGGACAGCGCCGCTGCCAAACGGGAGAGGAAAGCCCTTCGCTCCGGTTCTTTACAGGAGGAAGCGCTGCCGCCTTTGGAAAGCCGAATTTGGAAAACTCTGACGGAAAAGGACCGGGCGGGCGGCCTGCGGAAAGAGGTGCTGGAAGACAGCCGGCCCGTCATGGCTTTTGAGTCCCAGTATCCGCTGGAAATTTTTGAAAAATATCTGCTGTGTCCGCGAATCGCCAGGGAGCCGCTGATTCCCTGGCGTCGAGAGCTCGGCAGAGCTTTCTCCGGGACGGAGCAGGCGCGCTTTCGGACCGATCCCCGGCTTTTGTGGAAATGGCTGGAAAAGGCTGTGGCCGAGACAGACGTCTATTCGGCTCTCAATGCTTCTCCCGCCGGGATTTTTCGCTTGAAGGCTGGAAATGCCGAAAGCAGGCGGCTTTTGTTCTGCGCGCTGTGCAGAAGCTTGGGGATCCCTGCCCGTATTTCCCCTTTAGACGGCAGGCCGGAGTATTATCAGGATGGAGTATTTCATGCCGCTGTAAAAAAAGCTGCCGGGGGAGAGCTGATCCTCTGCGCGCCGGAAAGTCAGGCAGGGCTGCACGGCCAGAATTATTCGCTGTCCCGCCGCGAAGGAGAGCAGGATATGATCCTTGATATCGGAGATATCCCGGCAGGAGAATCCAGCAGATTTTCGCTGGAGAGCGGCGAATATCGCCTTCTGACGGTCACCCGCCTGCCCAACGGAAACCAGCTGGCCAGGCAGATGAATTTTTCGATCGTCAGTGGAGAAACGAAGAAAATCGAGCTTTCCTTCCGAGAGGGAAAAGCCGCGGATATGCTGGAATACCGGGCGCTGCCGCCCTTTACCCTTCGGAAAGGGGAGGAGGAGCGCAGCAGCGATTCTGTGCTGGAAGAGGCTCCTGTTTCGCTCCTGCTTTGGTTGGAGGTTGGAAGGGAGCCTACGGAGCACATTCTAAACGAGCTGGCGGAGCTGGCCCCAGCTTTCGGGGCTTCCGGCTGTGCCGTTCACCTGGTCGTGGAGGAACGGGAGCAGGGAGAGGCCCCGACTTTGCGGAAGGTACTGCGGCTGCTTCCGAAGGCACAGGTATGGTACGGCGATTTTCAGGACACGGCGCCTGCTTTGGCCCGAGGAATGTTTGAAGACCCGGAGAAGCTGCCGCTGGTGCTTTTGATAGACTGCAAAGGAAATGGGCTTTACAGCTCTGCCGGATATAATGTGGGAACCGGTGAATTGCTGCTTCGACTGCTGGCTGAATTAGGTAAATAGTGTAAAGCTAAACAACCTTACTCATTAAGACGCTCCGAACAGCGAGACTGGATCCACTCCATTGTCTTATCGGAAACAGCTTTCTCTATCCCTAAGGTCCCCTCAAGAATTCAGGAGGGCCGAAGAGGCAGGGAATAAAGGCGAAGTGCTTCTGCCAAACTATGGAAAGTCCGGGTAGGGCGGCTTGACAAAGGACGGAGCCGCTGATACAATATTTGATAAAGTAAAATCTGCCGGATCGCGCTAGACGATGAAGGGCTTTAAAACGATTTCTTTTCCGCTTGTTTGGAAAGGGATTCGTGTACCCTTGTCCTGTGCGGCCGGTTTTTTCTGCCAATTTTTTTGAAAGGACTGTTTTCCCATGAAAAAAACCATGTGTTTTCTGCTGATATGTATGCTTCTTCTGCTGGGCGGGTGCGGCCCGGTTCCCGCCGATGCTGCATCTTCGGGAAAAGATCCCTCCACCGCTGTGACGTTTGCCGACGATTTGGGCAGGCAGGTGACGGTGGACCGTCCCCGGCGGGTGGCCTGCCTGATCAGCAGCTTCGCGGATATCTGGTGTCTGGCGGGCGGAGCAGATCAGATCGTAGCCGCCACCAACGCCACATGGCTCTATTTTGATCTGCCTCTGAGGGAGGATACGGTCAATCTGGGCGCAACGAAGGAACTGAACCTGGAACAGCTGATCGCCTGTGAGCCAGACCTGATTCTGGCAAGCTGTGGAACGGATCGGAACACGGAGCTGGAATCCGCTTTTGATAAAGCCGGGCTCACCGCGGCGTATTTTTCGGTAGACAATTTTGAGGATTATCTCCGCATGTTGAAAATCTGTACGGAGATCACCGGCTTTACGGAAAATTACGAGACCTATGGAACCGCCGTGCAGAACCAGGTAGAGGAAGCAAAAAGGCGGGCCGACGGTTCCCGGCCGACCGTTTTGTACGTTCGAGCTACGGGAAGCAGCTGCAAGGTGAAAAACAGCGAAGGAAGCGTGCTGGGCGAAATGCTGGCTGCGCTGGACTGCGAAAACATTGCAGACCGGGACGATAGTCTGTTGGAGCAGCTCAGCATGGAGGCCATTCTGGAAAGCGATCCGGACTACATTTTCGCAGTGCTGCAGGGCTCGGACACCACAGACGCGGAAAAAATCCTGGAAACCACCCTTTTGCAGAACCCGGCCTGGTCCACCCTGACTGCCGTGCAGGAGGGGCGCTATTATGTGATGGACCAGAACCTGTACAATATGAAGCCTAACGCGCGATGGGGGGAAGCCTATGAACAGCTGGCAGATATCCTTTACCCGGCGCAGTAAGACGATTCTCTGGACCGCCCTTTTCCTGCTGGTCCCGGCGGCAGGGGCCCTCAGTCTGCTAGCGGGACCAGTACAGCTGCACCCCGGTCAGGTACTGAACGCCCTGCTGGGAAAGGACAGTCAATCGACCGCCGCGCGGATCGTCCTTTACAGCCGCCTGCCCAGGACCTGCGCGGCTATGCTGGCCGGGGCGGCTCTGGCGGTTTCCGGCGCGGTGATCCAGACGGTTTTAAATAATCCACTGGCATCCCCCGGTGTGATCGGCGTCAACTCCGGGGCAGGCCTGGCTGTGGCTGTGACATGCGCCATCGCGCCCCTCGCGCAGCAATATGTGTCTGCTGTGGCCTTTGGCGGCGCACTGGCTGGGATCCTTCTGGTGGCGGGGCTGTCCCAGCGCACAGGGGCTTCCCGCATGACAGTGGTCCTTGCGGGCGTTGCTGTTTCCGCGCTGTTTAACGCCGGGATCGATGCGGTAGTTACGCTGGTTCCCGATGCGCTCAGCGGTGTTTCGGATTTCCGGATCGGTGGATTTTCAGGCGTCACTCTGGAAAAGCTGGCGCCCGCCGCGCTTTTGATTTTTGCCGGCCTCGGGCTTGTGCTCTCCCTTTCCAGACAGACGGATATTCTCGCGCTGGGCGGCGATACGGCCCAAAGCCTGGGGCTTCATGTCCGGTTGGTGCGCTTTGTCCTGCTGGTCCTGGCGGCAGCGCTTGCAGGCGCGGCAGTCAGCTTTTGCGGGCTCATGGGTTTTGTGGGGCTGATGGTCCCTCATGCCATGCGGCGCCTGTTTGGGGAGGGCAGCTTTTCACTGACGGTCTCCTCTGCTCTGGGCGGTGCATTCTTCGTGACGCTTTGCGACTTACTGGCCCGGGTGCTGTTCGCGCCCTTTGAACTGCCGGTGGGGATCATACTGGCCTTTGCGGGAGCTCCGTTTTTTCTGTGGCTGCTGTTCAGGCGGGGAGGTGGAAAGCATGATCCTGTTGGATAAGGTCACTGCCGGGTACGATGGAAAGCCGGTGGTGCGGGAAGTTACCATGGAGTTTGAGATGGGAAAGGTGACGGTCCTGCTGGGTCCCAATGGCAGCGGGAAATCCACGCTGCTGAAGGCCGCCCTTGGGCTGCTGCCTTTGATGGAGGGCCGGGTCTTATACGATGGCAGAGATATTCGTAAGCTCCGGCGCAAGGAGGTGGCGCAGAAAGCGGCGCTTTTGCCCCAGAGCCGTTCTGCGCCTGCCATTCAGGCTTTCCGCATGGTGCTGCACGGGCGCTTTCCCTACCTCTCTTATCCAAGGCGCTACGGGAAAGAAGATTACGCCATCGTTCGCCGCGCTATGGATGCGACGGGGAGCCGGGAGCATGAAAATACCAGCGTCAGCCGGCTCAGCGGCGGTCAGCGGCAGGGCGTGTATCTTGCCATGACGCTGGCCCAGAGCACTCAAACGGTTTTCATGGACGAGCCCGCTACCTATCTGGATATCGGCCGCCAGCTGCAAATGCTGCAAACCGCCCATGCTCTTGCCCGGCAGGGGAAAGCGGTGGTGCTGGTGATGCACGATCTGCCTGCGGCCCTTCGGGAAGCGGATCGTATCGCGGTTTTTCAGGAGGGCCGCCTGCTTTGCCAGGGCACGCCGGACCAGGTGTACGACAGCGGCGTTTCAGAGCAGGTGTTCGGCGTCGGCCTGCACCGCATGGATACGCCGCATGGCGTTCAATATTACTGTACTTCCAGGGAGGTGTAAGCCGTGCCCGGCTTTCCCATGTTTGTGGATTTGAAGGAAAAACCTGTTCTGATCGTGGGCGGCGGGACCGTTGCGCTGCGGAAGCTGCGGAAGCTTCTGCCCTACGGCGTTCGGCCAACTGTGACCGCGCCCACCGTTCTTCCGGAGCTCGAAGGTGTTCCCGGCGTGAGGCTGCACAAAAGGCGGTTTCACTTTTTTGATTTGTGGCCCCGGCCTGCGCTGGTCATTGCGGCCGCCGATGACAGAGAGGTAAACAGGCGGGTCTCTGTTCTTTGCCAAAAGCGCCATATCCCTGTAAACGTGGCGGACGATCCGGCGCTGTGCAGCTTTCTGTTTCCGGCACTGGTGCAGAAGGGGGAGTTTTCGGCGGGTGTTTCCACCGGGGGAGCAAGCCCTGCGGCGGCCGCTTATTTTAAAGAACGGCTGCGGGAACAGCTTCCGGAAAATCTGGACGAGCTTCTCTCCTGGCTGGAATCCCTGCGTCCAGAGATAAAGACTTCCATACCGGAACAGAGCCGGCGGGCAGCAGTGTTTCACAGGCTTTTCGACGCCTGCATGGCAAAGGGCGGGCCGCTGACGGAAGAGGAAGCAAAAAGAGCGGCAGCCGGTGCGCCGCAGGGAAATGTGGCTCTGGTGGGCGCAGGCTGCGGCAAAGCGGACCTGATCACGCTGCGGGGCCTGCGGCTGCTGCGCCGGTGCCAGGCTGTGGTCTATGACGACCTGATAGATCCGGCGCTGCTGGACGCGGTACCGGAATCTGCGGAACGAATTTACATGGGGAAGCGGAGCGGAGCCCACGCAGCGGCGCAGTCTGAAATTAACCAAAAGCTGATTGAACTGGCCCGCAGTAGGCTGCGGGTGGTGCGCTTAAAAGGCGGAGATCCCTACCTGTTTGGCCGGGGCGGCGAGGAAATGCTGGCGCTGCGGGCTGCCGGTATCCCCTGCCAGGAGGTGCCGGGCATTCCCTCCGCCATCGGCATACCGGCGGAGGCGGGGATCCCCGTGACCCACCGGAGGATAAGCCGCGGTGTATATATCGTTACGGCCCATACGGCAGACAGTCCGGAGGGATTGCCCGCCGAACTGGAAACGCTGGCGAAGCTTCCGGGAACGCTGGTGTTCCTGATGGGGGTCCACCAGCTGCCCGCCATCTGCGCGCGCCTGCTGGCGGCGGGCAAGGACGAAAACACGCCCGCGGCTGTGATAGCGGGCGGCAACGCGCCGGAGTCATTTCAGGTCCGTGCACCGCTGTGCCGGCTGGAACAGGCGGCGAAAGAGGCGGGCGTTTCTGCTCCGGCGATCATTCTGATTGGCGATGTGGCGGCCATGGACCTAAATGCGATTTCCTGATAAACGGTTTTCGAGACAATCCCCCGGTATGGCGTAAGCCCTGCCAGAGGGATTGTTTGGAATGGCAGAAATTTTTGCGTAAGCGCTCAGCCCGACAATCCCCCAGTCAGCTGGCGCTGACAGCCCCCTTTACACAAGGGGGCCAAAGGAAAGGGAAAGAAAAGGCCTCCCCATACAAAGGGGAGGCAGAGGGCAACGTAGGATTCATCCCGCTCAGCCCAGCTCTTCTGTCAACTGGCAGATCTCATCGATCATGCCGCCAATGGTTTCGATGGTGTCAAGCAGCGGCGCGTCGGTGGAAATATCCACGCCTGCCATCTGCGCCAGTTCCAGAGGCGTTTTGGTGCTTCCGGCGGCCAGAACTTTTTTCCAATCCTCTACGGCGGGCTGACCTTCTGCTTCGATACGCTTGCAGACTTGGGTCGCAACAGTCAGTCCGGCGCTGTAGGTGTAGGAATACAGTCCCATGTAGTAATGGGGCTGGCGCATCCAGGTCAGCTCGGATCCTTCCGGAAGCTCTACCGCGTCTCCCCAGAAGCGGGAGAGCGTTTCCCGCATGATGCGGTCGAGGGTCTCCGCCTGTACGCTGCCGCCGCCGTCTACGATCTTGTAGACCTCCCGCTGGTAGGCGGCCTCCAGCAGGTGCGTGACGAAGTTGTGGTAGTAGGTGTTGCCGATCATGCAGCTCAGCACCCACCGGCGGAAACGCTTATCCGGATTGGTTTTCAGCATGTAATGGCCCATGAGAAGCTCGTTCATGGTGGAGGGCGCTTCCACAAAATAGGTGGAGACGTCCGTATCAAAGACAGACTGTGCGGCGTTGCAGGACTTGAAGTGCCCGGCGTGGCCCAGCTCGTGGGCCAGGGTGAACACGTCTGACATTCTGTCGTGCCAGGTCAGCAGGATAAACGAATGGCTGCCGTAAGGGCTGGCGCAGAAGCCGCCGGTGGACTTCCCCTGATTCTGGGCAAAATCCACCCAGCGCTCCTTATACGCATCGCGGATCATTGCCTGATAATCCGGACCCATGATGGACAGGCCGTTTTCGATATACTGTTTCGATTCTTCGATGGTGACTTTGGGGTCGTATTCCGGATCCACTGCCAGCTTCAGGTCGGCATAGGTCATTTTGTCAAGCCGATGCACTTTTTGAAGCAGCCGGGCGTATTGCCGCATATGGGGCGCAAGCTTTTCCATAATGAGGTCTATCTGCCGGTCGTACATTTCCCGGGTGACCTTCTGCCCGAACAGGAGGCTGTCGAACACAGAGGAAAACCCTCTTGCGTCCGCCATGGCCTTCTCAGTCTGCACCTGGCTCTGATATGCGGCGGCAGTGACGTTTTCGTATTCCCGCAGCTTCCCGTAAAAGGCGGTAAAAGCGTTCCTGCGCACCTCGGTACGGGAATCGTACTCGTAATCATCTTCATACAGGGAATATCCCAGGGGGAATTCCTGCCCGCAGGCGGTGAAGGACGGGAATTTCATATCTGCAAGCTTCGCCATGTTATAGACCTGATAAGGCGTATTGAAAGTGGGGGAAAGAGCAGTGAGGATCCGCTCCGTTTCCGGCTGGAGGCGGTGGGGCTTCTGCCGCAGCACGTCCCGCAGGTAGCCGCTGTTCCCGCCGCCGGTTTCAACAGCGTGCCGCAGCACGCTTTCCTCCTGCTCCAAAAGCTCGCTGTCGATAAAGCTCATTCGGCTGAGAATGTCCGACATCAGGCGGGAAGTCTTTTCATTTTCTTCCTGAAGGGAAGCGTCGCTGTAGTCCACAGAGGCTGCCAGGTCCCTGTAATTGCTGACGGGGATTAGAAGCTCGTACAGCCGCCGCAGCTTGTCAAGGCATTGATTGATGGCTTCCGGTGTGCAAAGGGTCCCCTTACAGGCTTCCAGCTCCACTGCCAGCGCTTTCAGCTTTTCCACGTCCTGCCGCCAGGCCTCCTCCGTGGGATAAATGGCGGATAAGTCCCAGGTAAGCTCTGCAGGGACGTCTTTTCTTTTCGCTAGTTCCATTTAAAACGCTCCTCTCCGGTCTCTCAGATTGTCATGCCGCACTGGGGAAATTGTCCCCAGCATATGGAAAAATTTTACCATGCTCTGATAGGAATGTCAATTTGCGCACCGCCGGAGCAGAGGAGTAAGCTAAATCGACCGGCCTAATTCATAAGCCTTCTGAATAGCAGCCTCACTAGTCTGTCCGGTGACAACCAGCGGTTCCATTCGCTCGAAACCCCAGCCATCGAAGGGGCACAGCAGTTCCTCATAATTGGCCCGATACTTTGGGTTGTCAGGCGCGCCCTGTGCGAATATGGGAAAGAGCTTTTTGCCCGCCTCGATCCGGCACCTGGCGTCTTCTCCCACACGGTCATGCAGGCAGAAATGACGGTTCATAAACGTCCAGGCCTCTCCCTGTGGATACCCCATATAGATCCCTGCGCCAAATACCACAGCTCCCGCATCGGGCAGGGCGTCGAAATACGGACGCAGGGAGTCTTTTTGGACGCAGAAGCTGTCCAGCTTTTTGCAGGCATGGCAGCCTGTGCAGCCGCTGAGACCTTTGCCGATGGGAACCAGCAGGATTTTGTGCCCTGCTTCCTCAGCTCCTTGCAGAAACGCCTTCACAGCCTTTTGCGATAGGCTTTTAGGCAGACAACTGCACGCAACACCGAGCACATTCATATTGATTTCTCCTCCCTCAAGGATCATAGTAGAAAAATTATAGCACGGGGAATGAAGCTGCGTCAATTTCATGTGCGGCGAGCTGTAACAAAGAAAGGCACAGAAAAAAGCACAGAGCAGGCTGCCGGCTTCAGGTCATGTTCCAGCGCTGGTATTTACAAAGGCAACTGCCCGTTGAGGGTTATTCTATATTCGCAAAGTAGTTCTTGTGCAGTTTTGGGGTTCGATAGGCGATATGTCTATCTCTCTACTTACTTGCCCCAAGGACTGAATACACCTTTCCATGAAGGATCGCCTTTTTGAATAAACTTCAATGAAGTTTACATCGCAGATAGTAGAAGTCGGTCTCGGCATCGTAATAATATCCTCTGTACCGCAGGGGATTGATGTTTGCCATGGTGCCGGAGGACTTATACATGGTGCCCCAGGCGTTGTAGGCGTAAGACGCTAAGACGTTTCCGTCCGGGTCTTCTATCCGTACCACATCTCCCTGCTGGTTGGTGAAGTAGTAGCCGGTTATGCGGCTGCCGCCCTTGGGGAAATACCAGAAGGCAACAGGAGTACCTGCATTGTCATAGAAGAAGTACATCTCATTGCCGTTCCAACCCTGCCAGACCAGCTTGTTCCCGGCATAGGCATAGCTGTACTTTGTGCCGTTGTACGTCTTGCTGGTGCGCAGACAGTTTTTGTCGCACTCATATTAATTTGAATGTATACAAAATGTTTACATATGATAGATGTCCCTGTCATGTACCATCAAGCATCGCCGCTGTGATACCACAAAGGCAAAACCTGTCAGAAGCACTCCTGAAACCCTTTTTTGATTCTTACATTTTCCTCGATTTAACTCTAAATTGTCACATATATTTCCTTCGGTCCAATATATTCATCCACTGCTCTCCACCGAACTTTTGAAGCACATATTGTAGTTCCTGTATAGCTTTCTATATCCTTTTCTGATAGCCCGCCGCAATCACACCAATAAATGCAACCTTCTTTTAAAAGCATAGTTGCATCAAGTATTTCGCAGGTATAGTTTTCGTCATTTGGAAATAGTTTTAAATGCTTTAATCCCACAAATTGCATTTCAACTACAGATGGATTTTCAAACTGTCGTTGGATAATCACGCTCAATATTCTTTGGCTATTAACTGGAAGCATATTTAATTTTTCATTTACATAAGCGCCGCTAATGTATTTGATTTCTTTTAAACAACTGTCGTGAAAACCATACATAGCATTCATAAAGCTGTTTAAATCTTTTTCGTTTGCAATTTCATTCCACATATATTCTCTCCTTTAGTTATCCAAAAATCATAATCAGCCCTTCGCCTACACCTGCAACAAGTGGTTCCATAAGAAAGTCATCCGTAACACCTACGCCTGTGGCATCATCGGCAGCAACAACTATTATACCCACAACACATATGACAACCAATCCTACTCCCATTACTGGTTCCCAATTCATTTTGTAAGAAGGGTCGGGCGGAAGATGGTCTTTCCCTCTTTCGCCATTTTCCCATTTGTGGTCATGCGGGAAAGGCATATCACCCGGATGATTATAGTCCCTGTCTCTTTCGGGATTGCCGTCCGGTCCATACCATCGCTTCTGTTTTGGCGTTCCGTCTGGATTTGGCAAAGTTTGACTTGAGCCAGGATCTCCTTTTTTCGGCAAACTATTTGAGCCTGCTCCATTTACGGACGGTCTACTCCCATAGCAATCCTCAATTCTAGCCTGCAAATTTCCAGTGGCGTCAACATGATTCACCGGGTCGTTATTGCAGTAGGCAAACATGTTATAGCCCAGGAAGCCCTGACCGGTGGAAGCGTAGCTGTCTGCATTGATGAACCTGGAAACAATGGGGTCGTAGTAGCGGCTTTGCAGATAGTAGAAGTCGGTCTCGGCATCGTAATAATATCCTCTGTACCGCAGGGGATTGATGTTTGCCATGGTGCCGGAGGACTTATACATGGTGCCCCAGGCGTTGTAGGCGTAAGAGGCTAAGACGTTTCCGTCCGGGTCTTCGATCCGCACGACGTCGCCCTGCTGGTTCGTGAAGTAGTATCCGGTTATACGGCTTCCGCCCTTGGGGAAATACCAGAAGGCAACAGGAGTACCTGCGTAATCGTAGAAGAAGTACATCTCATTGCCGTTCCAGCCCTGCCAGACCAGTTTGTTCCCGGCATAGGCATAGCTGTACTTTGTGCCGTTGTACGTCTTGCTGGTGCGCAGACCGTTTTTGTCGTACTCGTAGGAAACGGTCCTGCCGGTACTGGACGCGCTTGCAAGCTGCCTGCCGTTTTTCCAGGTCATGTTCCAGCGCCTGTTTCCGGCCCCGTAATAGCTGATG
>CAZXLM010000030.1:0-28039 GCA_964642055.1 uncultured Acutalibacter sp. | reverse complement strand
AACATCACCACTCATTTCGACTTCCACTCCATTCACGACAATGTGTGCAAGCTGGACGAGCTGGGCCATGATGTGCCCACCATCTACCGGTATCTGGAAGACTACACAGGAGTTCCGGTGATGCAGGTCTCCATGAGCGACCCGGAGGTCATGAGCCTGTTCGAATCCCCCGCCGCGCTGGGGCTGACACCGGAGGACCTGGGGGGCATCAGGACCGGCACTCTGTCCCTGCCGGAGCTGGGCACCAGCTTTGTACGAGGCATGCTGGAGGAATCCCACCCCAAGACCTTTTCGGACCTGCTGCAGATTTCCGGCCTGTCCCACGGCACGGACGTTTGGCTGGGCAACGCCCAGGAACTGATTCAGAACAAGACTTGCACCATTTCACAAGTCATCGGTACCCGTGACAGCATTATGACGTATCTGCTGAACAAGGGCCTGGAACCGAAAATGGCCTTTAAGATCATGGAGATCACCCGAAAAGGAAAAGCCAGGAAGCTGCTGACCGAGGAGCACATCAACGCCATGAAGGAGCACAACGTGCCTCAGTGGTATATTGACTCCTGCTTTAAAATCAAATACATGTTCCCCAAGGCTCACGCGGCGGCCTACATGATCTCTGCCCTGCGCTTGGGATGGTATAAGGTCCATCGGCCGCTGGAATTTTACGCCGCCTATTTCACCGTGCGCAGCGATGACTTTGACGGTGCTTCCGCCATTGCGGGCAAGGAGGCTGTGGACCGGAAGCTGCGGGACCTGGATACGAAGATCAAGAACCGAGAAGCCAGCGCCAAGGAAGAAAGCGAGTTCGGCACCCTGCAGATCATCAACGAAATGCTGGCGCGAAAGATAGAATTGCTTCCCGTGGACCTCTATAAGTCCGACGCTTCCAAGTTTCTGGTAGAGGACGGGAAAATACGTCTGCCCTTCTCGTCCCTGGGCGGTGTGGGCGGCGCTGCCGCTGTCAGTCTGATGGACGCCAGAAAAACCGGCGGGGAATATATCTCCGTGGACGATCTGCAATCCCGGGCTAAGGTTTCCAGCGCCGTTATTGAGACGCTGCGGACGGTGGGCGCTCTTTCCGGACTGCCGGAAAGCAGCCAGACAACGCTGTTTTAAGGACTTTTGTTCTGAAATTAACTGCTTTGAGAGGAAAAGCCTTCCATGATCAAATTGACTAAACCTGCCAGGCTGCGGCAAGGCGATACGATAGCGGCCATTTCCATTTCCGGCGGCCGCGCCGGAGACAGCGATATGCTCTGGCGCTATGAATTGGGGAAGAAGCGGCTGGAGGAATGCTTTGGCCTGCATGTGGTGGAAACGCCTCACGCCCTTCGCGGCAGCGAGTATTTGTACCGAAACCCTGAGGCGCGTGCGGAGGATCTGACCTGGGCCTTGAAAGACCCGCTGGTAAAGGGGATCATTGCCACCATGGGCGGAGATGATGCTTACCGCTTGTTACCTTATATCAATTTTGAGGCAATTCATGATAACCCCAAAATATTTCTTGGCTACTCAGACATTACCACCATGTGCGTATGCTTTACATACGCCGGTGTTATGAGCTATTACGGCCCGAATCTGCTTACCCCCATTGCACAGCCGGGCAGTCTGGATCCCTATACGAAAAACGCCGTCTGCAAGGCGCTGTTTTCAGAGGGACCGATCGGTCCGGTAGAGCCTTGCCCCAAATATACACAGATCGAGTGGCAGAATAAGCCGGAAACAGAAATTATCTGGCATGATAATCCCGGCTATCAGATCCTTCAGGGGCGGGGCGCTGTGCGAGGAAGACTGCTGGGCGGCTGCCTTGGGCCCCTGCAGCAGATCATGGGAACGGAAATTTTTCCCGGAAAAGACCTTTGGGAAGGATGTATCCTGTTTCTTGAAAACGGCTCTCCTTATGGAAGCGCCCTGGCAGGGCTCCACGGCTGGCGGGCTCTGGCGGCCTGCGGCGCATTGGAAAAGTGCGCCGGCCTGATCACCACCGCTATGAACGAGGAGGAAAAGCAGATCCTGCTCAAGGTGTTGAGAGAGGAGGTACACCGGGAGGACCTGCCTGTTCTGGTCAATGTGGATTTCGGACACCGCACGCCAATGACGGTGCTGCCCTTGGGGGCCATGGTGGAAATAGACTGCGAAAGGGCGGCGCTGACCATATTGGAAAGCGGCACAGCGTGAGGATTTTCTATAGATCGATATACCGGGACTTGACAAACGGGTTCTGATGATTTATTATAGTAGCACGCTAAAGTGAAAAGGAGGCCGCCGCCATGAAAACCTACAGTCGGGTCACGCCGGAGGGAACGAGGGATATCCTCTTTGAGGAAAGCCGCGCCCAGCGGGAAGCTCAGGCGCGGCTTTCCCGCATTTTCACCCTGCGGGGGTATCACGAAGTGCTCACGCCGGGACTGGAATACTATGATGTGTTCAGCCTGCCGGGAGCGATGATCCCCCAGCAGGAGATGTACAAGTCCACCGACAATCGGGGCAGGCTGCTGGTGTTCCGGCCCGATTCCACCCTGCCTATCGCGCGCATGGCGGCCTCCCGCCTTCAGAACCAGCCCCGGCCCCTGCGTCTTTTTTACAACCAGAGTATTTACCGGAACAGGCCTGACCTTTCCGGCCGCAGCGACGAGTCTGCGCAGATGGGCATCGAACTGCTGGGAGCTTCGGGACTTCGGGCCGATCTGGAAGCCATTTCTCTGGCGGTGGCTGCCCTGTCCGCCTGCGGGGCGGATTTCCGGGTGGAGATAGGCCACGCCTGCCTGTTCCAGGCGCTGGCCGACCGGCTGCCGCTGTCGGAAGAAAAACGGGAGCAGCTGCGGGACACCATCGAGGCGAAAAATTACGGTGGGCTCGGTGAGCTGCTGGATCCCCTGGGAGACAGCCCGGCGGTGGAAGCCATGAAGCGGCTGCCAAGGCTCTTTGGCGGTGAGGAAGCCCTGTCGGAGGCGGAGCGCTGGTGTACGGACCGGGAGGCCGGGGAAACCCTGGCCTATTTGAAGACGCTTTACAGCGCCCTGAAAAAACTGGGTCTTGGGGACCGTCTCATGGTAGACCTGGGCCTTGTGCAGCGCAACGATTACTATACCGGCGTGGTGTTCAGCGCCTATGTGCAGGACCATGGCGGCGCGGTGCTTTCCGGTGGACGTTACGACAATCTCTGCGAAAAATTCGGCGCCCCCATGCCGGCCGTAGGTTTTGCGCTGGACCTGGACGAGGCGGCTTCCCTGGTGGAGGGGTCTCTGGAAAAGGAGAGTCCTCCCGCTGTGCTGCTCTATGGGGAGACCGGCTTTGAAACGGAAGCCCAAAAGCTGGCGGAAGAATTTGCCTTGCGGGGCGAAATTTGCGAGTGTTCCGTGTTTGACACTTTGGAGGAAACGGTGGAATACGCCCGCAGTTTGGGAATTTCCAAGGTGTTCCGGGTCGGAAGGACCGCCGAGGAGGTGAAGCTGTGAAGCCGTTGAGGATCGCTCTGACAAAGGGCAGGCTTGAAAGGTCCACCGTAGAGCTGCTGTCCTGTTCGGGCATGGACTGCGCAAGCCTCCGGAACAAGGGCAGGAGGTTGATCCTGCCGGTGGGGAACGGGCAGCTGGAAGCTGTTCTGGCAAAAGCGCCGGACGTGCTGACCTATGTGGAGCACGGCGTCTGCGATCTGGGCGTTGTGGGAAAAGACGTGGTCATGGAGCACGGCGGCAGTTTCTTTGAAATTCTCGATCTGGGCTTCGGAAGGTGCGGCTTCGCTCTGGCCGCCCCGCGGGGAACTGATTTCTTCGGGGGCTATCAGAGAAAGACCGTTGCCTCCAAATACCCCAATGTGGCAAGGCGCTTTTTTGAAAGCAGGGCTATGGACGTGCGCATCATCAAAATAGAGGGCTCCGTGGAGCTTGCCCCGCTGCTGGGTCTGGCGGACGGCATCGTGGATATCGTGGAGACCGGAGCCACCCTCCGGGAAAACGGATTGGAGATCGTGGAGCGTATCGCGGATATATCCGCAAGGCTTATTGTAAACCCCGCCGCTATGAAGCTGCGCAAAAATGAGATCGAGGCGCTGGCGGAAAGGCTGGAACAGGAAAGGAGAAAAGCGGAATGATCAAAACAGTAAAAGGGGACAAGGCCCGCCGCATTGCCTTTGTAGAGGATTTGAAGTCCCGGGTGGGACAGGCCGATCCCGCCGTAGAAAAAGCGGTGGCGGAGATCGTCAACACCGTCCGGCAGGAAGGAGACAGTGCCGTAAAGGACTATTCCCGGAAATTTGACGGCTGGACCCCGGATTCCCTGGAGCTGTCCCGTCTTGAAATGGAACAGCTTGCTCGGGAATGCGACCCGGCTTTTCTGGATTCCCTGAAGCTGGCGGCGGAAAATATCCGGGCGTTTCACCGGCGGCAGAAGCAGCAGAGCCGCATCGACCCCATGCCGAACGGCGTCATTACCGGACAGCGGGTCCGGGGCCTGCACAGAGTGGGCGTATACGTTCCCGGCGGCACGGCGGGATATCCATCTTCTGTGCTGATGAACGTTATTCCTGCCAAAGTCGCCGAGGTGGAGGAGATCGTCATGGCTACCCCGCCGGGCAGAGCGGGAAAGCCGGACGCGAATATCATTGCCGCCGCCCTGATCGCCGGGGTGGACAGGGTGTTCCTGATGGGCGGCGCTCAGGCAGCAGCGGCGCTGGCCTTTGGAACGGAGACAGTGCCCAAGGTGGACAAGATCGTGGGTCCGGGCAATATCTACGTTGCCACGGCGAAAAAGCAGCTGTACGGCACAGTGGATATCGATATGATCGCCGGCCCCAGCGAGATCCTGATTTTGGCGGACCACACCGCCGACCCGGAATATCTTGCCGCCGATCTAATGAGCCAGGCCGAGCACGATCCCCTGGCCTCTGCCATTCTGATTACCGATTCCCAGCAGCTTGCGGAGAGTGCTGTAGAGGCGCTGTACAAGCAGCTCGAGACGCTTTCCCGAAAGGACATCATAGAGCGGTCGTTAGACAGATTCGGCGCCGTCATCATCTGCAACGATATGGAAGAGGCGGTGGAATTTGCCAACGACCTTGCGCCCGAGCATTTGGAGGTCTGCTGTGAGGATCCCTTCGGTTATCTGGGCCGTTTAGATAATGCCGGGTCCGTGTTCCTGGGAAATTATGCTCCGGAGCCCCTGGGCGATTACTTTGCCGGGGCCAACCATGTCCTGCCCACCGGCGGGACAGCCCGGTTCTTTTCTCCGCTTTCGGTGGACGATTTTATCAAAAAGTCCAGCTTTATTTACTATCCAAAGGAGGAGCTGCTGAACGCTGCGCCTCACATTATTCGTCTGGCGGAGACAGAGGAACTGACCGCTCATGCCAATTCCATTCGGGTCCGTCTGAAGGAAAACGGGCGAAAGCTTTGAGAAATTGACTGGCGAGGAAGCTATTATGTATAAATTCAGTGAAAAACTGAGGGGGCTTTCCCCTTACGACCCGGCGGACCCGGGGGACAGGCTGCGGCTGGACGCCAACGAGTCCTTCCTGCCCCTGCCGGAGGGTGCGGTGGAGGAAGTTCTGAAAGACCTGCCGGACTGCAACCGCTATCCCGATCCGGCGGCAAAGGAGCTCTGCGGCGCTTTCGGAGCGTATTACGGCGTCCCGGCGGAAAATGTGGTGGCCGGAAACGGTTCTGACGAGCTGATCACCGTGCTGTTTTCCGCGTTTCTCCAAAAAGGAGAGGCCTATGCCACGATAGAACCGGATTTCTCCATGTACCGGGTCAACGGCTTTTTGCAGGAGGCCCGGCATGTGGCCATAGAGAAGGACCGGGAAGCGGACTTCCGGCTGGATATCGACAGGATCGCCGAGACCTGCAATCGAGAAGGGGTGCGGCTGCTGATTTTCAGCAACCCCTGCAACCCCACCTCCGTGGTCTGCCCCAGGGTGGAGCTGCGGCGGTTGTTAAAAAACGTCAGCGCTCTTGTGGTGCTGGACGAGGCCTATATGGATTTTTCCGACCAGAGCATGCTGCCGGAATTTGAGGATCACGACAATCTGATCATTCTGCGAACCTGCTCCAAGGCAGTGGGCATGGCGGCGCTGCGGCTGGGTTTTGCGGTGGCGCGCCGGGAGCTGGCAGACGCGCTGCGAGCGGCGAAGCCCCCCTATAATGTGAACGCCCTTTCCCAGCGTTTTGGCACGGTGGTCCTTCGCAGAAAAGAGGAGCTGGAAGCTGCCCGGCAGACGCTTTTGCGATCCAGGAAGCAGCTGGTTTCCGGGTTGGAAGCGGTGCTGCAGGAATTTCCCGGGCGGTTCCGGCTGCTGCCGGGGGAGACGAATTTCGCGTCTCTGCTTTTGCCGGACGGGGAAGTGGCCTACCGCTTTTTCTGGGACCATGGGATCGCCTTGCGGTACACTGGCGGCCTGCTGCGCGTCACCTGCGGAAAGCCCGAGGAAAATCGGGCTGTCTGCCGGATCTTCACCGAATATTTGAAACAGAGCGGAGGGAATGAAACATGAGTATGGAGCGCTGCACCGAGCTGCAAAGGGAAACAAAGGAAACAAACATCTCCATCGCGCTGTCGTTGAATGGGGGAACGTGTGAAATTTCCACCGGGATCGGTTTTTTTGACCATATGCTTACAGCCCTTGCCGTTCACGGCGGATTTGGGCTGACGGTAAAGGCAGAGGGCGATTTGGAAGTAGACTGCCATCATACCGTGGAGGATACGGGCATTGTGTTGGGGCAGGCATTTTCCAAAGCTTTGGGTGAAAAGCGGGGGATCAAGCGGTACGGCAGTGCCTTTATCCCCATGGACGAGGCTCTGGGTTTTGCCGCCGTGGATATCAGCGGCCGTCCCTTCCTGGTCTTTCAGGGAGAGTTTCCCCAGGAGCGGGTAGGGGAGTTCGATACTTGCATGACGGAGGAATTTTTCCGAGCATTTGCGTTTAACGCAGGGGTTACCCTGCACCTGAAATGCGAGTATGGGAAGAACTCTCACCACATGATAGAAGCGCTGTTCAAGGCGGCGGCCCATGCCCTGCGGGACGCGGTCAGCCTGTCGGGGGACACGGTCCTCTCCACCAAGGGAACTTTGGAATGAGCGCGGGGACCGTTTGTATAAAAAAGCGGATAAGCAGGCGGAAGAATTGCCTGCGGAGCTTATGGAGGAAAAAGCATGATTGTTTTACCTGCGATCGATCTGCATAACGGCCAATGCGTCCGGCTTTATCAGGGGGATTACAGCACTGCAGAGGTAGTGGCGGCCGACCCGATTTCCACCGCCCGCTGGTTTCAGGAGCAGGGCGCGCACTGGATCCACATGGTGGACCTGGACGGCGCAAAAGCCGGCGCGCCGGAAAATGCCAGACTGATTTTCGAGGTGGCGCGGCAGACGGACGCCCATATCGAGGTGGGCGGCGGCATTCGTGATATGAAGACGGCGGAAGCTTACCTTTCTCAGGGCGTCAGCCGGGTGATATTGGGCTCAGCCGCGCTACGGGATCCGAAATTTGTCCGGGAAGCGGTGAAAACCTACGGGAAGAAAATTGCCGTAGGCATCGACGCGCTGGACGGCAAGGCCGCCGCCGACGGCTGGACGGAGCAGAGCCAGGTGGACTATCTGGAGCTTGCCCGGCGCATGGAGGATATCGGCGTCCAGTACCTGATTTTCACGGATATTTCTCACGACGGTATGATGAACGGGCCGAACCTTGTCATGCTGGATAAGCTGAACCGGGCGGTGAGCTGCAATATCATTGCAAGCGGCGGGGTCAGCAGCCTGCTGGATTTGATAGCCCTGTACGACCTTGGGCTTTACGGCGCCATCGCAGGCCGTTCCGTCTACAGCGGAGCCCTGGACCTGCGGGCGGCCATTACCGCCTGCCACAGGATTTCCGGGAAGCCGCCGAAAACCGGAGCTGCCGTGGACGACGAGCTGGACCGCTTTTTTCGAAAAGCTGATCTGATCCCCGCCGTGATCCAGGACGACGACACCGAAGAAATCCTAATGCTGGCTTACATGAACCGTGAGTCCCTGAAAAGGACCCTGGAAACGGGGGAGACATGGTTTTACAGCCGCAGCAGGAAGACACTGTGGCACAAAGGAGAAACCTCCGGCCATATCCAGAAGATCGTCAGCGCCTTTGTGGACTGCGATGATGATACGCTGCTGTTTCGGGTGAAGCAGACGGGCGCGGCGTGCCATACGGGAAATCACAGCTGCTTTTTCCGGCAGCTGACCCCGAATTCTGAAGAAAAAAAGGAGCGTTGACAGTGGACGTTTTACAGGAATTGTACCGGACCGTGCTTTCCCGGAAAGCGGAAAAGGCGGAGGGCTCTTACACCTGCTATCTGTTCGAGCAGGGGCTTGATAAAATTTTGAAAAAATGCGGCGAAGAGTGCAGCGAAACCATTATCGCCGCCAAAAACGGCGACAACAGGGAGACCGTTATGGAGATAAGCGACCTGCTTTATCACCTGACGGTGCTGATGGTGAATCAGGGCGTTTCCTATGAAGACGTGGAGGCGGAGCTTTTGCGCCGCAGCCAGAAGCAGGGAAATCTCAAAACCTTCCACCAAACGGACAAAAACACATGAGCGGCTGTTTCTCTGCTTTGAATGGCTGTGGAAGGGAACCGCTGCCCTGGAGCTGGCAGGAAAAGGTGCTGGATTTTCTAAAGCCCGACGACCGGCTGTTGGAACTGTCACCCGGAGACGGAGCCTTTTTGTCTTCTCTCCGTCACCCCCGGGCGCTCTGCACGTTTCTTCCTCAGCCGGAATTTCCCCTGCCCTTCGGGGAAAACAGCTTTGATCTGGTGCTGGATAACGGCGGAGAGTACGATCTGCCCGAGGTGCATCGGGTGTTGAAGTCCGGCGGCTTTTTTCTCACGCAGCAATTCGGCGGCGGGCACATGCTTTCGCTTCGGCGGCTGCTTTCTTTGGGTGCGCTGAAGGAACCGAACTTCAATCTGGAAAATGAGCTGCCGAAGGTTCAGAAAGCCGGGTTTCGTGTGATGTACCGAAATCAGGCTTATCCCATTCTGCGTTTTTCCGGCGCAGAAGCGGTTCTGGCTCATCTTTCGGAGGAGGGAGCGGGTTTTGGTCCCAGACTGGAAGCTTTCTTTGCCCGCCACCCTTTTCTGGAAACAGAAGAACACCGTTTTCTATTCATCGCCAAAAAGCGTTGATGGCAGTTTGAGTTTACATAATTTTGCGGAGGACTTATCCATGGCAGTGGAAATTCGGACAGCGAAAAAAGAAAACTGCCCGGCGGCGCGGTTGATCGGAAAGAAGTACAGCGGCAGCCCGGACTGGAACGAATGGTGGGAAAACAATTGGTTTAATCTGCTGGAGAAGACACCGCGCCTTTCCTTTAACGGCGACGCCTATCTCGGCGCGGTACGCATCGTAAACGGCGTGCCGGAGCGGTGGATCGGCATGCTTTTCCCGGCCGGTACCGAAGTGCCGCAGGGCTTTGACTTTGTGGAGATCGAGCCCTTAGACTATGCGGTATGCTATCTGTACGGCAGGGAGGGCAGCAGTGATTTTTATTCTATGGAGACGCATGATCGGTGCCTGAAAAAATGTAAGGCTCTGGGCCTGAAACGAAATGAAGATTATTGGTGCCTTGAGCGGTATAACTGTCCCAGGTTTACAATGCCGGATAAAGCGGGCGGCGTGATTCTGGACTATGCGCTTTCTCTTCGATAGCTTTTTGCAGAACGGCAGATTTTAAATCACAGAAAGCAAAAAGGGCGCGGAGCACACCGAAACGGTTTGTTCCGCGCCTGACTTTTTTCAGCCTGTTTTGCAAATACCGTCAATTCAGCTCCAGCAGCTGCCGGACGGCCTCGGCGTTTCCCCGCTCCACGGCTTTGAGCCTGAGGGCATGTTCCCGCAGTTCTTCCCGCCGGGGAATCAGCTTTACGGCCTGGTCCACGGCCGCTGTCAGGTTCTCCGCCGTTATATCGGCAAGCTCGATACAGCTGTCATTTTCCAGATATTTCAGGAAAGAGCCTATCTTCGGGTCGTAGGATACGCCCACCAGCGGTACGCCGCTCAGGGAAGAGAGGATCAATCCGTGGAGCCGCATGGATACCACCGCGTCCATATAGGAGAGAACGGAAATCAGCATTTCCGGTTCCGCGCCGTCGTCCAGAACAAAATAAGGACAGTCAAGATATTCCGTTACCTGCATGGCGGCGTTGGTGTCGTGGAAAACATTGAGTGAAAGAAATACCGGGGTCAGCCCATAGGCCTTGTACGCGTGGGAGGCGCAGGCCGCGAAAGCCTGTGCTTTTGCGCTGAAGCCATACCAGGTGCGGAGCATAAAGCACAGGTATTTCCCGTGGGGGACAAGGCCGTGCTTTTTCAGATAGAGTGCGGCGTCGTTATCAGAACAGGGTTCCAGCGCCAGGGCGGGGTCGGAGCAGAGGCGGATCTCCGGTCTTGTTACGCCAAAGCTGCGAAGCTCCTCCATGGAATCTCTTTCCCGCAGAGTGATGGTATCCACCGAGCGGTCCAGCACCTTGGCGACCAGCCGGATATTCCTGCTTCCGGTCACGGGGCCGATGCCGCAGCCGTACATATCCACCTTGTTGCCCAGCAGCTTTGCCGCCCGCAGGGTAAAGAGATAATACCACAGGCTCCTTTGGCTGGTGGCGTTTTGAATCAATGTGCCGCCGCCGTTGATGTAGAGTTTTGATTTCCGCATGGCCAGCAGCATTTTCAGAACGTTCAGAGTGTAAAGGGAATCCACCCGATACCGCTTTTTGATGCTTGCTGTGTTTTTCGCCAGGACCGTAATAGGCATGTGCCTGTCGATCTGACGGACCGACTGAATGATGGATTTTAAGATCGCGTCATCCCCGGCGTTTCCGTGGCCGTAAGCGCCGCAGATAATGACGCCGTCTCGTTTCCCGGCGTTTTCAGTTTTTCTGGCTTCCCGTTCCAGAATGCTCCGATAGATTTCCAGCTGGTGCTCTACCATGCGGTCAATGGAAAACTCCGTGGAAGCCTTTTGGTACAGCAGCTCTCCCATGTTTTCCCGCAGAGCCTTGTCTTTAGACAGGGTCACAAGGTGTTCTGCCAGCTCCCGCTCATTGCCCGGCGTAAAGATCAGCCCGTTTTTCCCATCATCTACTAGAACCGGTACGCCTCCTACCCGGGAGGCAATGGTGGCCCGGTGCATTCTTGCACCTTCCGTCAGGGCATAGGGGAAGGTCTCGGAAAGGGAAGTCAGCAGATTGATGTCGATGGCGTTGTAAAAGGAATTCATGTCCTTGACCCACCCGGCAAAGCAGACCCGGTCGCTGATGCCAAGAGAGCTTGCCAGACTTTTTAGAGATTCCAGATCTTCGCCGTCTCCGGCAGCTACCAGACGGAGGTGTGGGTTCTGTTCCAGCGCCAGCTTCATGGCCTTCAAGAGGGTGGGATAATCCTTGACGGGGTTCAGCCTTGCGGCGATGCCCGCCACCACGTCATTCTCCTGATAGTCCACCCCCAGAGAGTGCAGATATTCTTCTTTCGGCACAGGGGTGATGGGCGTTTTGAAATCGATGCCGTTGTAGATGGTATAGATACGGTCGGCAGGAAAGTTCCGGTCAATGAGGATATCGGTCATGGGGTCCGATACACCGATATAGTAGTTGACCCGCCGCAAGGCCACCATATTGGTGGTGCCGTAAGAAAGTCTGGCCACCGGGCGGCCCAGATAGTCCAGCCGGTAGTCGCTGTGGACTGTGGTGACCACCGGCGCGTTTAAATGCTTTTTGATCAGGTTCCCCATAAGGTTTCCCCGGGCGCCGTGACAGTGGATAATGTCTATTTTTTCGTTTCCTATCAGCTTTTTCAGTTCCCGCAGGCCCACTGCCGGGTTGCCGGATTCTATCACGTCGATGGGGATCCCCATGCGTTCCGCATCTTCGGAAAACTCGCCCCTGCGAAAGCAGACGAGCTGCGCGTTTATAAACTGGTTCAGCTCCCGCAGGAGATTGAGCACATGGGTTTTCGCGCCGCCCGTATCTCCGCCGCCGATTAGATGTAGTACCTTCATGCAATTAGCTCCAAACTTTAATGTTTTTGGCTGCCTGAAACAAATATCACACTTTCTTTACATTATATCCGCTCTTTTGCCGCCGGTCAAGAAAGCGGAGGAAAGAGCTGCTTTTTTCTGTGGTGAAAAAGCATTGCCGGTCCGGCGCCGGCGCTAAATCGGGAATTTCCGGAATTCCGGCAGAAACCAGATGCTTTCCGTTGTAAATTCTTTCCCGTTCAGATAATTCAGGATCCCCGCGTCCGTGGAAAAGTGGAACCGCAGTCTGTAGGAATACAGGGCCTGATAGGGAAAGTCCGTCTGCTTATTCAGGGCGTTGGTGCCGTATTTGCCGTCTCCCGCCAGGGGGTGGCCGATGGAGGCAAAATGGGCCCTGATCTGGTGGGTCCGGCCGGTGAGAAGCTCCACCTCCAGCAGGGAGTGATCCCGCCGCTCCTCCAGCACCCGGTATTTTGTGCGGATCGTTTTCGCTCCGGGAGAGGGCTTCCGGCTGATATACACCCGGTTTTGCGTCTCGTTCTTTTCAAGGTAGCCCGAAAGCACGCCCTCTTTGTTTTGGAGCTTTCCGCAGATCACGCAGAGATAGAATTTATCCAGCTCCCGGTCCTTGACCTTCTGATTCATGATGCGCAGGGCTTCAGCATTTTTAGCCGCCATGACGATGCCCCCGGTATTGCGGTCGATGCGATTGACCAAAGCCGGCGCGAAAGCATTTTCCTCCTGGGGACGGTATTCCCCCTTGTCGTAGAGATAGTGCTGTACTCGGGCGATCAGGGAATCAAAATGATAATTTTCATCGGGGTGGACAATCAGTCCCGGCTTTTTATCCAGCAGCAAAATATTGTCGTCCTCGTACAAAACGGAAAGGGCGGCAGGGGCTTTGAGAAAATCGTATTCCCGCTCCTCCTTCTGGAAAAACTCCTCCTGCCAGTACAGGGAGAGCACGTCCCCTTCCTGCAGCCGGTCAGAGCTCTGGCAGCGCCTGCCGTTCAATTTCACATCCTTGGTGCGGATACATTTATACAGCACAGATTGAGGAAGGTTCGGGTAAGCCTTCGTGAGAAATTTGTCCAGCCGCTGGCCGCTGTCGTTTTTCTGAATGACAACTGTTTTTAAAGGCATACCGGCCTCCTGTCAGGACTTTTTTCCCCGGCGAAGGGTGAAGAAAAACCGGGGAAGAGAGAGCACGATGCCGATGCCTAAAGCGATGGCAACGGCAATTTTTATAGTTTCAAGGCCCTTGCTCACAGCCAGGGAATTGTCACTCATAAAAAAGTGGTAGCCGGTATAGTAAATGCCTGCGCCGGGCACCAGGGGAAATATCCCGCAGATGAGATACACCGTGACAGGGGTCTTGTGGGCGAAAGAAAAAACACGGGAAAGCCACGCCAGAGCCACCGTGGCAAAAAAGGAGGCCGCCACCACGCCGCAGCCGAGGTGCATACTGATAAGGTACGCAAGCCATCCAACGCCGCCGGTAACTCCCGTCAATATGTATTCCCGGGAAGGCGTATGGAAAATGATGGAGAAAGCAATGGTGGCCAGAAAGGCCACAAAGGTTTGAAACAGCCAGTTCAGCAGCAGGGAAAGCTCTATCACAGCAGCGCACCTCCCAGCAGAGGAGACATCAGCCGCACCACAACACCCACTCCCACGGCAATACAGCCGCCTACCAGAAAGGCGTCGATCATGCGGATCGTGCCGCTGAGATAATCTCCGTTGAAGAAATCCCGGATAGAGGTGGTCAGCGCCACACCGGGTACCAGCCGGATAATAGAGCCGATAATGATCTTATCCAGATTCTGCCCCAGTCCCAGAAGCAGCAGCAGAGAGCCGCAGAGCGTTACAAGAGCGCTGGCGGAAAGGTTTGTCAGAAATTTGGAAAGCTGCCGTTTGCCCGTCCAGTACAGAAAGGGCTCCAGAGTAAGGCCGCAGAGAAAGGCGGTAAGCGCGTCCCAGCCGCTGCCGCCGAACAGATAACTGAAAGCGGCGCTGCCAATGGCACAGGCCAAAATCGACAACGGGAGGGGAGAATAAGGGATACTTCTGATTTTTTCCAGCCGGTCAAAGGCTTCCTCCACCGTGTGCTTTCCCTCCGTGATCTCCCGGGAAAGCTGGTTCACGGCGCAAATGCGCCCAAAATGAATGCTCGTATTGGGAATGTGTTTTAATTCCGTCCGCTTTTCCACGCCGTTTTCCCGGCCGTTTGCAAAAATGGCGTTTGTCAGTACATAAACGCTGAATTCTTCGGCCCGAAAGGCCTTTGCCACCCGCTCCATCGTTTCCTGCACCCGGGAAATTTCCGCGCCGTTTTCCAGAAGCGTCCTTCCCATCTGGAAAGAGAGCTCCAAAACGCCGGCTTCTTTCCCGGTCTCACTGATTTCACTCATAGTTCGGCCCCTTTGATTTGTCTGATGAGAGAAAAGACCCCAGGGGGGCTTTTTCCCTGAGAAATTCCCCCCAGGGGAAATTCTCCCAAACCAATATGGTAATCGAAAGGCGGTCCAATGTCAACATTCTCCGGGCAAAAACCTCATTCATAATCCTCCAGAACACTCTTTACTTCGGAAAAGCTTTCCGCCCGGATCCCCTTTTTGAGAATCGCCACATCTTCCTGGGGGAGCAGGTAGACGTCCACGTCAGCGGTGAGGAAAGGGGAGACCTCCCCGTCCCGGTATACGCCGATCTTTCCATTGTATACGGTGATCAGATAGGACTCCTTTTCCGCTTCGGTACTTTTCCCGGACCCAGCGGCGCTTCCTTCCCGTTTTCCGATGCTTTCCGCAGAAGAATTCTCAGAATTTCTGTTTTCTTGACTTGCGGAGGGCTTTGGACTATAATAACTTACATAAGTCTGTTCGGGGTTCCCCTGCACCGCCACAGCAGCGTTCCGTTTCAAAGCGAAGGAAACTGCGCATACTACCAGAGCGGTGGCTGCGACGAGCAGGAGGACCGCCGTGTGCTTTTTTTTATAGTTTTTGGGAGCGTACTTTTCCAAAAGAAATCACCTCCGGCTTAGTATGTGCCATTTTTTGCCTGTTATACCGCCGGAGAGAACTGTGAAACCCCTTCATAAATACAACGGACAAAAGGAGGAGGGCAAAGCAATGCGAGAAGATATGAACAAATACAATACCACCAATTACCAGATACCCTCGCAAAGAGCGGAAGGAGAGCTTTCTCAGTCTGCCGGCGCCACGGCAAAGGCTATGGGCGGTATGCTGTGGAAGGCGCTGAAAACCTTGTTTTGGGTCTGCGCCATTGCCGGCGTTCTGGTATTTTTATCGGTATTTTCCTTTATTTTAAGCTTCCGAAACGCGGAGCCGCCCAGCCTTTCCGCCATGAAGCTGAACTATTCCAGTATCATTTACCTGGATGATGCAGAGGGAAATTCCACGGAATACTATACCATTTATCGGGACGAAAACCGGGCGTGGGTGGATTTGGCGGATATTCCCCAGTATATGAAGACCGCGCAGATCGCCATTGAGGACCACCGTTTTGAAGAGCATTCCGGCGTAGACTGGAAAGGTACGCTGGGCGCGGTGTACAGGCTGGTCGGCGGCGGCGAGGGCAGAGGCGGTTCTACCCTGACGCAGCAGCTTATCAAAAACCTGACCGGTGAAAACAAGGTCAGCATTTTGAGAAAGATCAAGGAAATTTTTACCGCCCTGAACATGGAGGGCGGCTATACGGACAGCCTTGGGACCGTGCATGTGGGCTACAGCAAGGAGGAAATTCTCCAGGCTTACCTGAACGTGGTAAACTACGGCGGCCAGTGCCAGGGGGTACAGGCTGCGGCTAACTATTATTTCGACAAGGACATCAAGGACTGTACTTTGGCGGAGTGCGCGCTGATCGCCGGCATCACCCAGAATCCCTATCAGTTCAATCCTATGATTTTCCCGGAAGATTCCAAGGCGAGGGCGCTGGTGGTGCTGGAGCGCATGAAGGACCTCTCTGAGGAGGGCGGGCTTGTTTCCGATTCCGGCCTGACCGCACCCATTTCCCTGAGCGAGTACAACGAGGCCAAGGCCGAACTGGAAAATATGAAATTCATAGGCGCCGAGCAGGAGGAAGATACCTCCGTAGAAGACAACCAGGACCAGGAAAAATGGAACTGGTACATCGACACCCTCTTTAACGACCTTGTGGAAGACTATATGGAAAAGACCGGTTGCAAGTATGAGGTCGCGGAGGGCCTGATCTACAACGGCGGCTGGGAGATCCACTGCGCGATGGATCTGAAGCTGCAAAATGACATTGAGAATTATTTCCTGACCAACACGGAAATGCTTCCCGAAGACCAGGCCATCAAGCTGGGTTTCTATATGCTGGACCCCTACACCGGAAGGATCATGGCCGTTGTGGGCAACAGGGGAGAGCGTAACGGCACCCTGCTGCTGAACAACGCCACGGGCGATGGCGCCCAGGGCCGGCAGTCCGGCTCCGCCATCAAGCCCATCAGCCCTTATGCGGTGGGCCTGATGGACGGAAAGATCAGCTACGGCACAGTCCTGAAGGACGAGCCGCTGCCACCTGAAGATACCGGCGGCGTCACGGATTGGCCCCAGAACTTCGACATGCATTGGGACGGCACCATGAATGTGGACCGCGCCATCGAGGAATCCCAGAACGCGCCGGCTGCCTGGCTCTGCAGGGACGTGACGCCGGAGGCCTGCTACGACTGGCTGGTAAACAAGCTGCATTTTACAAGCCTTGTGGAGGACGATGCCCACAGCATCGCGGCCATGTCCCTGGGCGGACAGACCTACGGCGTGTTCTTGGAGGAAATGGTGGCGGGCTATCAGATATATGCCAACGGCGGTATATATCACAAGCCTTTCAGCTACTACTATGTGAAGGATCATGATGGAAATGTGATCCTGGATAACCGGGAAGAGGCTAACCCCGGTGAGCGCGTTATGTCCGTGGAGGACGCCACCGTTATGAACAAGCTGCTCCATCAGCCTGTTTACGGCGGCAACGGTACGGCCACCTCCTATCTGTCCGATCTGGACGTGGAAATGATCGGCAAGACCGGCACCACCGATGACAACTATGACCTGTGGTTTATCGGCGCCACGCCCTTCTGCGTGCTGGGCATGTGGAACGGCTATGAGTACAATGAGGAGTTGACAGACTCCACCACGGTAAAGGTGACGATTCGGGCGGTGGTCCAGCATTTGCTGGAGAATTACGACTGGTCCGGGAAGAGCTGGGTCTTAAGCGACAATGTGGTTTCTGCGGTCTTCTGCCGCGACAGCGGGAAGATCGCGGGGTCTCACTGTCTGGATACCGCTACCGGCTGGTATCAGAGCGACAAGCTGCCCGGCACCTGCAACGGGGGAAGCGACCATATTTCCGGCAAGAACGTATCGCCTTCTCCCTCTGTTTCACCTTTGCCCACGGTGTCGCCTGTGCCGTCTGTGTCTCCCTCTGTTTCGCCGGAGCCTTCTGTGGAGCCCTCGGTAGAGCCCAGCGATACGCCGCCTACGGTTCCGCCCACTGAGGAGCCTACTCTGGAGCCTCCGCCTCCGCCGCCCACTGAGGAGCCCACGCCGACGCCGCCGGTCTCGTCAGATCCGGATATTTCTTCTTCTCCGCCGGTGGTCGATTGGCTGAACCCGCCGGCAGGATAATATACAATCATAAAAACTGCCTGAAAAGTCATCGCTTTTCGGGCAGCTTTTTGTTTTACCGGCTCTTGCTTTTTTTATGCTTCTGTGATAAACTGTTCGTTACAACGAGACAACCGTATTTTGCAGGTGGACAATGAAAAGCGATTCTTATTTCGTAGTGGACGGTAAAGTTTTGCCGGAGGTCTACCGGAAGGTGGTGCGAGCCAATTCCCTGCTGGAAAGCGGAGAGGCGTCCAGCACCTCCGAGGCAGTCCGAATGGCGGGAATTTCCCGCAGCGTTTATTACAAATACCGCGACGCCGTTTTTCCCTATGCCAGGCAGGGCCCATCGGGCATCCTCACCGTACAGGCGACGCTGTTCGACAGGCCCGGGGCCCTTGTAAGCCTGCTGACGGTCTTTTACCGGGTGGGGGCGAATATCCTCACCGTTAATCAGAGCATTCCAGTAAAGGGAAGAGCTTATGTGTCCGTTTCCGCAAGGACTGGGCATATGGAGCTTTCCCCGGAAGAACTGCTGGAAAGTTTAAAGCTGGTGGACGGCGTTATAAAGATCGAAAGCATTATGGGTTAATAAGCAAGGAACTGCGGCGCAGGTGAAGAAGGGAGAGAATTTTTATGGCGGATATAGCGGTCATGGGTCACGGCGTGGTGGGCTCCGGCGTTCTGGAAGTGCTGACGGACCACAGCGAAAGCATTGCCCGCCGGGCAAAGGAAGAGATCAAAGTCAAATACATTCTGGATCTGCGGGATTTTCCCAATCTTCCCTACAGCGACAGGTTCACGAAGGACTTTCATAAAATACTGAATGACCCGGACGTAAAGATCGTGGTGGAGGTCATGGGCGGCCTGCACCCGGCTTTTGACTATGTAAAGGCCTGCCTGGAAAACGGAAAGAGCGTTGTCACCTCCAATAAAGAACTGGTGGCCGCGAAGGGTGCGGAGCTGCTTGCCATCGCTCAGCGGAACAATCTGAATTTTCTTTTTGAGGCAAGCGTGGGCGGCGGCATTCCCATTATCCGCCCCATCAGCCAGTGCCTGGCGGCAAACGAAGTCAGTGAGATCGCCGGAATTTTAAACGGCACCACCAATTTTATCCTGACAAAAATGATCCGGGACCGCATGGGTTTTGAAGAAGCCCTGGCTCTGGCTCAAAAGCTGGGCTATGCCGAGCGGGACCCCTCCGCCGATGTGGAGGGCGCGGACGCCTGCCGGAAGATCTGCATTCTGGCTTCCCTGGCCTTTGGGACCCATGTGTACCCGGAAAGCGTCCACACCGAGGGCATTTCCAAAGTCACCCTGTCGGACGTGGGGTATGCGGAGGCCTGGGGCGGGGTCATCAAGCTCATTGGCGAAGTCAAAATGCTGGAAAGCGGGAAAATTTCAATTATGGTAGCCCCCATGTTTGTCAGCCGGGAAAGCCAACTCGCCAATGTGGACGACGTATTCAACGGCATTCTGGTCCGGGGCGACGTTACCGGCGACGTGGTGTTTTACGGCAAGGGGGCGGGAAAACTGCCCACGGCCAGCGCCGTGGTGGCCGATGTGATAGACTGCGTCAAGCATTTTAAAGCGCGGAAATACCTGTTCTGGGAAGACGCAAAACCAAACTATGTGGCTTCTTTTGAGGACTCCGCCGCGGATATGTTCCTGCGGGTCCGCAGCAAGGACGGCGCGCTGGATTCCGATGCTGTTTTCCACAAGGTGGAAGGGGTATTTGAAGCTCCTGTACGCCTGATCCGAAAGGACGAAGCGCCGGGAGAGGCCGGCTTTACGGTCAAAAATGTGACGGAGCGAACCCTTGCGGCTTACCTTGCCCGTCTGGAAACGGTCGGTCTGACCGTAGAAAACCGTATCCGAATTTCTGATTTTTAAGGGAGGCGTTCCTATGATCCGGATCGATATACCCGCTACCAGTGCAAATCTCGGTTCCGGCTTTGATTCCTTGGGCATTGCCCTCACCATGAAGAACCGGGTGTGGATGGAGGAATCGGATTTTCTGGAGATCACCTGCACCGACGGGGTAGAGGTGCCCACAGACGAGAGCAACCTGATCTTCTGGGCTGCCAAACACCTGTATGAGATCTGCGGAAAAAAGCTGCCGGGGCTGAAGATCGTGCAGGAAAACAACATTCCGATGGCCCGGGGTTTGGGCAGCAGCTCCGCCTGTATCGTGGCGGGCATTTTGGGCGCCAACCGCTTTATGGGGAACCCCCTTTCCCACACGGACCTGATCAATCTGGCCGCCAAGATAGAGGGCCACCCGGACAATACCAGTCCGGCCCTTTCCGGAGGCCTGGTGGCTTCCGCGATGGAAGGGGAGAGGGTGTACAGCGTCAGCGTGCCGGTGTCCGACAAGATACGCTTTGCCGTGATGATCCCGCCCTTTGAACTGAAAACGGAAAAGGCCCGTGCGGCACTGCCCAGGGAATATTCCAGGGAGGACGCAGTGTACAACCTTTCCCGCTCCGGCCTGATGACGGCCTCCCTGTTTTCCGGGGAGCTGCATAATCTGAGGGTGGCGGTGCAGGACCGCATTCACCAGCCCTACCGCTCAAGTCTCATAGAGCACTATGACGATGTGTTCCGCATGAGCTACGAGCTGGGTTCTTTGGGTACTTATGTCAGCGGCGCCGGCCCCACCATCATTGCGATGATCGAGTCTGAAAACGCCGAGTCCTTCGGGAAAAACTGCGTTTCCCACCTGGAAGACAAGAACATCAAAGGCTGGAAAGTGGAGATCTTAAGCGCAGACCCCAACGGCGCCCAGATCGTGATAGAATGAAATAACAACCCATTAAGGAAAGAGCTGATTGTATGGCACTGATCGTGCAGAAGTTCGGCGGCACCTCTGTGAGGGACGCCGAGCGTATCAACAATGTAGCGGACATTGTCACCTCTATGTATAGAGAAGGCAACGACGTCGTTGTAGTGGTTTCCGCCCAGGGCGATACCACCGATGATTTTATCGCCAAGGCGATGGAAATCAATGAAAAGCCCTCAAAGAGGGAGATGGATATGCTGCTTTCCGCCGGAGAGCAGATTTCCGCGGCGCTGCTGGCTATGGCTATAGAGCGCATGGGATATCCGGTGGTATCCCTTCTTGGCTGGCAGGCGGGTTTTGACACCACCTCTGATTACGGCAACGCCAGGATCAAAAAGGTGGACGCTTCACGTATCCGCAAGGAGCTGGATAAGCGCAGGATCGTGGTGGTAACGGGCTTTCAGGGCGTAAACCGCTACGGCGATATGACCACCCTGGGCCGGGGAGGCTCTGATACCAGCGCGGTGGCCATTGCGGCGACCATGCACGCGGACCTGTGCCAGATCTATACCGATGTGGACGGCGTGTATACAGCCGATCCCCGAAAGATCCCCGGCGCGGTAAAGCTGGACACCATCTCCTATGATGAGATGCTGGAGCTGGCTACATTGGGGGCCCAGGTGCTGCACAATCGTTCTGTGGAAATGGCAAAAAAATACAACATTGAATTAGAGGTCCTTTCCAGCCTGACCAGGAAAAAGGGGACCATTGTAAAGGAGAAGAGCAACGTGGAGAAAATGCTGATCAGCGGCGTGGCCAAGGACGACAATATTGCCCGTATTTCTGTCATCGGCGTACCGGATAGGCCCGGCCTGGCCTTCAAGATTTTTTCAAAGCTGGCGTCAAAGGGAATCAACGTGGATATTATTCTGCAATCCATCGGGCGCAACGGTACCAAGGATATCAGCTTCACCGTGGAGAAGGATAAGATGGAGGAAACCATGGAGCTGCTGAGATCCTACGAGGAGACCTGGGGCGCGTCCGGCATGGTTTCCGACGATAACGTTTCCAAGGTATCCATTGTGGGCGCGGGCATGGAGTCTCACCCCGGCGTGGCCGCGGAAATGTTTGAGGCCCTCTTCAGCCGCAATGTCAATATTCAAATGATCTCTACCAGCGAGATCAAAATTTCCGTTTTGATAAATAAGACAGACGGAGAGCGGGCTGTGGAAGCCATTCACGAGAAATTTTTTGAGACAATTTGACTTTTCTGCCGGAATTTAAAAAGACGGAAAAGCGGTTAATTCACCTCCGAGCGGCAAAAATAAGTCTCGGGGGTGATTTTTGTGGGTCCTTTTCTTTGGGGAGCGGTGCCTTACAATGAACCGTATGGAATGGCCGCCGGTCTTTTTCCCATGCTTGACCCGGATTTGCGGGAATTGCCGGAAGAGGTACGAGAAGCGCTGGAGCTTCACCGTGACGAGCTTTACAGTGCGGCGGATATCCGCGACATGACAGAGGATCTGATGCTCCGACGGTAATAAGGGAGGGAAGCGGGCGGCCAAAACGGCCTGTCCGCTTTTCTTATCAAAAAAAGAGAAAAAAGGGCTTGCTTTTTTTTAATACATTCGTTATAATAAAATACGTTGTCCGGGTGTGGCGCAGTTGGTAGCGCGCTTGACTGGGGGTCAAGAGGCCGTGAGTTCAAGTCTCGCCACTCGGACCACGTGAAAAACCGCAGTATTAAGCCAAAATGGCTTGGTACTGTGGTTTTTGTTTTTCACGTCTAGGACTGATAAAGACATGAATTTCCACTTTCGGACACTTTTATGTGGACTAAATGTGGACTGAAATTAAGAATCATTTGAAAGAAACGAATTTAGCTTTGCGCCCGCTGATTTTATCATTTGAGGCTTTAGGGAAAGATAGACCTCGTGTATCATCTTAGCATTTGCATGTCCTACCAGCGGTATTGCGATTTCTTCCGGCTCATCGGCCATGCAAAGCATACACACATACTCATGCCGGAATTGTTGAGCGCATACATCGGCAACCCTGTCAGGACGTAACGGCCATGAGAGATCCCCTCGCTGGTCTGACCTATGGAGAAGAAGCGGGGGAAGAAAGCGCCCCTTTTGAGGAAACCGCCGCTGATTCTTTAACAATGGATTACGCTCCGGACCAGCCTAGAGATGAAAACGGGCGGTTTACAAGTGGCGGTTCAAGTGGTAAAATAAAGAAGACCAAATATGCGCCGTCACCTCAGAGAAATTCAAGCCCGGTACAGTTGAAGCCAAAGGCTTATGCAAAACTGACCGGATTGATGAATACCCGATTCCCAGGATTGGAAGAGGGAGAAATCAGAAGAGTCTTCGATTCCCAAAATGCATACTGGATAAAAGCAGATGGGTATGGCGGTTTTCAAGTACTGTCTAAGAAATCCATAAAGGGGAAGAAAAGAAAATGAAAAGCGTTTCCGAGAAACTGAAAGAACTGCTTATGCCATATCTTAACGAAAATCCACCATTAAAAAAGGACACTGTTCTCAAGGAAGATGTCGATGGAATAATTGAAGATGCTTTTGATTTTCAAGTGGAAAATGAACTGCTAAAAGCATTGCAAGAAAAACGATATAACACTTTCTGGGAATATGGTGCGCTAATTCCAAAGGGGGTTCCCCCTGGGCAGGAAGATATTCTGGAAGACGATGAGGAGGATTAAATATGACGATCAAAGGGAAGCCGGACGAAATAGCCGCCCTTGTATTTGCGTTACAAAGGCGGCAGATGGAGAGCGGTTCTACTGATCTTGCTGATTCCATTCGTGATATTCTTCTGGAGCAAACGAAAAAAGCACAGTCGAAGGGCCTGTCAAAAGATGATTGATTTGTATCTCAAATATAAGATGGCAATGGTGGCTGTTGCATGGATAGTGCTTTTTGTGGCGTTCCTTGCGGCGGTCATTTATTATGCCTATCTTTACCGGAAGTGATCCTATGCCTACCTTGAACCGAGCTCCCAATGAAAAAGAACTGGAATATTTGATCCGGCTGTTTCTTCGGGCCGAAACGTCTATCATAAACGAAATAGGCCGCCTGCGTTCTCAGGGGCTGGTGGACTATCACGCTGTGGCGGCGCTGGAGCGAGTGCAAAAAATTCTCCGCAAGCTGGAAAGCGATTGCTGGGAATATGTTTCCAAGATGATCGAAAAGCAGTTTTATGTGAGGGTGCCGGAAGCACTTTTCTTATTGAGGACTGCAAACAAGTATGGTAAAATAATCGCAAAGCGATTATCAGGGAGTTTCGTTTGCCGGTCAAACGATGACCGGCATTCAGCTAACGCTGAACCACGAAACGTCCCGCTTTGTTCGAGCCGTAAATAATCGCAAAGCTGCGGTCGGGCCGCGCAGCAGTTGGCGCTATCGCGCTTATGGTATAATAATCATCTCGATAAAATGGAATACAGCGATTACTGGCAGCGGGCCTGCTTTTAGCCTTGATCCCTTTCACACAGGGGAGACTGTCTGGCGCTATCAAAACTATGATTCAACGCCCTGATTATCAGGCGCTGCCGGAATCGAAAAGGCGGCCCTTGCAGCCGGCTTTCGGTTTTTACTTTGTTCCGAGTCCGAAAAATTCAGGAAGCGCAGGAGGGAACGCATATGGCGAACCTTGTTGAGATAAGCGATTTTTCCAGTCCTGAACTGGACGTATACGCCCGGCTGACGGAAGCCCAGCTGCGTTCCCGTGTGGAACCGGAAAAAGGAGTTTTCATCGCGGAAAGTCCTAAGGTGATAGACCGGGCGCTGGACGCAGGGTGCGAGCCCGTTTCGATTTTGACCGAACGAAAGCATATTGCGTCGCAGGCTGCCGCAGTTATAGCCAGGTGCGGGAATATCCCGGTTTATACCGCAGACAGCGCCCTTTTAGAAGATCTGACCGGCTATCGGCTCACCAGAGGTGTGCTGTGCGCCATGCGCCGCCCGCAGCTGCCGGAGGTTGAGGAATTGTGCAAAACGGCCCGGCGGGTGGCTGTGTTAGAAAACATTGTGGATTCCACCAATGTCGGGGCCATTTTCCGTTCCGCCGCGGCCCTTGGAATGGACGCGGTGCTGGTCACACCTTCCTGCTGCGATCCCCTTTGCCGCAGGGCTGTGCGGGTCAGTATGGGAACGGTGTTCCAGGTGCCTTGGACGTATATTGGCAGTACGGCTGCCGAGTGGCCGGAGCAGGGCGTCAAACGGCTGAGAGAACTGGGCTTCAAAACGGCCGCTATGGCCCTGCGGGATACTGCCGTGGGGATCGACGACCCACAGCTTGACGCCGAAGAGAAGCTGGCTGTTATTTTAGGAACAGAAGGGGACGGGTTGGCACGGGAAACGGTGGCCGTCTGCGATTACACGGTGCGGATCCCCATGTCTCACAACGTGGATTCCCTGAATGTGGCGGCCGCCAGCGCTGTGGCTTTCTGGCAGCTCAGGGTCAGATGACCGAAAAATGCACCACTCCTCAAAAAGATTTCGTTTTCCTCTTGCTTTCAGCGGCAGTATGTAATAAAATAAAGTCGCAACGTCAAAATGTGCTAAAAAAGAAGCAAATCCTTCGATAAACTAGGTGCTTTTCACTGTAGCTTTGACGAAGCGTCAAATTGCACAAATTATATCGATATTTCCGTATCGATATGGCGTCTGCACCAATTTACATTTTTACAGCTAAATGTTAAAATGTTATCAAAGTCGAGAGCAGAAGGGAGAGAAGATCCGTGGAAAGCCCAAGCGTTTCAAAGCAGACCCTGCAAAGGCTCCCCATGTATCTGAACTACCTGAAAAGCCGCCCCTCAGATGCTCCCAAAAATATTTCCGCCACGACAATTGCCGAAGCGCTTCAGCTGAACCAGGTGGTAGTCCGCAAGGATCTTGCTGCTGTCAGCGGTTCCGGCAAGCCCAAGGTGGGATATGTGAGGGAGGAACTGGTTCGGGAGCTGGAAGCATTTCTCGGCTATGACAATACGGAAGACGCTGTGCTGATAGGGGCGGGAAAGCTCGGAAAGGCGCTGCTCTCCTATAAAGGCTTTCAGCAATACGGCCTGAACATCGTGGCAGCCTTTGACACGGACCCGCTGACGGTAAACACGGAGGTGGGGGAAAAAAAGATCCTGCCTATGGAGAAGCTTTCAGATCTGTGCAGCCGCATGGGGATCCGTATTGGGATCATTACCGTACCGGGGCCCAGCGCCCAGGCTGTTTGCAGTCTGCTGGTTGACAGCGGGGTGCTGGCCGTGTGGAACTTTGCAGGCGTCCATCTGGACGTTCCCGAGGGAATTCTCGTGCAAAACGAGAATATGGCGGTGTCTCTCGCCATTCTTTCCAATCACCTGAAGGAACGGTTCAGTACAAAATAAATCAAGAAAAGGATGGAGTATCTCATGGAAAGCAAGACGACTTACGAGATCGTGGAAAACGCGGAAACCTTCGAGCGCATGCTCTCCCGCGTCCGGGAGGCACAGAAGATCTACGCCTCCTACACGCAGGAGCAGGTGGACGAGATTTTCCGTGCCGCGGCCATGGCCGCGAATCTGCAGCGTATCCCTCTGGCCAAAATGGCCGTAGAAGAGACGGGTATGGGTGTGGTCGAGGATAAGGTCATTAAGAACCATTATGCCGCCGAGTACATCTACAACGCCTATAAGGATACGAAAACCTGCGGCGTGGTGGAGGAAGACAAGGCTTTCGGCATTCGGAAGGTAGCGGAGCCCATCGGCGTGATCGCGGCGGTCATTCCCACAACGAACCCCACCTCCACAGCCATCTTTAAGACGCTGCTGGCCCTCAAGACCCGCAACGGTATCATCATCAGCCCCCACCCCCGCGCCAAGAAATGTACCATCGAGGCGGCCAGGGTCGTGCTGGAGGCGGCCGTGAAGGCAGGCGCCCCCGCAGGGCTGTTCGGTTGGATCGACATGCCCTCTCTGGAACTGACCAATACTCTGATGGCGGAAGCCGACATCATTCTCGCCACCGGTGGCCCCGGCATGGTAAAGGCGGCTTATTCCTCCGGCACGCCCGCTCTGGGCGTGGGCGCCGGCAACACTCCTGCCATCATCGATGATACGGCGGACGTGATTTTGGCCGTCAACTCCATTATTCATTCCAAGACCTTCGACAACGGCATGATCTGCGCCTCTGAGCAGTCTGTCATCGTTCTGGATAAGGTCTACAAGCAGGTCAAGGACGAATTTACCAAGCGCGGCTGCTATTTCCTCAATAAGGCCGAAACGGAGAAGGTCCGCAAGACCATCATTATCAACGGCGCGTTAAACGCCAAGATCGTAGGGCAGAAGGCTCACACCATCGCCGCCCTGGCAGGCGTGAAAGTGCCGGAGGAGACAAAGATCATTATCGGCGAAGTGGAAAGCGTAGATATCTCTGAGGAATTTGCCCACGAAAAGCTGTCTCCCGTGCTGGCTATGTACAAGGCGAAGAACTTTGACGATGCCATTTCCAAGGCGGAGCACCTGATTGCCGACGGCGGCTACGGCCACACGGCTTCCCTGTACATAGACCCCACCCAGGAGGAGAAGAGGGCAAAGCATCAGGAGGCCATGAAGACCTGCCGTATCCTCATCAATACTCCCTCCTCCCAGGGCGGTATCGGCGACCTGTACAACTTCAAGCTGGCTCCCTCTCTGACGCTGGGCTGCGGCTCTTGGGGCGGCAACTCCGTCTCTGAAAACGTGGGTGTCAAGCATCTTATCAATATCAAGACGGTTGCCGAGAGGAGAGAGAACATGCTGTGGTTCAGAGTGCCTGAGAAAGTATATTTCAAAAAAGGCTGCATGCCCGTAGCCCTCAATGAGCTGAAAACGGAGTACGATAAGAAGAAAGCGTTTATCGTTACCGACACCTTCCTGTATCAGAACGGCTACACCAAACCCATCACCGATAAGCTGGATGAGATGGGGATCCAGTATTCCTGCTTCTGGGACGTGCAGCCCGATCCCACCCTGGCCAACGCTCTGGCCGGTACGGAACAGATCAGAGCCTTCGGTCCTGACGTTATCATCGCCCTGGGCGGCGGCTCTGCTATGGACGCCGCGAAGATCATGTGGGTGCTGTATGAGCATCCGGACGCCGATTTCCAGTCCATGGCTATGGACTTTATGGATATCCGCAAGCGGATTTACAAGTTCCCCAAAATGGGCGAAAAGGCCATGTTCGTAGCCATTCCCACTTCTGCCGGAACCGGTTCCGAGGTCACGCCCTTCGCCATCATCACCGATGAAAAAACAGGCACCAAATGGCCCCTTGCCGATTACGAGCTGCTGCCCGATATGGCCATTGTGGACGTTGACAACATGATGAACGCACCCAAGGGTCTGACCAGCGCTTCCGGTATCGACGTGATGACCCACGCCCTGGAAGCCTATGTATCCATCATGGCCACCCAGTTTACAGACGGTCTGGCTCTGAAAGCTATGAAGACCGTGCTGGAATATCTCCCCTCCGCTTACGAGAACGGTGCGAAGGACCCCGTTGCCCGCGAGAAGATGGCAGAAGCCTCCTGCATGGCCGGTATGGCCTTTGCCAACGCCTTCCTGGGTGTGAACC
>CAZXLM010000029.1:0-28265 GCA_964642055.1 uncultured Acutalibacter sp. | reverse complement strand
TCTACGGCTGGTTCAATCGGTTCAGTCTGGTACAGATCCACTGGGAAAAGGAGCGGTGCACCTCCTGCCATTCCTGTGAGAAGGCCTGTCCCGTGGCGCTTTCCGTGCAGGAAATCTCCCGCTCCCCGGAATGTATCCGCTGCGGGAAATGTGTTTCCGCCTGCCCGCAGAACTGTCTGCACTTTTCCTGCAAAACGCCGAAGAAAATCCCAGATAACTTGCCCTTGCCGAAAAAGTGAGGGGCAACAAGGCGAAAACCGGCCGGGGAAATTTCCCCGGCCGGTTTTTCTTTACTTTCTTTTTCCCCTCTTTCTGTGGTCCCCTCGAATTGATTCCAGCGGCATCTGGGGCAGGGCGCAGGTCTCGCGGAAATCGGCTACGGTCTCACTCATCATGCGGAAATTAAGCTCCGTTCCCTGCCCGTCCGGCACATAGTCCACCGCCCGGTCAGGGGCAATGCCAAATCTGCCCGCCGTTTCCACGGCGTCAATGTTTGCCCCCAGGAACACAAACTCCCAGCCGTACTTTTCCTTTTCCTGCTCAATCATGGCCTTGACCTTGTCGGAGGAAAACCTCCTGCTGGAGTTTTCCTCCCCGTCCGTGATAATGACAAACATCACGTTCTCCGCCCGGAATGCTTCCGCCGTGTTTTTCTGCACCGCAGCGAGCTTTTCTATCGTCAAACCGATGGCGTCCAGCAAGGCGGTGGAGCCGCCTACCCGGTACTCCCGATCCGTCATGGGGCTGACCGCCCGAATGTCGATGCGGTCGCGGAGCAGCTCATAGCAGTTATCAAACAAAACGGTGGTGACTCGGCACTCGCCGTCCATTTTCTTCTGACTCGCCAGCATGGAGTTAAACCCGCCGATGGTGTCCTTCTCCAGCCCTGCCATGGAGCCGCTTTTGTCGAGAATGAAGACCATTTCTGTTGCTTTCATAAAGAAGACCTCTTGTGTTTTAATGACTTCATTTTAGCCCGCGCAGGAGGTCATAAGGTCGCTTTGGAAGCGACAAGTAAACGATTGCAGTCAGTTCGATAATTAGAGAATAGAAACGACATCCCCCATTTCTTTAAAAAAATTTCACATAGAAATATTTGTTAAGCTTTGGGTCGCGTTGATTTTTCCTTACAAACTCCAACTCGAATCCCAGCTTCTCATAAAACCCCGGGGCCTGAAACTCATTCGTGCAAAGATTTATGTTATGGTAGCCGCCGTTCCGGTAACAGTCTTCCACAGCTTCGATCAGGCGCCTGCCTATCCCCTTTCCCCGGTGCGCTTCCATCACGACCAGCTCGTCAATATAAACCTCTGAAAAGCAGGTAAAACCTGTTAAAGCGCCCACAAGCTTATTGTTTTCTTTCGCAATAAAGCTAAACGGCGTAAAGCGGCAAGCTACTGCATTCTTCGCTTCATACCTTGCGAATTCCTCCTCAATCAGCTTTTCCAATTCATCATTCAGCTCTGTTTTCGCAATTTCCATATAGAATGCCCCTTGCTGTCAGATTTTCGCTCTTCCCGCTCTACACTCCCAACAACAGCTGCTCATAAGCAATCAGCACTTCGCTGCTCTTAGTTTCAGCAAATTCGATAAACCGGAAGCTTCGTATAACTTTAGAACTTGCTTCATCTCAAATCGATTTTGCAATATCCATATCTATCCGTATAAATGCAGAACGTTCCACCTTGAAAGAGTGTGCCAGCCGGCAAATAGAAAAACCTCTCATCTATATCCAGATTTCACTCATAGGAGCACGGCAGACAATATAGTCTAGGCTTCATAGATTTTCCCAGTCGATAGGCTCCGATCTATAAAAGAATTTCCGGTCATGCTCGCCGACTTCCCGTAGGACTTTACAGGGGACCCCCGCCGCCAACATGTTGTCTGGAATATCCTTCGTGACTACGCTCCCGGCCCCGATGACCGCGTTTTTTCCAATATGTACGCCGGGGACGATCACCACGCCCGCGCCGATCCAGGCGTTTTCCCCAATAAAAACGTCCTTATTGAATTGCAGTCCCCTGCTTCTGAGCTCGGGATCGATGGGGTGATTTGCCGTCGCGATCGTGACATTGGGGCCGATCATTACCTTGTCGCCGACATAGATGTGCCCATCGTCCACCAGGGTCAAATTGAAATTCACATAAACGCCCGAACCGAAATGCAGATTCTTCCCGCCCCAATTAGCGTGAAAAGGAAGCTCAATATAGCAGTTCTCCCCACATTCGGCAAAGGTCTCTTTCATATACTTTTGCTTCTTCTCACTTTCCGAGGGCTTCAGCTGGTTAAAAGCCCACACCGCTTCCTGAAACGCCCCCTGCGCTTCCAGAATTTCCTTGTCTGCCGGGTCGTAGATCAATCCCGCTGTCATTCTTTCATATTGTGTCATTTGTCGTTTCCTCCTGAAATCAAACCAGATTTTTCCATCTCAAAGAACTCGTCATATTTAATGACCCTTATGCTTCGCTTTTCGTTTTTCCTGCTTCAGCTCGAACTGACGTTGCTTCTCCGCTTCACGCTGTTCTCTGCTGAACCGCTTCCGCTCGGTTTTCCTCTCTTCCCGCTGCATCTGTAATGCCTGCTGTGATTTCGTTCCTACACCAAAAGCTTGAAACTGTTTTCTGGCATTACGCTGTCTGCGCTTTGGATTATCTGCGGTTTGCCTCACCTCGGTTTCAATAGCCGGACTGAACTTCAACTTGCAGTAATGCTTGAGGATAAAATTCCACACTTCGTGATCTTTCGGCTCCGCCCCAAATGTAACTTTGCATACGGACAGTCTGCCGTCTGATACCCGTTCAAAAACTCCGACCCAAAAAGGGTCCTCAAAAAATACTGTCAGTTTTCCGCTCTCTGTGTCCATAACGTTCCCTCCTAAAAATGTGTCATGGACAAAGAATGGACAACCCAGGAGGGGCAGGTTACTTACCTCATCAGTTTGGTGAGACGGCCGGGCTACCTACCGGCTCTGGCACAGCTTGTTCAGATGTGCGTTGCGTTTTTATCTTTGTCATTTATATCAAGCCTATTGGCAAGATATCCAACTTACCATATTTCCGATCCATCGTCCCATTTCACATTCCCAACAGCGGCCGGTTATAGGCAAACAGAACCTCATTCCTTTTGATTTTCGTCAGTTCGAGGGACGAAAAGCAGTCAAGCTCTTTTCCGCTTCTGCGATGTCTTTTTCTATCAGCGGCCGCATACTGTCCCTGTATTTTGACAAATCGGCGTTCCGAAGGGATTCCAGGATTTCAGGAATATACTGCGGCTTTGCCGAGCCCACCTGTACAGCCGCCTTGATGCACTGCCTGGCCGTAATCGGCTTTTCGTCCGTTATATGGGAGAGAAATTCAGAAATGATAAAGTCAAAACGGTTTCCCTTGTCCCACTGGGCATTTGCCGCCAAAAGATACAGCGCTCGATTCCTCACCAGGGACTTCGGGTGGCCCAGCAGGGAGGCAAAGTCGTCAAAATATTCGTACCATTCATCTGTTTCCCGGCTTTCCGATATGATTTTATCCGCAAGAACGCAAGCATATTGATCGTCTTTCGCCGTCAACTGTGCAATCAAATCTTCCTTCATTTTTTTCTCTCCGTATGTTTTTCAAAAAGTCCTCAACCGCTTGATTGAACGCCGCATATCTCTTGTTTGCGATGAAATGATCTCCTTTCAGAATTACCAGCTTTGCGTTGGGGATATGTTCCGCGATCTCTTTTGTATGGGACTCCCTGATCATATCGTTTTTCCCGCAAATCATGAGCGTCGGGGCGGTTATTTTTGACAATTCGGCCGGTTCAATCATTGGCTCGTTGACCATCAGCCCGAGAAGCTCGGCGTTTCTTTTGGCGCCGGGTGATTTTACGGCAAAACATCTTGCGATTTTGTACCCCAGCTCAATGGGGATCTGCGTGGCCCTTTTTACGCCTTTCGGGTTCAGATTTCCCCCGTTCAAGATCCGCGACTTTACCCTGTCCGGATAACTCATGGCAAACTTCATCGCGATATTTGCTCCGTCTGAAAATCCCAGAATGATGGCGCTTGGAATTGCAAGACTTTCCGTAAAATCATACAGATCTCGGGAAAACTGCTCTAACGTAAAAGGTTCCGTCCCTCTCGGCGATTTGCCGTGACCCCGCGTGTCTAAAGCAATCACTCTGTATCTGCCGCTGAAATAGTCTATTTGATGCTTGAAATAAGAGCCGTCTTCTCCGTTGCCGTGCAAAAGGATGAGAGGCTCTCCACTTCCCTTTTCCGATAATGTAACGCGATATTCATTGGTACTTCCTCACAAAATTCCGATTGTCACCTGCGATGCGGCAGGTCAAGGAACGAGGATTTGCCGCTTTTTCATTCGTAGTCGATCCGCTCAATTTTGAAAATCACCGGTCGCGTTCCGTCAGAGCAGCAGGTAATCATCGTATTTTCTTCTTTCATCCAGCCTTTCATGATAGAACCGCCCTGCAGCCCTGTGTAAATATAACGGGCAATCGCGTCCCATGCTTCAGAGCAGAAAGGCATTTTAGGGCCGCCTGCAACGGTATTCGGATCGGCGCTGGTTTCGACAAGAGTGTTTATTCCCATGTGCCAAAAATCATCTCTCGTATCATCTCGATAGAAGACAAATTCATCTCCAACGTTATAACAAGCGCAGGCCCCGGAATTCGGATCGGCACAATATTGGCGCTGCAATTCCGGATACAGCTTTTTGTCGATCACAGTCACTTTTACTTTATGTTTCATATTTTTCCTCCTATCAGTTCTTGTCTATTATCTATTTTACACTTCCAACAGCGGCTGGTCGTAGGCGAACAACACCTCGTTGATCTCGAAAATGTCATAGCTTTTTGACGGTCCTGCCGCTGCGCGGCCGTACATTTATTATAACAGGCCGCACAAAAATCGCAACCGTCAAAAGCAGGCAGGGCCATATCGCCGGCAGAGCGGAGGAAGAAGAAATCAAAAGGGCAGAGTATATCCTTGTGATTCAGTCGGCTGTATGATATAATTTCAGTGCTGTTGACGGCGGCAAGCCGAAGGTTGTGGAGGTTTAGATGACAAAATCAATTGTGTTTGATCTGGGCGGAACCCTAATGGAATATGCAGGAATGCCGCTGAATTGGAACGATTATTATATTTTCGGCTTTGAAAGATTGAATAAAATTCTGAAATTGAATCTATCAGAAAGAGACTTACAAGAATCTGCGCACAAATTGAAATCATACAATCCCCGTACCAGCAAGAGAGAATATGAAATAAAGCCAGAGATTATTTTTAGTGACGCTATATCAAACTGGAAAGAAAAGCCCGATATCAACAAGGTTATAGAATCATTTTTTGAAGGCTTGCGCTTAGAGGCAGCTATATATGAGTATTCTATAGAATTATTAAAGAAATGTAGAAATCGGGGGCTTAAAACAGCCTGTCTTACAGATTTGCCAAACGGAATGCCGGACTATATATTCAAGCCTGCAATAGAGGAAATCCTCCCCTATTTTGATTTATATGTATCATCACAGACATGCGGTGTGAGAAAGCCAAATAAAGGCGGAATATGCTATATAGCAGATGTGTTTAAAATTCAAGAAGCAGAGATACTATTTGTCGGCGATGAAGAAAAGGACTTTTTAACAGCTTTGAATGCCGGATGTGATTTTGCTTATATCAAGGATTTCCTGAAAAATCAAAAAACGTTTCTTTTATAAGGATGAATTCCGGTTTGTCTATTTTGAGTTAAGCAATTGCCATAACCCAAACAGCGGTAAACCTATCACAGATTTACCGCTGTTTTTATACCTGTTAAGTAAAAAAGCTGGCCGTATTGCTACTTGTCATTCTTCCTTCTCAAACTCTGCCCGGAGCTTTTCCAAAGCTTTTTTCTCAATGCGGGAAACATAGCTTCTGGATATTCCCAGCCGCTTCGCTACCACTCTCTGGGGCATGGGGCGGCGGCCCTCCAGACCATAGCGCATGCAAATGATCTCCCTTTCCCGCCGGGTCAGGGAACTTTCCAAAAAGCCGTACAGCTTTTCGCTTTTCATTTTTATGTCGATGCTGTCTATAATGGTGTCGTCTACCGCCATAGTATCCATCAGCGTCAGGGTGTTTCCGTCCTTGTCCGTATCGATGGGCTCGTTAATAGACACGTCCTGGGCCGACTTTCTCCCGCTTCGGAAAAACATCAATATTTCATTTGCTATCCCCGCTCTGCGGCATCGACGCGCCGTCGGAGAGCGCATGTAATAAATCTTCCGAATCAATTTCCGCTTCACTGTCGCCGAACAGGTACACATGGATATTTTCCCCGTCCCAGACGATTTTGCGGACGAACAATCGCAGCGCCGCCCGCTTCTGCTCCACGCTCATGGTTTCAAAGGCCGCGCTGAACTGCTCTATGGCTTCCCGCAGCACGGCAAAGTCAGCGTCGGAATACGCGGTGTCCCGGGTCAGGTTTTCCAGTTCGCTGATTTGGTGTTCGAGCTTTTGCTGCTTTTCATGCAGGTCGTTGATCTGCCCCGTGATGTACTCTGCGGAAGCCGTTCCCGCCGCGGTTTCCAAACTTGCCACCAGATTTTTGATTTTTGCTTCGTTTTCCCTGCTCTCCTTGAGCAGAGCGTCCAAATGGCTCCTGTGCCCGGTATTGCTGGTTTCAAACGCCGCCTTGACCTTTTTCATCTGCCTTTGAAATTCGGAGCTGTCCTCCGTCAGCGCGCAGATCTGCCGGCACACCGCTTTATCCAGCTCGTTACCGTTGAGGTTCTTTTGGCTGCACACCGCCCCGTGGCTGCGCTCCTTTTTTTCGCAGAGGTAAGTGTAGATGTACTCGCCCGCGGCGTTTTGCCGCTGGGTCAGTTTGGGGCGCATATAGCTGCCGCAATTTCCGCAGAAAAGAAGACCGGAAAGCAGCGCCACGTTGCTTTTCGGCTTCCTATAGGATTTCGATTTGTTCCGATCCAGCGTTTCCTGAACCCGCACCCAGTCCGCGCCGGAGATCAAGCCCTGATGCCTGCCCACGGAAACGACCCAATCCTCCATTGCCCGCGTCTGGTTGGTCTTCCCCGGCTTCTGGACGGTTTTGTTGTATGCCATCACGCCGCAATTTCCGTCAAAGTCGGCGCGATCCGCATAGACCTCCACCTGATTCTTTTCAAAGTATTCCCACGCCGCATCGTCCGCGACCAAATAAACGGGGTTGCGCAGAATATTGCTGATGGAAAACCGGGTGAAGTCCCTGCCGGTTTTTGTCTTGATTCCCTGTTCCAGCAGGTAAGCGTCCACTTTTGTGAGAGAGTAAGTCTCTAAGAATTTACGGTAGATCAGCTGTACGAGCTCCGCTTCCTCCGGGATCGTTTCCAGCCGGTACGCTTTGCGGACTTTTCCGTCCACCGTCACACTGCCCGTGACCTGCACGCTTTTGTATCCTGTGGGCGTATGCCCGCCCAGCCACCTGCCGCTTTTTGCCAGCTCGTACATATTGTCCCGGATCCGTTCCGCGATGGTTTCCCGCTCCAGTTGCGCGAACACCGAAGACATCAGCATCATGGCGCGTCCCGTGGGCGTAGTGGTGTCAAAATTGTCCCGCAGGGAGATGAAATCCACCCCGTGCTCGTCAAATTCTTTCTGCATTTCCGCAAAATCCAGCACGTTCCGGCTGATACGATCCAAGCGGTAGCAGATCACCCCTTGAAGATTTCCTGCTCGGATCTCCTTCATCATCGCCTGAAACTGCGGGCGCTGGGTGTTGCCGCCGGAAAAGCCCTCGTCCTCGAAAATCAATATATCGCTCTCAGGCACTTCCATGGACAACAGCCGCTGCCTGCACAGCTCGATCTGGTTCTCAATGCTCTCGCCCTTCCCCGTAAACCTCGATTTCCGGGAATAGATGGCAAAGCCGCGAGTGTCTATGGGTTTCATATGGCATTCCTCCTTCCCGAAACGTAATAAACTTAAATTCTGCATTGCTTTCTGCAGATGTATTATAGCATAGCGGTAAAAAGATAGGAAGGGGCTTTCAGAGTTTTATGGGGAACCATTTTTGTTACATGAAATTGAGAAAAGTACATCATTAAGAAGGTGAAATCAGATTATAATCTAGTTTCACCTTCTTATACCTATGAGGTATATTTAATTGTACTGTAGAGGCTTAAGCCTGATGCTTCTCCCACGCGTTTATAAACTATACCTTAACGAAATTATCTTCTACTTGCTTCTTAAAAATGCTTTGAACTGTACAAGTTCTAAGTTGCCTATTTCTTCCACAGCAGCTTCTGACGTCCGCAAAAATATCTTTCCCAAAAAACGACACCAGCCATTTTCCAAATTACCCTGAAATTATTATTGCGCTTGGAAAATCGAAAACAATCATCTTCTGCTTCTCAAACAACTGTCCAAAAACTTTATAGGAGCAATCTGTTTTCCAGCACAGCTTTACAGCTAACAGGTCACAAAACGGTTTGCTGAAAATGCGCATACACCCATTTTCAGAATACAAATTTCTTGGCACACAAAAAGAAGTGAAGGTTTTTCTATCGTAGGGCTCCAATAATATCGCTTTTTCATTTTTTTCGAGCCAAAAGCGGATGTATTTCGGGGTCCCAATAGCCCGTATGACGTCTCGAAAAATATGAATAGTGTGATCTGCAAGATAAAATGAAATGCAAAGTTCAGTGCTCATGGCTGCTTTTCTCCAACCTGACTCCACGAGCCAAATCATAATCTGAAAGTGTAAATAGCAAAGCAATCTTCTGATCGCATTGCACAATTCTTCCAAGACAAACATACCGATAGTTTTTATCTAAACCCCAATCGCTATATAATTTCCTTCCAAAGTCCGCACTTTCTAATTTCCTATAAGCAGTTTTCCCTTTTGTCATCTTCCACTCAACTGCGTTTTTGCTACCCGAGGGTACGGGCAACACCGCAAGGCTGCGAATGTCGGGATGAATCTTAATCAAGATAGATTCGCAGTCGTTCAAAGCACGGTGGGCCGCAGCGTTAAAAGAAATCGACGTCTCCCAAATTGTCACTGCTGGCTGTGTCTGCTGGCCATGCCTACTGAAATATTGACTTGTGACCACCTGATATCCGTCTAAAGAAACTACCGGGATCGAAAAATCATCACTCATAGTAATCTTCCTGCCTCCTCACTGGATAAGTACCCCTGCGCCAAATCAATTTTATAAGCTTCTTCAAGGTTCTCCACCGGAATCCCAAAGCAATCTCGCCAGTCTTCTGGAAAATAGACCCGAGACTTTCGAGTGCCAGTATTTACAAACAACTCGAAATCAGACAGTTTGAACAAGTATAAGGCTTCCTGACCGTATACCGCCGGTTTTCCCAACATCTTGTAGCGGTATCGGGTATCCCAATTCATCAAATCGAAAATTTTTTCCGCAAAAACCCGGCACATCATGTCTCTGTTCCGGATTTCCTTCTCCCCACCTCCAACCGCCCAGCGGAGAGACGATGGTGCATCCGGATTACAAGGCTGGACAATCAACCGCCGCTGTTCTGGGTTGACTAAAAGATGGATATGAGTCACTCCGGGAAATTTCCGTAAGCAAGCCATATTAAATTTCATACGGTTTTCCCATACCGTTACGGCCGGGTCACGGGTATGCGCAAAAAACTCAGCTTTTGTTACCTCATAACCTGCCAGATCTACAACTTCCGGATTTTCGCTTTCCATTATATCTTCCTGCGTGTCTTGCAAATTCCGTTCCATGCTACTCCCTTCCCTCTGTCTTCATGATTTGTTTCAGCCGTTCCACAGTATCGAACAGTTCCTCTTCCGTGAAAACTTTCACGGGACTCATACCCGAAACAACTTGACTTTTTTCAGAAATATCTTCCTCCGTTTTGAAAGGGAAATAGTAAAACTCGTTCTTCAAACTAAACGAATAAAAATCTTCGCCAAAAGAGCCTTCCCAGCTCTCCGGACAGACGGAAACCCAGTGCTTCAGCGCCGCTTGCTGGGAGTCGTTCGTCATGGGAACAGCAGGCATAGCGTCGGAAAGATGGAAAATTATGATTCGGTCATTTCCCTTGGCGATTAGAGTCCCCAAAATTTTGTAAGCACAGTCCGGGTGCCATTCCATGATTTGAGACAGTGCGGAAATAAAATGCGTACAAGTAATCGTTTTGGAAGAAACCATCCCGTTTAAGCGGCTCCTCCACGGGATACTGTAAATATCCTTTTCCCCGCAGGGACGGATTGCCATTTTCCTCTCAGTAGGATGAAGAAGAAGCTGGACATATCCGACACCGATAAACTCCTTTACGCAAAAACGGTTAAACGTAATTTTCCCTTCTCTTATCGTCATACAGGGCCGCTCAATCCGCACTGATACAAATTGACCCCGCACCACCTGATATCCTGACAGATCAAAGGCGCTGAATTTACTTTTGGATATTTTATATGATTTTTTACGGCGTGAAACGCTGTTGGAAGCTTCATAATATACTTCCGGGTCGGTGCACATCCAATGATGATTAATAGGAACATAGCCTTGCAGTGCCCCCGTATTGATCACCTGCATACAAGGGAAACACCCCCGATATCCATGCTTCTTATTACTCAACAAAATCTGCGCCGCATCAAATTGTTCTGCGGAAATAATTGCGTCATGCTTATTTTTATACAAAATTTGATCTCGGTCTTTTCTGTTCTTCCTCTTTCTGTGTTCAAAAATATCAGCCGTGAAGGTCTTCCAGGTCAACACATTTCCACAATACCTCTCGTTTTGGAGAATGTACCGAATGGAACCTTCACTCCAAACCGTATTGCCCAATTTTGTCTTGCAGCCGATTTCCGATAGAATTGAAGCGATACTTTCTAAAGAGTATCCCGCCAAAAAGGCATTATAAATGAAACGTACCACTACTGCCTCTCGTTCCTCAATCTCCAGCTTTTCATACTTTATGAAGTTGCCCGCAGCATCTCGCGGTCTGCGATACCCAAACAGTTCCGGCATAAGAAGTTTCTCATTCTTAAACCGCTCTCTCAACGACCAATTCATGCTCTCGCTCTTTTTTACAGATTCTTCCTGCGCAAACGCAGCTAACATAGACAGTTTAAACTCCGAATCCTCAGATAGGGTAAACAGCGTGTCCGTTTCAAAAAATATCCCCACCGGTGGATTCTGCTGTTTCAGCTTTCGAGCAAGAGAAACACAATCTACAAGATTCCTTGCAAACCGGGACACGCTTTTGGTTACGATCAAATCATACTGTCCAGCCATACACGCTGCAATCATAGCGTTAAATTCTGTCCTGTTTTTGAGTGAAGTCCCAGAGATTCCCTCATCTGCAAAAATGTGCTTCAGCTCCCAATTGGGATGCTGACCAGCAAGCCGCATATAGTGCTCCCGCTGCAACTCAAAAGAAGATAATTGCTCATCCCGATCTGTGGAAACCCGGCAGTAGGCACATGTGCGGAAAATATGTCCATCCGCAAACGGGTCGATTTTCTCCTTTGCTGGAATGAACACTGTGCTTTCACTCTTATTTTGCTGTCCGCCTTGAAGTTCCACAGTACCACCGTCCTTGTAATTCTTAAATAGTGTCGATATCTGTCTCTATAATACTTCAAAAATCTACCTGTTCCAATGCAATACTCCACCCCAAAAATCAGAAATGTGATCCTAATCCGAAATTCGCCACCCCACTTTCTATAGTAAACTATTGTGGTGCTAATCGGCCAAGGGGGGTACTATTTGCCACTTACAGATTATAATCAGCATTTCATCCGCACTGTTGTCAGCCGAATTGACCAATTAAGAGTAGAGCGGGGCTATTCCATCAGCAAACTGAGCGAGGAAGCAAATCTCTCAGAAAACACCCTAAAGTACGTCTATAAGAAAAAGTCCTTCCCAACTCTACAAACTCTGCTGCACCTTTGTCGAGCGTTTGGCATTTCTCTCTGGCAGTTTTTCCTGTTTCAAGAGGTCCCTCTCCAGTTTAGCTTTGAAGAGTTTGATCTGCTAAAAAACTATGAAAAGCTTTCAGAGCACAGCCGTCGGCTAATTGCCGAACTGGTTAAGTACATGAAGTAGTCATATAAATAAAGCCTGTACCAACATGTGGATACAGGCAAACTTATAGAATCAGCCGATTAGCACTTATTTTCTTGTTACGCCAACCGTCTCCAGTACTAAGTTTTAATTTCCATTCCGCAATGCACTTTTTAACTTTGACTTTCCCCTACGTCATCACCCCTCACAAATATCAATTTCCGTCAGTTTTCCTTTTTCCAGCCGATACACCCGGTCCATGCCCTCAAGGTTCTCATAGTGGTGGGTGATCATGAGCACGGTCTTGTTATTCATTTCGTTGACGATGACGTGGTGCAGGTAAGCGTCGGATTCCACGTCGAAGCCGGACGTGGCTTCATCTAGGATCACAATGGGCGCGTCCTTGAGCAGGGCTCTGGCAACCGCCAGCTTCTGCTTTTCGCCGCCGGAGAGCCGCGCGCCGTTTTGCCCGATCTGCGTCTGTTCCCCTTCCGGCATTCGGCTGAGGAAATCTTTCACGCCGCTGGTCTTCAGGGCGGCTTCCAGCTGTTCCGGCCCGGCGGAGCTTGTCAGGTCGGCGTTCTCTGCCACGCTGCCCAGAAACAGGTACGGCTCCTGACTCACCACCGAAAACAGGCCGCGGTAAGAATCCAGCGTATAAGTTTGGATCGGTTTCCCGTTCAGCAAAATTTCCCCGCCGTCCGGGATGTAGAAGCGCAGCAGCAGATCGAGGATCGTGGATTTCCCGCTGCCGTTCTGCCCAATGATGGCGACCTTCTCGCCCGGCTCGATCTTGAAATTGATCTCGTCGAGGATCGGGCGGCTCTCCTCATAGCGGAAGGACACATTGCGAAACTCCAAACTGGGAGCACGGATTTCGCAGTCCTCTGCACCGTCCTGCTCCGTTTCCATGTCCAAAAAGGAGAACAGGCGCTTGGCGGACGGCATGATCCGCGCAAAATACATTTTTAGGTTAATGAGCGCCCCCACAGGTCCGGTCACAAAGCCGGAATAAGAGACAAAGGCAAAGACCGCGCCGATGGTGAGCTTCCCCCAGCAGACGAACAGACCGCCGATGAGATAGAGCAGAATCGTCACGCCCCATTCCAGCAGCATTTCGCCAAAGGAGTTCCACGCGTCGATCATGGTGCTGCGCTTTTGCAGCCGCAGCACTTTCTTCTGCTTTGCTTGAAATTCCTTATCCCGCTTTTCAAAGAGCCCCCACAGCTTGATTTCGTCCACACCGTTCAGATTATCCCCGAACCAGCGGGAAAAGTCCCGGCTTTCTTCGATCATCTTGTCCATCGCCTGCTCCTGCCGCTTGGACAAAAACCGAACCAAGAGGAATTTTATGGGCACCATCAAAAGCACGAGCAGCGCCAGCTCCCAACTGATGAGAAACAGACCGAACAGCCCGCTGAAAATGCGGAACAGGTAGCTGACGATCATGACGGTGTAGCGGTCGGTCACAGAAGAGACCTGCGACACATCCATTTGCAGGAAGCTCAAAATTTCCGCGTTGTTCTTATCCTCGAAATAGCTTTTCTTTAAGTGCAGCAGCTTCTCAAACGCCTGATGGAAGACCGTATAGTAGGACGAATTATGTACGTTCACAAACAGGCGCGTCTGCAGCAGGTCGATGCCTTGATTGATGAGTACCAGCGCCGCCAGAACCACGACAGAGCGAACCAAGACTTGGATATTCTTTCCCAGCATGCCCTCGTCCGTGATGGAGCGGATCACCATGGGCTGCAAAAAGCCGATGACGGTAGACCCCAGCAGCAACAGCCCCGCGATGAGGAATTCCTTTTTGTAGGGCTTCAAATACGACAAAATTCGCCATAGAAGCAAACTTTTTTCTTGTTTCATGGAACGCCACCTCATTATGTCTTGCTCTATGACCTTAATGATAGCATAAGAAAAGCGGAAATGCTATTGATCTTGGAAAGCAGCTAAAATTTTTTCATATAATTCTGAGATTCGATTTGCGCCTATTTCTCTCTCGTCAAACCGCAGGTCGCAGGGGGCGCTTTGCTCTGCCACCAGCAAAAACAAGCTGTGTTCTGCGACATGGGTATAGTACGAAATGTCCCTTCCCAGATTTTGAGAATCTAGCGGAAAATGCCCTGCTTCAAAATCCGCTGCTTGCAATCTGTCGCTTAAAATACCGCAACTGTAGTCGTTCTCTTCAAACCTTTGCTGAAGCTGCACCGCCTGCCGAAAGCGTTCTGCATAAGCTTCCCCCGAATAGGGAAGCAGCACCACGGGTGGTTCATCGTCGGAATCTGGGGGACCAAATAGGAGAGGTTCTTCCGGCGATTTGATTCGAGCTCCGTTTGTAAGCGCGGAAAGGGTTTGTCCTTTTTCCGCCGGGGTTCCCTCTAGAACAAGCTTTGCCGCCTGCGCACAGATCTGCGGAGCAAGAATGCTGTTTGAAAAGCCGTATCCCATCTGATTGAGGACATCCGATTCGGAGCACCGGGCAAGAAGGTCAATGCCGTCCGGGGAATCGGCGACAGAGTACGGCGCATTAAAAGTCTCTTCCGCAAGCTTAACACCTAGGACAGACGGAAGCGCAGCAGGATAGGTAATGCGCTCGCTATTCGCCGCGGCGGCAACTACCAACGGCTTTTCTCGCCCATGCAGGAAGGAGATGATGGACGTCGCCCAAAGACGCTGAAAAATCCCAACGCTGCAGGAAACGAGATCGAAATTCTGATCCGCGCAGTATTTCAGTCCTTCCAGTAAAGCGTGCTCCGAACGGCGGTTTGCAAGATAGCCGATAGAGAAATGGTGAAGCTCCACGCTTTGCAGAATTTCCAGCTTTTGCAAAGCTTCAATCAAAACGGACATACAGAGCGTTCCATGGCTGAGCAGGGGCACAAAGCCTCCTTCCGGCTCCAATAAAGCTGTGTCCTTCGTTTCGGCGGTTATGGTCTTCGGACAAACTGGGAAAAGCGATTGCAGAGTTTCTTTGTTTAAAGATTCGTCGAGCACACAAAGCTTCATTTTCTCCATGCGCTACTCCATTTTCCCGCTTAAGAGATAGATAGGCTCGATCTTAAGGTTGCGGTTGACGAGAAGCATTGCAAGCAGGGATTGGGCCAACGTCAGCAGCACAGGACATACAAAGTAAAACCAAAGCGGGGCAGAAACGCTTTCTTCCAGCTTGTTCATCTCTCTATCTGCCTGCGAATCTGCTTGGGCCCAAGAGCTGTATTGCCGGCTGAACGTAACGCTTTCTTCGTCGATGACGACCACCTCTTCGCTCTCCTGAGTCTGAAGCGTGGGAAACGCATTCTTTAAAGCAAAGCCGCCGATCCCGCCCAGAATAGATGCTAGCAGCGTGACGGCGCAAAGCCCTGTGGCAATTGAGATCCTGCATTGCCGCTTTGTCATGCCGAGGCTGCGCTCAATGGCAGTGCGCTTTTTCTGCTTGATCACAAAGAAGTAAAGGACCAAAAGCACGATCACGACCACCGCCATCAGGCTGATGAGAAACAGCAAAACAGCAGTGACCCGCATCTTGCTTAAACTATCCATCACTTCGCTGTAGCCGCCGTCATCATAAAGAATCTCCACGTTTTCCAAGCCCGGTACCGCCTCGTGAAGCCGCTTGTCAAATTCTTCCGCCGTGCCATTTTTGAGCTGAAAGGAGGCGGTCACAGCGTTCATGGGTTTTGCATAAGTAATATTATTTTCATCGGAAGCTTTCACAGACCTTGCGGGAATAATAAACATGTTTTGGACGAAGTCCCCTGCCCCCCGATCTTTGTTAGTGGTCATATAGGTGCCGACTATTTCATACTCTGCCTCCCAGAAGGGAGTGTAGAACTCACCCTCTGCATTCAGAAAGCTGTAAGAGTTCGGGTAAAACCACGCAAAAACGCCCCTGTTGTCATATCCATAGACAGCGCAATACAGGGGCAGAGTGATCTTGTCGCCGATCTCCAGATCGTTCAAACGGGCGACGTCCACCGGGATCATGCAGACCTGCGCTCCCGTTTTAAATTCTTCTCTGCTGATCTTTCGACCTTCCCGCAAATAGAACCAGCCTTTCTGTTCGGTCGGAAGCAATTCCAACGCGTCGGTCGGAAGCACGGCATGCACATTGCGGATCAGATCTGAGGCAATCTGTGCCCACTGCAGCCAAAGCTGGCCCGGCTGCCCTTCCTCGTAAAAATCGTCCGTCACTTCCTGCACATATCTTCTGTGATCCCGGCCAATAAGCTCGCTTTCCACGATTTCTCCGGCAAGAGTCTGCTGACCGGTATAGGGGGCGTCATCCAGTATGTATTCCATAATTCCGTGAACAGGACATCTTATAAAATTATAAGAAAAGGATGCAATATAGGTCTTCCCTTTTTTCACGGGAAAACTCTGGTTAAAATACCGCTCTCTGCAAAGCTGGATCACTTCTCCGGGTTCAAGCAGATGATCTTTTTCTTCTTCATCCATCCAATCTTCCGGCGGCCTTGGGTTATTGAGCAGGACCTTTGTGATCCGAACCTCAATAGGGCCATCGTCCCACTCGGAATCCTCCAGCGGCGTAAATTCCGCAATGTGGTATCGGTCATTTTCCGTATCCGGCTTCTGTGCAGCATAATCCGGAAGGTAGCTCAAATAGAGCGGTCTGTTTTCCGGCGGCTGAATATACTGTGCACCCTCAAACATCAGATCTTCCGGCGTGAGCCACCGGCCGTAGTCCACCTCTGTGGATTGTTGGATCTCCCAGCAAGGATCGGGATATGTTGTATTTCTAGTGGCGATGGGAAGCTGTTCTATCGTTCCGAGCGTAGTGAATTCGTTTTCCACGAGCTTAATTCTCTGGGTTGTCTCCCATAGCATTCCTCCGCTGAGCAGCAACAACAGGGTCGCCATGACCAAAAGAAGAAAAAGCAAGCTCGTTTTCCATGGCATACGGAACATCTGTTTTAGGCTGTTTTTCATAGAGTTATCTCCCTTGAGAAAAAGTAAGGCAAATAATGAATCTCCACACTTTCAGAGCTCTTACCAAAACAGGCCCGGTTGGGGGCCTGTTTATTCCAGATAAGTAGTGCAGAAGATTCCTATTTTAGATTTGTTGACCTACAAATCAATTTTTGTTCTGCGCATAAATATAATTGTTCATGGTCCAGCTTTTCTTTTGCGCTTCATTCATGAGTGCTGCTGCGGTGTCTCCGCTTCTGCACCCCTCGCAGGTCGCCCCGCAGGATACAGTCTGACATGCAAAAGATGAAACAGACTGCGCCGTATCAATTGAGCTTTTTGTAATTCTTTTCATGGCTAAACCTTTCTGGCAACTTCTTTGCCGTTTGTATGCACTACTTATCAAAAGAAGCAAATGTAACCGGGCTATTTCTCAGTCGTAACGAGCTTTTGTTTTACAGCCTTTTCTGCGTCACCAAGTGAGCGAAAACTTAGTGAAGCAAAGTCTTTTGGGGAAAAATAAATTTTGTAATGCTCTTCTACAAGCATCAAAAACTCATATAGCTGAAAACTCTCCATCGCTATTTCAGCTCCCGTGAAAGGCAGTGTTTCCGAAGAACTCAAAACTGCTCTAGAAATGCTGAAATAATTTACCAGAATATCTACAAGGGTTTCACGAACATCCAAATTAATCATTGTATCACCCCAAATCTCAAATCAAAAAAATTGGCTTTAAGCATTTTGTAAAACTCTATAAGACACTTGGAATTTAAAAAATCAAACACCGGCACAGGCATTTCAGGCTGAACACCTTGCAGTAATGATTTTACATCCGTATCTGAAACACAAGTAAGATTCATTTCATTATCCAAAGAACTGTCTAAAATCTTATTGCTAAGATGAGCAGCCAAAATAGGAAAACCGAATTTTGCAGAAACTCCTTTGTTGATACTTTCCCAAAATCTCGCACTGGGAGTTTCAAACAAGCCGCATAAAACGCAACCATCTCCAGGGACTGCACTTGAAATGCAATGAGCAGTTAAACCGAAATCGAACACTTTTTGCTCGTCGTATTTCATCATTGGAAGCGGCAATCGAATTAGTATTACATCGGGTTTCTTTTCGTTAACTAGTGTATGCACCAGATGATTTATTGAAAAAGGCACTCGTTCTAATGGCAAGTTAGAATCCCAGCTAACGTATTCATATCCCAACACATGGTTATATTTATCACTACTAAGAGCTAAAACACTTTTCCCATCATCCTGAAAAGCTTTCGCTAGAGCAAGGAACACATCATATCCATCACACCCTGGAATCATTTCAGAAACATAGAAAACTGGAACACAAAAACTATACGGAAGATATCCTCCTGTGTCAAACTGACCTCTTGCTGCAATTTGTTCATCTATGTAGTAAAAATGAGAATTACTCTTTTTGCAAATCATCTTAATCGCATTGATTTCTTCCTTGCTAAGTGAAGAACAGCAGTATATGATTTTCCCATTATTTGCAGAAAAATGAAGAGCCTCCAACATAAAAGAATATAGAGACTGATTCTCAGGGGGCACATCAGAAATGAGAACAATATCTGATGCGTGGATTCCGTTTCCTATGGAATTGGTAAAGTGATATTTGGTTTCTTTTCTGTTATGTAGAACACAAACATTTTGACCTTCTCGACCAATGCCCCGAGGTGAGATAAGAGCAGAAATATCAAAACAATCTTCCAATCCGGAAAGAAGTGGATATTCTGTTTTCGTAAAAGGTACAATACATATCTTTTTCATGCGTATTATACTCTCCAGTTTTTTGACTTTTTCAGGTGGATTTCATTTTCGTAGGATAAGATTTTTTGTAAAATGCGATAAAAGGCGCCCCCTTTTGACTCATCGCAGTATTGACTCTTGGCTTCTTCTGAGATACCTGTTCCGCTGTCAACTTGTTTTGCACAGATATTACATAATGAAAACGCCCAACAGTTTTTACACTTCTCCGCTGTTAGTTTTCCTAAGTTGAGTAAAGTGACCGCTTTATCAAAGTCAATTCCTGTGTCTATTGAGCCAATCTGCATGGCTTCACTTTCATTTACTTTTTCACAAGGATACAAATTCCCATAAACATCAACAAACAACCGAGGCTTTCCAGGAATACAGGCGCCACCAGGCGCAGAAACCTTACCCAAAGAACTAGAAAGGAATCTACGGTTTTCCAAATCCATGTCATTCACTCTTCTTCTCATCACAGCATTTGAAAGCTGCGGCTCAAGTTCTCTGAAATGTTTCGCCAAAGAAAGAAAAAGCCCATAGTTGTATTCCTCAATGTACTCCACGGACAAGGGAATGATTTTTCCATCCTCTTCCATAGAGGAAGTGTGGACATTAATCTCTTGAAAGAAATCATTTCCAAGCAGAGAAAGAATATCCTGATATTTTATTTCGGGATCCAGAACCATATTTATTGATGCATTCTTAAGATGGCTTGGATCCTTATGATAGAATTTTTTAATGTTGGAGATGACTGTTTGATAGCTGCCATTTCCATTGCTAAAGACACGATTCTTATTCTGAATCGCTTCAGGGCCATCAATGCTGAAAATAACGCTAAAATTGCGATCTATTAAAAATTCTATCGTTTCTTCTGATAAAAGAGTTGCATTGGTGGTAAGACTATACATTATCTTTCTGCCTTCAAAAATCGACTCAGCATAGTCAACAACTTTTCTGATTAAATTCATTTCAAGTAAGGGTTCTCCACCATAGAAACCTATCATAGCTAAATCCGTATCAGTAATGTGTTCCCAATAAAAATCGAGTGCTTTTTTCGCAGTATCAAAGGACATCACTTCAGTAGAATGAGAGCGTTGGTTTTTGTTTTTGTCTTCCGAGTAAACGCAATATTTGCATCGCAAGTTGCAATTTCGGGTGACCTGTAAAATTAAATTTCCCAAAGCCCGATTTAATCGAATCGGTGCAGATTCGGTTAATGGATGCGAGATGGTTTCAACAATACTAGGCAGGAAATATCCGTATTCCTGTAACTCACTAAAGTCGCACAATGTCTGCCGAGAAGCAGAAATATCATCTTCACCTGCAAATAGACCAGAAACATAATTAAATAGGTCCTCAGAAACAACCAAAATCTCATTTTTATTGGTGTCGTATATGTAGTAGCCTAATGCAGTTTTTACCGGCAACACAAAAGGTTTCATAGTAAAGTTTTCTCCCTGTTAATCATTCTATCTTTCATCCTGTATCTCACATCTGCGCCAGCAGTAATGCCAGAATCGCGTGCAGTATCCTTTTCCGTGACGAGGCTGTACAACGGGTCAATAATGCTTAACACTTCTCTTAATCTGTTTTGGTCAAAAGGCTCAAGGTGTCAAAACGCAGCAACAGTGCCAACGCAAGGCTTGCGCCCAATGCGGAAAACAGCAGAAAAGCGCCGCATGTTTTCATGACTTCAAACAACGCCACCTCTGCAGTCAGATAAAGAATCGGCAGAGCGACCAAACAGTTGACCGCATAGATCAGCAAAATGCTGAGGAAGTATACTGAAAAAGTCATGGACTTTGGCTGCCCCAAAGAGCTTGCAACAGCCATTTCGCTCTGGGAGTTTTTCAGAACCAAAAAGGTCACGAGCAAGACCAGTAACACAATCAGCGCATAGAAAGGAAGCTTGAAATCGTTATAAAGCTGAATCGTCTCTTTGAGCTGCTCTGCAGCCTTCACGAATTGCTCGTCGTCCACATATGCCGCATCGCCGATGCTGGGGTCAAACGCATCAGCAAAAGGTATCATAAAACCCGCTTTAGCCAAGTCCTTTTTGAAGCGGTTCAATTCCAGCGGATCGTCGACCAATGCCTGTAAAGAGGAGTAGGAAAACCCGACGCCGTTTTCCTCGCAGACCTTTCGCAGCCAGCCTGTGGATACATAGAAAGAAATGGACTGCTCTACCGCCTGCGCAGTATCAAAGGTACCGATTACCTGCATCGTCACATCGCCGACGGAAGCATACTTCTCAATTCCGCTCTCCCAGTGTACCAAGTGGATCGGTAGTGTGACCGTATCTCCCACGGCGATCCCGTTTAGAGAGCCAAACAGGGAATCCACCACGCAGAAGTTTTCCGCACTGCTGAGAAAAGAGAGGTCATGGCCCTGTTCCAGCTCAAAAGCCGCTTCCGGAACGCCGCCGAATCCAACCAGAGTATTTGTAGCCAAGATGGTCGTATCTCCGCCCACAAAAGGGTCAACCTGCCGCTCCCACTCGTTGTACGCGCCGCAAGCCTTGGCCGTGCAGACGACCTCACGCACGCCAGCGCCGCAGAAAGCGTCAAAATGGGCGCTGTCAACATGCAAGTCTTTCTCAAGCTCGCCGTTGCGGCTGGTCACACGAACCTTTACTGAGACAGTCTCCGCTAAATGATCAAGCGCCGCTTCGGTGGAGAGAATATTGCCGGCATAGAAAACAAGACAAGTAAAAAAGGCTGCTGCCACACACAAGAGCAAAACGCTGCGCCCTTTATTGCGGAAGATTTGATATTTTATTTCTGTCAGCAGCATGATTCCGCCTCCTCTTTATAATTCTTTTTCCAGCATTCCGTCCTTCATACGGTACACAATATCCGCCCCGGCGGCGATGTCCATATCATGGGTCACGACGATCACGCAGTAGTCCTTTTCGGATACGAGGCCATGCAGCAGATCAATGACGGTTTTACCGTTTTCACTGTCCAGATTGCCTGTGGGTTCGTCCGCCAGAATGATCTTTGCATCGGAAGCCAAGGCCCTCGCAATGGCAACACGCTGCTGCTGTCCGCCGGAAAGCATGGCGGGCAGCTTGCGGGGGTCAACATCTCCCAGCCCCACGGCGGCAAGCAGCTCCTTTGCCCTTGCTTTCGCTTCTTTTGCGGGCTTTTTGGAAAGCTGCATGGGGTACATGACGTTTTCCAGAATGTTCAGGGTGGGGAAGAGATTGAAGCTTTGGTAGATTACCGTCACATTTTTCCGGCGATGACGCTCGCTGCCGATTTCTTTCAGCGTGCGCTCCGGGTCGCCCGCAAGAATTTCCCCCTCGGTGGGCGTGCCCAGCCCTGCCAGCATGGAAAGCAGGGTGGTCTTACCACTGCCGGAATGCCCCACAATGGCATAGAATTTCCCCGACTCAAACTCGCAGGAAACGCCTTTGAGCGCATGCACCTTCTGGTACTTGCTTTGGTAGGTGTACTGTACATCCCTTGCTGCTAAAATTGACATTTTGATCCCCCTCTTAAAAATCAATCCATTTTGGTTCTACCCAGCATTGTCGCGTTTGGTTCCAATGACGGTACTGGTCTTTACCCGTGATAGGATCAACTCTAGTTTTCAAAACAATAACATCTGCGTAGGGCTGTATACCAATCATAACTATTCCTCCTTAACTTCTGTTCCGTCCTGAATAAATACTTCTACCGTTTCCGCACTGACCGAAGTTACTTTACCGTCTGGAAAAACATAAGACCAAGTTCCATTTTTGTGTTTTAGCAGATATGCCCCCTCGTTGTTTGTTTCAACATACCTGCCATTCTCTGTGATTTCTTCCTCCGGCGGATCCCACCCCGGTTGTAAAATGAACAGATAAGAAGCAAAGAACAAAGCAACAAACAAAGTTAGAAAAGCCGCCTGAAACACCTTGGAATTGCCCTTGTCGCTCTGCGTCACCATCTTGAAACGCTCCACAACAGAAAAAGACTTTTTTCGTTTGAACGGCAAAACCAGCGCTGCCGAACCTGAGAACGTTTTATTTGTATTGTTCGTGGCTTTCAGAGCGTTGACAATCGTGGTCAAATATTCGGAAATCTCACCTTTGCTCATGTTCCGTGTCACAGTTAGATCACATTTGATTTCCAGCATTTGCAGAACATCGTTCCGCAGCAGGTACACCAATGGGTTCCACCAGAACAGGCAGCAGAACAGTCGAACAAGAAAAATCGTCAGCAGGTCGTGGTGACAGTGGTGGGTGTACTCATGCTTGACTATGTAGTATAGCTCTTCCTCGGAGTATTGCGTTTCCGGCAACAGAATCACTTTCCGCAAAATTCCTATGCTCATCGGGATCTCTATTTCTGGGCAGCGGCAAATGCGAACGGGAAGTCTGCGTTTTTCTTCCGCCATGATTTTTTCCAAAAGTTCCGCCGCGTCGGGAATTTCTCTGTCGGCATACTTTACCGCTCTTTTTTGCCCTGCCATATATTTACAAAGAAAGATGACCGTTAAGAACAACGCTGCAAGGAGCCACAAAAATACAAATCCTGTAGCAATATTGAGTTCAAAAGAACCGGCGATTTGCACCTTGTCAAAATAGACCGCCTGATAAAAATCGTTCAGCCCCTCGCGCCATGCAATAGATCTTGTAAAGGGGAACTCAAACACAAAGAGAATTCGGAACACACACACGGCATAAAGAAACAAAATCGTTACAACGCCAAAGCGCTTTAAGAATAACGGACGCTTGCGAAGCAGGTGGATCATCAGAATGATCACGGAGCTACATCCCACTGCCATCACAGCGGAAAAAATAGAAAATTTCATTTCTCAGCCTCTCTCTTTGAACTCTTTGATAATTTTTTCCAGCTCTTGAATCAGTTCTTCCTGATTTGAGGACTTCTCTTCTTTCACCAAGCCCACCGCAGCCTTCGCGAACGCTTCTACATCTACTCCGTTACCCTTGGCGAGCTGCACATAGTATTCTTCTCTGCTGATCGTGCTCTCAAATTGCCGAGCATATTTCGTCCCGTACAATTTCATGCCACAGCAGCGGATGGCCCCCTTCTTTTCCAAAGAACGAAGCATCACTCCAAGATAATTGTCTGCCCAAGTACGCTTTTTGCATAACACCAAAATATCCTTACCGGTGACCGGCTCCCCATAAGACCAAAGGAAATCCATCAATTCCGTTTCCCGCTTTGTAAAAACCATTAGAATCCACTCCCAGATCATTATTGATTTTTCAAAATTTGTTACGATTATTTTTTATATGTTTCGAGTATATCATATTTTCCAGAAAAAGCAACCTTTTTTTGCCATTTTTGGAGAAAAAGCCAAAGCACAGATTTTCTGTCGCTCATCTTTTCTCTTTCTTGGCTCCGCAAAAAAGTCAAAGGAAAGATGATTTGCTTTGAAATAACAATTACCAGCACAAAGTTTGTCCGAAAATGGCGAACGATTCTTGTTGACCTTAGGAAAAACAGACGATATAATGAAAGCTGTAAATGCGTGTGTGCGCGAGCCCCCCGCAAGGGCGGGATTCCAAGAAGATTCAGGAGGAGAAACTCTTGAATTTTCTTCTCCTGAATCTTTTGCGCAGCCTATGTGACTTAGTAGATAGCGTCGATTGTATCAGTATGCCCTTTGGGCGATGCAATCGGCGCTTTTGTTTTTTGAATGGTAAAATTGATCAAATGCTGTCCAGCAACTGGAATTTGGGGCCACCTCTTGAACGCAGCCTGCACTGGGAATGGGAACTGCTTTTTCGCAGGTGTTTTTGAGGCTCCATGTCACCTCCCCCGCTTGCGTCATGGGGAGAAACTGCAAAAACAGGGCTTGCGGGAACTCTCCACAAGCCTGTCTTATTTGATATTTCGAGCTCGGAAGCCGGGAACTGCCGCCCGGGTGGAGCTGAAGTATTTTGAGAGTAGTTGAAAACCATGGAGTTGCAATGGTTTTCCAGATTTTACGGAAAAGTCCCGGCGTATCGGCGATATGCGCCGGGCGAGCTTTCCTTTCTATCGTCAGGGTCTGTTTGGCGGCAGATCCGAACCCGAAGCGGCGGCTTGGGGGTAAAATCTCACAGCTTGTCCCTTCCGCCGAAGGGGGCATCAAGGCGCACTCCCAAACAGCCGGGCTTTCCCGGTCGCGCCGTCCGCGGACCGTACAGGTCAGGGGCTTTTTCAAGCCCCTGCGGAGCACCTACTGAACAGGAACACAATTTCATATCGCCAACGGTTATGACAGAGACGGAGACGATCTCTGCCGTGGAAACGCCCTGAAATCCCGCGTTATTAGAGCGAGGGGTAGCAGAAACCGGGCGGAAATGACACCTGAGTGCTATTGGGAAAACTGCGCCACAAACCAAAAAACAAGGAGGAACCTTTATCAGCAACAGATATCAAACTCTTTATGAACAGGCAAGGAAGCTCTTCCGGCACAACCGTCAGGGGAGCTTCAAAACAAGGGAACGATACTTTGAAGCCTACTGCCGTTTCCTGAAGTTTATTGCGGAGAAGCACAGTGTGCAGAAGCTTTCCAATCTCTCCGGCAAGCACCTTTCCGCCTATGTCGCCTTTATGCAGGAAAAGGGGCTGGCGACAAGCACCATCAAGACCGATCTGGCGGCGATCCGCTTCTGGCACGATCTGCTTCCGAACGCCCGGTATCAGCTGCCGGGCAACAACGCTTTTACGTTAGAGCGCCGCAGCTTCGGCGGTATGGACCGCTCTTGGAGTGAGACGGAATTTGAAAGGCTTCTGGAGCTCTGCCGAAGGGAAAAACGGCACGACTACCTCGGCTGCGCCAAGATGGCGCGATACGCCGGTTTGAGAATCCATGAGTGCATGCGGCTTGACACGGCCATCGCGCGGGCGGCTTTGAACTCCGGCATTCTCACGGTCAAGGGAAAGGGCGGAAAGATCCGGGAAATCCCGCTTTGCAAACAGGCGCGAGTCACACTGAAAAACGCCCTGCGGCGCACCCCGCCGGGGCAAAAGCTCTTCGTCCCGGACAAAACGGACACCCATATTGCCATACGGGAACTGCAAAATTTCATAGCGGAACACCGGGAAGCAATCCGAGACCCCGGCTCTGCAAGCCCTTTGACCTTTCATGGGCTTCGGCATACCTGCGCGGCGGAGTGGTACAAGTCCTTGCTTCGGCAGGGCATTGGCGACGATTACGCGCGCCTGCAGGTTTCCCGATGGCTGGGTCATGAGCGGTTAGACGTCACCCGCATTTACCTTGCTGGAGTGGAAAGGAGGAAAAGCGGTGAATAGACAAATCCTCCCTCCATGCAAGCATAGCGGACAAGGCTTTCCCCGTAAATATTTCCTACCATGAGCAACCGGGGGGCAATGATCCGTTGAATCTGATTCTTCATTTACCCAAGACGGAAAACGGCAGGCGGGAATTGCAAAAGCAGGTCGCGGTCGTCCACGCGGAAGCGGTCTCTCAGCTTCTGCAAAAGCTGGCATGCACGCAGGAGAAAAAGGAAGGACTGCTGCAAACGCTGGAGCTGTACTTAAAAAAATAAAAAGAACGCCGGGGTTGAGCTTGTACTTGACCCCGACGCTCTTTTATTCTTTTGTTTTCAAAAGGCTTTGAAACCGCACCCACATTTTTCTGGTCATTCTCACCTTTTCCTGCTCCCATTGCTTTACGGAGTGAAGCTTTGTGGAAAGCGCTTGGGCAAGCTCACTTTGGGTCCAGTGGCAGTTCTCCCGCAGGGCTTTCAAGGCTTTCCCCTGCTCGCAAAGGAACAAATTGTAGTCATCCAAAAGCGCTTCTGCCGGCACTTCCAGCAGATCGGCGATCCGCTCTATCTGTGCAAATGGGTAGTAATCTCTTTTCCCGCTTTCATAATCGATGTAGGTACTTTCATTGATCCCCGCATATGCGGCGACTTCCCGCTGAAGCAGGGCTTTTTGGTATCGGTAATACCTTAGCTTGTCCGCCGTTGTTTTGAGTTCTTCCAAGGCGGAAAGCCGAGAATAGAATTTTTCAGAATCCAGTATTTTTTGAGGACAAGAAAACGGGAAGGAATGAACATACAGAGCCGCGTATTGAATCGCGTTTCCTTTCCGATGATACATAAGAGCGCATTTCTCACCTGCGGAACCCCAGACCCGCCATTTTGTCCCCAAAGGAATACTTTCTTCCTGTTTTGGCTCAAAAAAGTCCACTGTGATAGAGTTGGTTTTTCAATACATCTGGAAGCATAGCTGGAAAGCCTGATTCCCTTTTCGGCATCAAACGTGTCTATGGCCTTTATCAGCCCAATCGTCCCAATGGATATCAAATCCTCTTGGTCGTTCTGGCTGGCGTAATATTTCTTTAACGGTTACCGCAAGTGCAAGGCAAATCGCTTATATCTTCAGGGGACAAGCCAAATTCGGGCAGAAAAAAACTTTTCCCTGCCGGTATCGGGTGACGATTTCGGCAGGAAACTATTTCAATGTAATTACTACCGAATTGCATACATAATCAAAAAATTTTCTTGATTATTCTGTTAAACATCATATACATAATATACATAGAAACAAAGTGAAAACATGAAACAATGCAGCGCAAAAGTGAATCTCAATTCCGCCGGAGGGACAGCTTTCGCTGGCACCTAAACCTCAGAGCGTTGAAATCTGATTTTCTCGTGCTTTTTTATTCGACAAAATCTGTCACTTTCCTTGATTTTTCCATTTTATTCCTGTATACTTAAAAAACAGGAAAATATTATAGTATACACGAAAAAGGGTGAATTGCTTTTGTGGAAAAGAAAACATATCTTGCACATATTGCAAAGGATGGCAGGGAACAAACCGTCTGCGACCACCTCTTCGGAACAGCAAAGTTGTGTTCCCGCTTTGCCGCCGGTTTTCACGCAGAGGCGCAAGGGGAGCTTGCAGGCCTAGCCCATGACCTTGGAAAATATTCAGAAGCGTTCCAGCGGAGGCTTCAGGGCGGACCTAGGGTAGACCACTCTACAGCGGGAGCGGCGGAATGTGCGAAAATTGGCCATTGGTACGAGGCATTTGCCGTGATAGGCCATCACAGCGGTCTGCCGGACGGCGGCGGAACAGACGACCATTTCAGTCGACCATCCTTTTTCGGCCGCATGAATCGGGCTGCCGCCGGAATGCTGGAGCCTTACGACAAATGGAAAGGAGAAGTCAGCCTGCCCCAGAGTCCTCCCCCAGCCTTTTCTGAACCGCTGGAGGCCATGTTTTTTACCCGAATGCTCTACTCCTGCCTGGTGGACGCAGATTATCTAGACACGGAAGCTTTTATGGAGGGAACCGCAAAAAGCCGGTCCGCCGGAGCTTCCATTGAGGAGCTGGAACAGCGCCTTCTGCGCTATATTTCCAAGTGGTCCGCGGCCGAAACGGACTTGAACCGCCAGCGCTGCGCCCTGTTAGAGCAATGCCTTTCCCAAGGGAAGAAGCAGCCTTCCGGGCTCTTCACCCTCACAATTCCCACTGGCGGTGGAAAAACAGTGGCTTCGCTGGCATTCGCACTGCGCCACGCACGAACTCAGGGACTTCGCCGGATCGTCTATGTGATCCCCTATACGTCGATCATCGA
>CAZXLM010000028.1:0-31357 GCA_964642055.1 uncultured Acutalibacter sp. | reverse complement strand
GCTATGTGGGCGCGGTGATGGAAAAGATCGGCTCCCGGAAAGCGGAGCTTCTCAACATGGGCAGCCGGGAATCCGGCACCACTCATCTGGAATTTAAAATTCCCGCCCGCGGCCTGATGGGCTACCGTTCCGAATTTCTGACGGACACCAACGGCAACGGTATTATGAACCATGTGTTTGATTCCTACGAGCCCTATAAGGGGGATATCCAGCAGCGCACCCAGGGCTCTATCATCGCCCATGAAGCCGGGGAATCCACAGCTTACGGGCTGTTTTACGCTCAGGACCGCGGCAGGCTGTTCATCGGCCCCGGCGTGGAGGTCTACGAGGGCATGATCGTGGGAGCCAGCCCCAAGAGAGAAGATCTGGTGGTAAACGTGTGCAAGAAAAAACACGCCACCAACACCCGTTCCTCCAGCGCCGACGAAGCCTTAAAGCTTACGCCCCATTCGGTACTGAGTTTGGAACAGTGCCTGGAATTTATCGCCGAGGACGAACTGGTGGAGATCACTCCCAAATCCGTGCGTATGCGCAAGACAATCTTGGATAAAGAGCAGCGCATGAAGCAGGCCAGCCGAAAAAAGTAAAGCAGGCGCTCTGCTGCCGCAGATCTTTCCGTGATGGGCCGGCGCTTTGAGTTTACAGCCGCGGCCGGCAGCTATCGTCGAAAAGGAGGGCCTCAGCTTGGACATTGTAATACTTGATCTGGAGTGGAACGCGGCGTACAGCCGGAGACTCGGGGGATATATCAACGAGATCATTGAATTTGGAGCGGTAAAATGCGGACCGGACCTTCTGAAAAAGGACACCTTCGCCTGTTTTGTCAGGCCTCAGGTGGGCAAGCGCATCAGCGCTCTGGTTTCGGACCTTACCAGCATCACCGATGAAAATCTGACCGACGGCCTGACCTTTATGGGCGCGGTGAGCAAATTCCGCAAATGGGCGGGAGACTGCCTCATTGTGACATGGGGACCCTCGGATATTCTGGCTCTGGTCGAAAACTGCCGGTATTTCAGCGGCGCGGAAAAGGTTCCTTTTCTGTCCCGGTACTGCGATTTGCAGCGGTACGCCCAGGGGCGCATGGAAACCGGAACGGCAGAGCAGCTGGGGCTTTCAAAAGCGGCGGAGCTTTTAGGCCTCAATGTGTCCGACATGGAGCACCACCGGGCCCTGGACGACAGCCTGATGGCCCTCGAGATCTTTCAAAGGCTGTACGACCGGGAGACGCTTCGCCCCTTTATAGACGTTTGCGACGATGAGTTTTACCGGCGGGTCACTTTTAAAACAGCTTATATCTGCGACCTTCACAGTCCTTTGGTGCAGAAAAGCCATCTGCGTTTTCCCTGCCCGAAATGCGGCGGGGAGAGCAGGCGCACCTCCCGGTGGCTTTTAAAAAACAAAGGCTTTCGCGCGGAGTTCCGGTGCAAAGCCTGCGGCTATTCCTTTGCGGGAAGGCTTGTCATCAAACAAAAATACGAGGGGCTTGCCGTGAATAAAAAAACGTATCCGCTGCCGAAAATTGAAACGCCCCGGGAGGCTGTGCCGGGTCCGCTGGGAAATATGCGGCTGGACCTGCACGGCCCGGTGGGCGTTTTGCGCTTTCCCATGCTTGAAAGCCACTGTAAGTCTGTAAATGCGGCGTTTACCACTCGCCTGGGCGGCGTAAGTCAGGGAAAATTCGCGGCCATGAACCTGGGCTTCGGCCGGGGGGACAGCGATGAAAATGTGGCGGAGAATTACCGCGTTTTCTGCCGTGCCGCCGGGTTTGACAGCGATTCTCTGGTGACCGGAAATCAGGACCACCACGTCAATATCCGCCGGGTGGGGACTGCCCAGCGCGGCATCGGCGTGTGGCGGGAAAAGGACATGGAAAGCATCGATGGGCTCTGCACCGACGAACAGGGCGTCACGCTGGTCATTTACTGCGCGGACTGCGTCCCTTTGTACTTTATTGACGAAACCCATCACGCCATCGGCCTGGCTCATGCGGGCTGGCGGGGGACCGCCGCCGGTATGGCAAAGGTCATGGTGGAGCGCATGGGCCGGGAATTCGGCACAAGGCCGGAGGATATCCGGGCCGCCATAGGGCCCTCCATCTGCAAGAGCTGCTTTGAGGTGGACGAACCGGTGGCGGCGGAGTTTCTAAAGCTTCCGGAGGCGGAGCTTTTTGTGACAGGGCCTGAGGAAAGCGGCAAATACCATGTGGACCTGTGGGAGTGCAACCGCCGGTTCCTGCTGGCGGCGGGCGTGCCGCCGGAGCGTATTGCCGTAGGAAATGTCTGCACCATGTGTGAAAGCGATCTGCTGTTTTCTCACCGCATGACCCGGGGACAGCGGGGAAGCAACTGCGCTATGCTGGGGTTGAAAGAGCGGGAAATGAGCAATGAGCAATGAGCAGTTCAGACATGAACCAACATGCGGGACAGAGCTTGCCGGTATGCGGGAGGCCTGCCGTATTTGTCCCCGCCAATGCGGCGTATCCAGAGGGGAAACGGGCCGGGGCCGGTGCAGAAGCGGCGGCCGGATACGGATCGCCCGTGCGGCTCCCCATTTCTGGGAGGAACCTCCCATCAGCGGGGAAAGGGGCTCCGGCGCGGTGTTTTTTACCGGCTGTCCCTTAGGCTGCGTCTACTGCCAGAACCGGGAGATCAGCGGCGGGAGTGAAAAGGACCGGCTTGGAAAGGCCGTCTCCCCGGAAGAGCTGAGCGGTATATTTTTTGATTTGATCGGAAAAGGCGTCCACAACATCAACCTGGTAACGCCCACTCATTTTGCTCCCCTGATCCGGGAGGCTCTGCTGATAAAAAGGCTGCCCGTTCCGGTGGTGTGGAACACCTCCGGATACGAAAGCGTGGAAACCCTTCGAGCCCTTGACGGGCTTGTGGATATTTACCTTCCGGACTTCAAATATGCGGAAAAGGAACTGGCGGACGCTTTTTCCCAAGCTCCGGACTACCCGGAAGCCGCCCTTGCCGCTATAAAAGAGATGGTACGGCAGGCAGGACCGCCGGTCTACGGAGCGGACGGCATGATGCAGCGGGGCGTACTGGTCCGGCATTTGATTCTGCCCGGGCATACGAAAAACTCCATTTCCGTTCTGCGCCTGCTTGCCCGGGAATTTCCCGGCATTCCCATAAGCCTGATGGCCCAGTACACGCCGCCGGAGAAATTCCCTCCGGAAGCGGGATTCCCGGAGCTGCGAAGGCCCATTACCCGCCGGGAGCTGGAAAAGGTAGAAAACGAGCTTTTCCTTCTGGGGCTGGACGGCTTTGTGCAGTCCCGAAATGCCGCCGGGGCCGAATACCTGCCGGATTTTCACCAGTTTGAAGAATGAAGAGGATTGAAAAAGGCCATGGAAGAAATTACAATTTTGCAGCAGCCGTCTCTGGAAAAAATTTTTCCGGACGCGGTGGATCATGGGCCCTTTTACCCGCGGGCAAGCGCCCTGCGGGGGGAGGAGTTTGCCTATCAGGTGGTGCTGAAAAAGAAAGAGTGGGGCAGGGATCTGTTCTCCTGGTCTCTGGAATCTCCTCTGAATGAAGCAGCGCGGATATTCCAGGTGGAGACCGTCCCCTGCGGGCTTGCGGCTTATCCTGCGAAAGACGCTCACGACGGCGACTACCTCAGCCTCCATTCCGGCCTGTTCCCCGATCTGCTCCGCCCCGTAGAAAACCGGACCATTGAGATCAGTTCCTTTCAGAATACGGTTCTGTGGGTCAATATAACCGTGCCGGAGGACTGCCCTGCCGGGGAATATCCCTTCCGCTTTACAGTGGAGGGAAAGGGCGCGAAGGCGGAAAGCCTTTTCACTTTGCGGGTGATCCCCGCCGTTCTGCCGGCGCAGAGACTGCTGTTTACACAGTGGTTTCACGTGGACTGCCTGGCGGATTGGTACAGAGTGCCAGTTTATTCTGAGGAACACTGGCGGCTGATCGGAGAATATCTTCGAGAGGCGGCGGAGGAAGGCGTGAACACCGTACTTACGCCGGTGCTGACGCCCCCGCTGGATACCGCCGTGGGAGCGGAGCGGACCTGCGTCCAGCTGCTTGAAATCGAAAAAGAAGGCGATCGCTGCCATTTCGGCTTTTCCAAACTCCGCCGGTTCGTGGAGCTGGCGCTGAAAAGCGGCATATCCCACTTTGAGATCAACCATTTGTTTACCCAGTGGGGCGCAGAATTCACCCCCGCCGTATATGCGGTGGAAAACGGGGAAAGAAAGCGTATCTTTGGCTGGGACGTTTCTGCGGATTCCCCGGAATACAGAAGCTTCCTCAAACAGCTTCTGCCGGCTGTTGTGCATTTCTTTGAGAGCATGGGCCTGCGGGACAGGCTTTTGTTCCACATTTCCGACGAGCCTGGAAAGAAGGATTTGCAGCGGTACCGGGAAAATAAAGAGCTGGTTACAGAGCTGATCGGGGATCTGCCCGTAATAGACGCGCTGTCCGACCCGGAATTTTACGACCTTGGCCTGGTGGAAAGACCGGTGGCCGCCACCAACCACATTGAACCGTTTTTAGAGCGGCAGGTGCCGGAGCTGTGGGCTTACAACTGCTGCGGCCAGTGCGTGGACGTGGGCAACCGTTTTTTGGCCATGCCCTCTTACAGGAACAGGATCCTGGGCTTGCAGCTTTATAAATTCCACATCAAAGGTTTCCTGCACTGGGGTTATAACTTCTGGAACTCCTGGCATTCTATCAGAAAAATCGACCCCTTCCGGGTGACGGACGGCGGCGGGGCTTTCCCCGGAGGGGATCCCTTTTCCGTGTATCCCGGAGAGGACGGGAAGCCTCTGCCCTCCATTCGGCTGAAGGTATTTCATCATGGCCTGCAGGACCTGAGGGCTTTGGAACTGCTGGAAAGCCTGGCGGCCGGAAGGGAAGCTGTGGAAGCCGCCGTACCGGGCTTTAAGCGCATTACCTTTGCAGATTATTCGAGAGACCCTCCCTATCTTCTTCAAATGCGCGAAAGCGTGAATCGGCGAATAGAGGAATTTATATTAGAGAGGGAATGATTTTCGATGTGGTTTCCACTGGCTTTGATCACCGCCCTGTTCTGGGGCGGCTCAGACCTGTTTTCCAAGATGGGGACGGACCCCAGGGATAAGTACAGCCATCTGCGCATGATCGTGATGGTGGGACTGGTAATGGGGATCCATGCCGCCGTTCTTTTTGTTTTGAACTACCGCTGCCCGGGCTTTTTGGGCGGCGCGCAGCAATGGGTATACGGCCTTTTCGGAGCCCAGGCTCCTGCGGAAAGCTTTGACCCCATGAATTTTGTGAAGTATCTGCCTGTTTCCGCCTGCTATATCATATCCATGGGCATCGGCTACATAGGCCTGCGCTATTTGGAGCTTTCCGTCTCCTCCCCGGTGTGCAACTCCTCCGGAGCAGTGGCGGCAGTGCTGTGCTTCCTGTTTTTGGGCCAGACCATGAGCCCCATCCAGTTCCTGGCGGTGGCGCTGGTAGTACTGGGTGTGATCCTGCTTTCCGTGTTCGACATGAAGGATGAGAACAAGGCGCGGAAATTCCGGGGCGAGGTCATTGAGGAAAAGTATCAGGTCAGCGCCCTGGCGGTGTGCATTCCGTTTATTTACTGCATTCTGGATGCTTTGGGCACCTTTGGGGACGCGCTGGTGCTGGAGGAAGGCTGGAACCTTCTGAGCGAGGAGGAAGCGAACATTGCTTATGAGTTCACCTTCCTGCTGTGCGCCGTGGCCGCCTTCATCTTCATCAAGTTTGTAAAAAAGCAGAAATTCAGCCTGTGGGAGGAGCGGGAGAAGGGTTTCGGCGCCCTCTGCGAAACTGCGGGGCAGTTTGCCTATGTGTACGCCATCGCCGCCAATCCCATTATGGCCGCGCCCCTGATCTCCAGCTACTGCCTGTTCTCCGTGATCCTGTCCCGCATTTTCCTGAAGGAAAAGCTGACGGCCCGGCAGTATGGGGCCATCGCCATCGCGGTATGCGGCATCGTTATCATGGGGTGCTTTGAGTAAAAACGCACGGAAAGGATAAAATTATGGAACAGCTTGTCGCAGATCTTTTTGGCTTTATCGAAAAAAGCCCCACAGCCTGCCATACGGTGGAAACGGTGCGGGGCATGCTGAAAAAAGGAGGGTTTACGGAGCTTTCCGAAACGGAGCCCTGGGAGCTTTCTCCCGGAAAGGGGTATTTCACTGCCCGCAGCATGAGCAGTATTGTGATGTTCCGCTTTCCCAAAAAGGATTTTCGAGCCTTTTCCATCATCGCGCCTCACGGGGACTCCCCCTGCTTCAAGGTAAAGGGCAGCCCGGAAATGCGTGTGGAAGGCCATTACACCCGGTTGAATACGGAGGTCTACGGCGGTATGCTCATCAACCGCTGGGCGGACCGTCCCCTTTCCGCGGCGGGGAGGCTTGCGGTGCGCACGGAAGAGGGGGTACGGGCCGTGCTGACCGACATCCGGCGGGACCTGCTGCTCATTCCCGGCCTTGCGCCCCATATGGACCGGGAAAACAGCCAGGCCGGAAAGCAGGACCCCCAGCGGGACACCCTGCCTCTGCTGGGCGGGAAGGAAGCCGATTTCCTGGCCCTGGCCGCCCAGAACGCCGGAGTGAAAAAGGAGGATATCCTTTCCTACGATCTGTATCTCTACAACCGGGCCCGGGGCACGGTGTTCGGAGCAAAAGAGGAATTTATCGCCGCCCCGAAATTGGACGACCTGGAATGCGCCTTTTCCGCCGTCACCGCCTTTTTGCAGGCGGAGAACCCGGAAAACTGCACGGTGTGCGCGGTGTTCGACAACGAGGAGACCGGCAGCCGCACCCGGCAGGGGGCCGGTTCCACTTTGCTTTCCGACGTGATCTCCCGCATCTGCCGGGCCGCCGGGAAGGACGAGGAGGACCGCCAGCGGGCCATACAAAACGGCCTTATGCTCTCCGCCGACAACGCCCATGCCGTCCACCCCAATTACCCGGAAAAGGCCGATCCCACCAGCCGGTGTTATCTGAACGCAGGCGTGGTGATAAAATACAGCTCTCACTACGCCACGGACGGCGTGACCGCCGCCGTTTTCAAGCGCATCTGCGAAAAGGCGGGCGTGCCCACCCAGGATTTCTACAACCACTCCTCCAACCCGGGCGGGGGCACCCTGGGGCTGATCTCCGGCGCGCAGGTTTCCATTCCCACAGTGGATATCGGCCTCAGTCAGCTTTCCATGCACTCCCCCTATGAAACGGCAGGAAAAGAGGACGTGTCCCACATGGTAAACGCCATGACGGCGTTTTACGAAAGCGTTCTTACCTGGAACGGCGGCAGTTATAAAATTGGTTGATTCAGCCCCTGAAAGGAGTGCGCGTAAATGCAAAAAGAAATAAACTGGCAGGACAGCACCGTGTTTTATCAGATATATCCCCTGGGCTTCTGCGGCGCGCCCTTTGAAAACGATGGTAAGGAAGCCCATCGCATCCTGAAGGTAAAGGAATGGGTTCCCCATCTGGAAAAGCTGGGAATCGGCGCGGTGTATTTTTCCCCGGTATTTGAATCCGACACCCACGGCTATGACACCCGAGACTACCGGAAACTGGACTGCCGGCTGGGTACGAACGAAGATTTCAAAAAAGTGTGCCGCTCCCTCCATGAGGCCGGTATCCGGGTGGTGCTGGACGGTGTGTTCAACCACGTGGGCCGGGGCTTCTGGGCCTTTCAGGACGTGCTGAAAAACCGGGAAAACTCCCCTTACAAGGACTGGTTTTATCTAAACTTCGGCGGGGACAGCTGCTATCACGACGGCCTCTGGTACGAGGGCTGGGAAGGCCATTTTGAGCTGGTGAAGCTGAATCTGCAAAATCCGGCGGCAGTGGACTATCTTCTGGACTGCGTGGGCTTCTGGATCGAGGAATTCGGCATCGATGGCCTGCGGCTGGACGTGGCCTATCTGCTGGACGAGGATTTCATGCGGCGGCTGCACGCTTATTGCAAGGAAAAAGACCCCGCCTTCTTCCTGGTGGGAGAGATGATACACGGGGATTACAACCGGATAATGAACGATTCCATGCTGGACAGCGTCACCAATTACGAGTGCTATAAAGGTCTTTATTCCGCCTTTAATTCTCTGAATCTGTTTGAGATCGCCCATTCTCTCCAGCGGCAGTTCGGCCCGGAAAACTGGACGTTGTACAGAGGGAAGCACCTGCTGTGCTTTGCGGATAACCACGACGTGACCCGTATTTACAGTATTTTGCAGGACAAAAAGCAGATTTTTCCCCTTTACGCCGTGCTGTTCTGTATGCCGGGCATTCCCTGCCTGTACTATGGAAGCGAGTGGGGAGCCCAAGGGGACAAAAAGGACGGCGACCCCGCCCTCCGGCCCTGCTTTGAAGGACCGGAGGAAAACGAGCTGACGAGATTTCTGGGAAAGCTTTCCAGAGCTAAAGCGGCAAGCAGGGCCCTGTGCTATGGGGATTTCGGGAACGAAACCTTGCTCAATAAGCAGTGGGTCATGCGGCGCTCCTGCGAAGGAGAGACCGTGCTGCTGGCCGTCAACGCCGAAGGCGCGGATTTTACCATAAACTGTTCCTACAGCGGCCCGGCAGAGGAACTGCTTTCCGGGGAAAAAACAGAGCTTTCCGGCTCCATACAGCTTCCGCCCTACGGGGTGAAGCTGTACCGGCTGGGATAGACGGAAGACGGCGCGGAGAAAGCTGCGCTTTAAAGAAAAGGGAGATACCCGGGTGGTCCGGATATCTCCCTTCTTTATTATTTCAAAGAGGCTTTATAATCGTTTCCCCAGCTCTGCATCGCGTCAAGAATAGGCTTCAAACTCCGGCCCAGCGGAGTAAGGGAATACTCCACTCTCGGCGGCACCTCGGCATAGACCTTTCTATCCACAAGACCGCTTTCCTCCATATCGCGGAGCTGGGCGGTCAGCACCTTCTGTGACACGCCGCCGACAGAGCGTTTCAGCTCGCCAAAACGTTTTATCCCCGGCATCAGGTCCCGCAGGATCAGCACCTTCCATTTATCCCCGATGAGCGTCAGGGTGGTTTCCACAGGACAAGCGGGAAGCTCTTTTACAGTTTTTGGCTCATTCATGACGATCCCTCCGCGCCAGAATCCTTTTTGAAGTTTCAGCCTCATTATAAAATATCTCCCGCCCGGGGTCAATCCTCGAAAAAACAAAAAATTTCTCCGCTCTGCCGGCTTCCCTGAAAAAGCCCGAAACAGTGCGTTTGTTTCCTTCCGGTAACCGTCCAATGGTTTCCTTTTGGTAACTACGCCACAATATTGTGCGTACTTTACAGCGGGATCAGCCGCCCGTATAATGAGATCAGGAGCTGAGGAGACGGCAGCTTCGCTTCCATATCCAAATGCGCAGAAGAGAAATCAGAGCAATAAGGCGGGAGGGAGAAAGATGGACGAACAGGAAAGTCGGCGTTTATGGCTGATCAAAGAATTACTGCGGGAACGAAAGGCAGAGAGGGAAATCGAGATCCCCCGGGAAACGGCGGCCCAAAAGGCGTTGCTCCGCGCCCTGCTGAATCTTCGCCCGCCGGCGCCCGCCGCGGAATCATTCTTACAGGTACAGGACGATTACCTGCAGGAGGAGCTCCGACGCAGGGGCATTACGGATCATCGGAACTTAAAGCCCATTTTACCGGGGATCTATCTCTGGCAGGGAGACATTACCACACTGCGGTGCGGCGCTATCGTCAATGCTGCAAACAGTCAAATGCTGGGGTGCTTTCACCCCAATCACGGGTGCATAGACAACGCCATACACACGTTCGCGGGGGTGCAGCTGCGGCTGGAATGTGCCGCGCTTATGAAGAGGCAGGGCCATGCGGAGCCTATGGGCAAGGCCAAGCTCACCCGTGCCTGGAACCTGCCCTGCCGGTACGTTCTGCACACGGTGGGCCCCGTGGCCGGCAGCGAGGTAACAGAAGAAGACGAAGACCGGCTTTCCTCCTGTTACCGTTCCTGCCTGGAGCTGGCGGCGGAAAACAGGGTGGAAAACGTCGCTTTCTGCTGCATCTCAACAGGCGAATTTCATTTTCCGAATCGGCGCGCCGCAGAAATCGCGGTGGAAACGGTGCGGGGCTTTCAAAGACAGACAAATGGGAAAATCGAGGTGATATTCAATGTTTTTAAAGACACCGACCTGCAAATCTACCGAGAACTGCTGGGAAAAGCTCAAGCAGGCGATTGACACTGCCGACGCCGTCCTCATTGGCGCCGGCGCGGGACTTTCCACCTCCGCGGGATTCACCTACAGCGGAGAACGGTTTAAGGCGAACTTTGGGGATTTTCAGGAAAAGTACGGCTTCCAAGATATGTATTCCGGCGGATTTTATCCCTATTCTTCCCTGGAAGAATACTGGGCCTATTGGAGCCGGTATGTCCTGATCAACCGGTATGAAGCCCCGCCGAAGCCCGTCTACGAAACGCTTTTGCAGATTATCAAGGACAGAAACTATTTTGTGCTGACCACCAATGTGGACCATTGCTTTCAAAAGGCAGGGTTTGACAAAAAGCGGCTGTTCTACACCCAGGGGGATTACGGCTTGTGGCAGTGCTCAAAGCCCTGCTGTCAGGAGACCTGGGACAACGAGACCCAGGTGCGCCAAATGGCGGCGGAACAGCGGGACATGCGGATCCCTTCGGCATTGATACCCCGCTGTCCCCGGTGCGGCGCGCCGGTGACCATGAATCTCCGCTGTGATGATAAGTTTGTGGAGGACGAAGGCTGGTACGCTGCGGCAGACCGTTACGGGAATTTTATCCGCCGCCATAAAAACTCCCGTATCCTGTTTCTGGAACTGGGCGTGGGAATGAACACCCCGGGAATTATCAAATACCCCTTTTGGCAGATGACAGCGGAAAATCCAAAGGCGGTCTACGCTTGTGTCAATCTGGGAGAAAGCGGCTGTCCTTCGGAAATTCTAGACCGCTCCATCTGCATCGATGGGGATATTGGGGAAGCCCTCTGCTTGACGCGCGGCGCTGTATAAAGACATTAGACGAATATCCGGCGGAAAAGCTTTTCCCGCCGGATATTTCTGCTTTCAGTCCGGAAGAATCAGCTCATAGGCCAGACGCTCGCTTCCGTCCTCCAAATAGATCACACCCCGGCAGGTAAAGCCGTTTTTCGCGAGGACCCGCTGCATGGGAAGATTGTCCCGGTGGGTGTCCCCGCGCAGAACGGAGATCCCGCGGGCTTTGGCCTGCCGCTTCAACTCGTTGAACATCGATCCGGCAGCGCCCTTTCCCCTGGCTGAAGAGGACACCGCGATCCGGTGGAGGAACCCGTAGCTTTCCGGGTCTGCTCCCCAGCTGCCCTCTTCTATTTTTTCATAGGTGGGCTCCCGTCCGAAAGCAAGGCAGGCGGTGCAGAGGATTTTTCCACCGCTTTCCAGCACATACCCTACGTCGGCCTCTATATCCTGCCGGGCGCTGTCCATATTGGGATAGCCGTCCTGCCACTGATCCACACCCGCGGCCTTCAGGAATGTTTTCGCGTCTTCATACAGTGCCGCTATAGCAGGCAGATCGGCATATTCGGCTTTTCGGATCATAAAAAAACCTCCAATTTTCAGGCCTTGAAAAGGCCCTCTTTTTTTTCAGTATCTGCTATCCGGTACCCAGCGTCCAGAATCCTGTATCTAGCATATCAATTCCCTCTTGTTTTTTCAAGCGTAAAAAGGTATAATAATTGTAAAGCAGCGGTCGGCTCAGAGAGTTGTCTTTTATGTGAAAGCAGGGACACGAACGCCTCCGCCGCAGGTGGCAGTGGTACAGTGGAATATGGGAGCGGACAGGTCTGCGCGGCGGGATGCCGTGAACCATGTCAGGCGGGGAACCGAGCAGCATTAAGCGGATTTTCCCGGGCGATGCAGATCGCCTGTCCGCTCTCATATTTTACCGGGCTTCTGCCCTGTTTTTTCCCATCAGCTTTCCGGCTTTAAGGAGGCGAAGGCCATGTCTTCCTATAAGGTGCTTTACCGCAAATACCGTCCCCGCTTCTTCGCGGACGTGGTAGATCAGCCCCAGGTCACTGTCACTCTGAAAAACGAGCTGACCCGGGGAAGGATCTCCCACGCGTACCTGTTCACCGGTTCCCGGGGCACGGGGAAAACCACCTGCGCCAAAATACTGGCCCGGGCCGTGAACTGCCTGGATCCCCGGGACGGCGACCCCTGCGGGGAATGCGAGGTCTGCCGGGGGCTGGAGGACGGCTCCATTCTGGATGTGGTAGAGATCGACGCCGCCAGCAACAACGGCGTTGACAGCATTCGCACGCTGATCGAGGAATCCAATTTCACTCCGGCTACCGCCAAATACCGGGTGTATATCATCGACGAGGTGCACATGCTCTCCGTGGCGGCCTTTAACGCCCTGCTGAAAACTCTGGAAGAGCCGCCCTCCCATGTCATCTTTATTCTGGCCACCACAGAAGTCCATAAGCTTCTGCCCACTATTTTATCCAGGTGCCAGCGCTTCGATTTCAGGCGCATTTCTCCAGAGGCTATCGCGGACCGGCTGGAATATGTGGCCGGTGAAGAAGGGGCCCGGCTTGACCGGGACGCCGCGCTGCTGATCGCCCGTATCGCCGACGGCGCCATGCGAGACGCCCTTTCTCTGCTGGATCAGTGCCTCGGCCGAGGAAATCACGTTACGCTGGATATTGTAAACAGCACTGCCGGTGTAGCAGCCAGAAGCTACCTGTCGTCGCTGGCCCAGGCAGCAGCAGAGCAAGACTCCTCCAAAGCGCTGGAAATCATTGATGCGCTCCACCGGGAGTCAAAGGACATGGGCCGCCTATGCGAAGAAATGGCGGAATACTTCCGGGGCCTCATGCTGATAAAGACCATGAAAGACGCTTCCCGCCTGGTGACGGTCTCCCCGGAGGAATGGGAAAGCATGACAAAACAGGCCCTTTCCATGAGCCTGCCGGAAATTCTCCATGGGTTGAGCGCCTTTGAGGACGCTTTGAATAAAATGCGCTACGCAAACCAGCGGACCCAGATGGAGATGACCTTTGTACGCCTTTGTTCACCGGAGCTGGATACGGCTCCGGAGGCGCTGCTCCGCCGTCTGGAAGCGCTGGAAAGCGGCGCGCCCAGACAGCGTCAGGCCCCCGTTTCCGCCCCGCCGCAGGAGGCCGTCGTGCAGATGAAGGAAGAATCGCAAGCACCCGCTCCGACCGAGCAGGAAGCCGTACCGCCGTCTGCGGAATCGATTTCAGAGCCTGCGCTTCCAGAGGAAGCCCCTGTTTTTGAACAGGCGCCTGTTCCCCCGGAGGTGGAAAAGCCGGAAGCGCCGGAGCCAAAGCCAGCGCCACAGGCGGAAAAGCTGCCGGCCCAGGCGGCAAAGTCCGTGCCCCAGGCGGCAAAGTCCGTGCCCCAGGCGGCAAAGTCCGTGCCGCCGGTGGATATCGAGGCCCTTTCCGCAGGAGCCCAGCGTTTCCTGGACTGGCCGGAAATTCTGCAGGTTATCAAAAACACCACCAAGAGCGTGGCCATGGCCTTTTCCGGGTCGTCTGCCTATATCAACGGCGATTTCATGCTCATCGACGCCCCAGAGCTTGCTTTTGAATTGTTAAAGCGTCCCGAACAGCGGGAACGCATGCGGGAGGCGATCCGCCATGTGACGGGCCGTACCTACCGACTGGGCCCCTATCGCAGTCCGGAAGCCGGGAAGGAAGAGGAAGACCCCCTGGAAGAGCTGACCCGGCGGGCCCAGGATTCCGGCATTGAAATACAGGAAGAACCGTCCACAGAGGACACTGCGCCTCCGGAGGACGTCATTATACCGTTTTAGTTCAGGAAAGGATTGAGAAGCACATGAAAGCGAGATTACCCCAGGGCTATGGAGGCGGCGGGGCCGCAAATTTGCAGCAGCTTGCCAAACAGGCCCAGAAAATGCAGGAGCAGATCGCGGAGATCACCGCCGAACTGGAGGAAAAGGAGTATTCTGCCACCTCCGGCGGGGACGCGGTAAAGGCCACCGTTACCGGGAAGCTTGAAGTAAAGTCCGTGGAGATCAAGCCGGAGGTCATCGATCCGGAGGACGCGGAAATGCTGGGCGATCTGGTGACCGCCGCCGTCAATGAGGCGCTTCGCGCTGCTAATCAGGAGAAGGAAGATAAAATGTCCGCTGTTTCCGGCGGCATGGGCATTCCGGGCATGTTCTGATGGGAAATTATCATGTGCCCCCTTTGGAGGGGCTGGTGGAAAAATTTGAGAGCCTGCCGGGCATCGGCCATAAAAACGCCCAGCGGCTGGCATACCATGTGCTGGATATGACCAAAGAGGAAGCGGAGAGCTTTGCTTCCTCCATTTTGGAGGCCCACGAAAAAATACATACCTGCGCCGTCTGCTGCAACCTGACGGACGCAGAGCTATGTCCTGTCTGCCGTAACGATCTGCGGGATAGATCCATCGTCTGCGTGGTGGAGGAGCCAAAGGACGTGTTTGCCCTGGAACGGGCAGGGGAATACAACGGCCAGTACCACGTGCTGCACGGGGCCATTTCCCCTCTGTCCGGTGTGGGGCCGGAGCAGCTCCGCATCAAGGAACTTTTGGCCCGCATGGACGGCACGGTACAGGAAGTCATCATGGCCACCAATCCCACCGTGGAGGGGGAAGCCACCGCCATGTATCTTTCTCGGCTCTTAAAGCCCCTAGGCGTGAAGGTGACCCGCTTGGCATACGGCATTCCTGTAGGCGGCGATTTGGAATACGCCGACGAAGTGACCTTACAGCGTGCCATGCAGGGAAGGCAGGAATTGTAAGGAGTAATTAGCAATGAGCAATTTGGAAAGGGAATCGCCATATGTCTGAATATCCGCAGGGAAAGGGAAAAGGCACGATTGAAAAGACCGTAAAAACCGGTATCACCTTCGGCAGCGCGCTGGCTATGGTGATCAGCTACACCACCTGGCATTCCATAGGCTGGGCAATCGTTCACGGGCTTCTGAGCTGGGTGTATGTCATTTATTTTGTTCTTCGTTATTGAGGGAAGGGGAGTAGGCCATGCCCACAAATGACAACGCTCATGCGCTTCGGCTAATGGAAAGCTTAAAAGAGCTTGACGGCGAACGGGCGGCGCAGGAAGCGGCGGAGTGGTTTCCCCTGTCAAAAAGCGCCGACATAGAAAAGAAATTTGAATGGGCGAAAAGTATTTGCGGTTATCTGGAAGAACACTATGACTCGGAAAAAACTGTGGCCATTCGGAAAAAGTGCAGATGCAACGACGGCAAATCCATCGCTAAAAAGCTTTTGAAGTACCGGAACCAGGCGGAAGATTTGAATGCCTTTGTCCGCTTGTTCAATGAAAGTGAAAGCTTTGCTTCTCTGGAATATGTGTCCGAGCATATGCTTCGGTTCTGCTATCCCCAGTGCTATTGCGCCTGCGTCAAACGGGTTCCCCAATCGCTGCCGAAAACCTGGTGCTACTGTACGCTGGGAAATGCGGAAGGGATTTTTCAGGAAGTGTTTCAAAAAGAAGTTCAGGTTTCTCTGCTGGAAAGCATCAAATCCGGCGCAGATCGTTGTGTGATAGAAGTAAAATGGTAGGTTGAATGCCGGAAAGGAGGCGTCTATGCCCGCAAAAGCAAATACAAAAACCATTGCGCAAAACAAAAAAGCCTACCACGATTATTTCGTGGAGGAGAGCTTTGAAGCAGGGATCGAGCTTGTGGGAACAGAGGTAAAATCCCTCCGGCAGGGCAGGGCGAATCTGAAGGACGCATGGTGCTCCGTGGTAAACGGAGAAATTCTTTTAAACGGCTGTCATATCAGCCCCTACGATTTCGGCAACATCTTCAACCGGGACCCTATGCGGGTGCGCCGGCTGCTCATGCACAAGCGGGAGATCCTGAGACTCTACGGTATCGTGAAGCAGCAAGGCTATTCTCTGATCCCCTTGTCCCTGTACTTTAAGGACAGCAAAGTCAAGGTACAGGTGGGGCTCTGCAAGGGCAAGAAAAACTATGATAAGCGCGCCGACATGGCAAAGCGTGACGCCCAGCGGAACATCGAGCGGGAGCTGAAGGAGAGAAATCAATGAAAAGCGCCGCTTTCGACGTGGATCGGTTTTGGGAGGCCGTGCTGAAACAGGACGCGGAAGCGCTCAGGGCATATTTCCATGAGGACGCTTTTATAAACTGGCACTGCACCAACGAGCATTTTACCGCGGAAGAATACATTCGTGCCAACTGTGAATATCCCGGTCAGTGGGCGGGAGAGATCGAACGCCTGCATTCCTTTGACGATATGATCGTCACGGTAGTCCATGTTTATCCGGTGGACGGTTCGGCTTCTTTTCATGTAACGTCCTTTCTCAAGGTGGAAAACGGAAAGATACGTTCCATGGACGAATATTGGGCCGATGACGGCCCCGCGCCTCAGTGGCGGCTGGAAAAGCATCTTGGCAGGCCGATTCGATGAAGGGAAAGCGAAACCCATGCTGATAAAAGACAGCAAAGGCAATGAACTGCTTGAAATTCTACGGGTCGATGAAAAGGAAGCGGGAAAATTTGCACCGCTTACCCATGCGCTGGCGGTGGTGAAACTCGGCGGAAAATATCTGCTGGGTTGGAATCATTGGCGGCAGGATTGGGAAATTTTCGGGGGCTGTAGAGAAAAAGGGAAAACGCTTAGAGCGTGTATCGCCCGAGAATGCAGGGAAGAGCTGGGGATAGAAAACGGCAGCTTTACCTATCTTGGACTGATGCATCTAAATATGGCGCCGGGATATTTTAACCCGGAATGGCATGAGGAATACGGAGGGCTTTTTGGGCTTGCCCTAAAAGAAGGCGCTTTCCCGGAATTAGAAGCGCACCGGCAGGATCGGGAAGAAATTGAAAAGCTGGCTTTCTATACCGATATAAAAGAGAAAGAAAAAATTGCGGAAATTGATGAAAAACTGCTGGAATATTGGCAGTAGAACAGGAAATTAGCATGGTAATTGGGATCATCGGTGAGAATTGCAGTGGAAAATCCACCCTTGCAAATGAAATAAAGAAGGTCATTGGGGCCGATATCATCACGGGGAAGGATTATCTCCGAATGGCAAAAAGCGAAAGTGAAGCAAAGGCTCTGTTTCAGGAAAAACTCAAGCAGGCGCTGACCGGCGAGAACCTGATCTATGTGATCTCCGAGCCGGAACAGGTCTCTTTGTTGCCGGAAGGAAGCATTGCCATACTTGTGTACGCGGACCTTGAAACCATCAAGGAACGCTTCAAGGCCAGAATGCATAGGAGCCTTCCTGCGCCTGTTGCCGCCATGCTGGAGAAGAAACACGGAATTTTTGAGAACGGTACCTATGATTACCGTTTCAACGGCGCCGCAGACGACCCCGCCGCTTTGTGTAAAATCTTACAGGGACGCCTTTCCTGACTGTTCCCGACAATTTCCACTTGTCAAAGGAGTGGAAGGCGTCTATAATGATAGTTGTTAGCGATAAGTCGTTAGCTGTTAGAAAATGCCCTTTTCTAACGACTAATATCTAACAACTAACATCTAAATTCGGGGATGTAAAGGTTTCGACGGGGAAGGAGAGCCCTGGTAAGCGAGCCGCAGTGCGGAACTGCGATAAAATCCGCAAACCTTTAAAATTAAACGACAACAATTCTGTTGCTGTTGCTGCTTAACTAAGCAGCCGTTCTTACCCGGAGTACCGCGGCCGGGATAAGAGCGTCGATGAGCGGTGAACGTGAGCAGGTGCGCCGCCTTTCGCCCTGCCACGGCTTAAAAGGCTACCGAAGCCCGGAGCCTGCTTTTGAGCGCCGGGTCGGGGGAATCCCAAACCAAAAGCTACGCTCGTAGAAAGCCTTGGTGATGCTTTTTCGGACGCGGGTTCGATTCCCGCCATCTCCACCAAAACAAAGGCCCACCCGTAAGGGTGGGTTTTTATTTTGGTAGAGATGTTGAAATAGCATGGCGCGGCCGAACGAAATCCGCGCAGCGGATTTCATGAGCGCACTGAGCAGGCAGAGGCGATTAGAAGAAATGAGGCAGTGCGCTTTGGACAAGCGGGTTCGATCCCTTTCGGGTCCACCAGACCTGCGGTTGGCAATTCGCGATCTCAGGTTTTTCTATGCGTTTTCTGTGCGGCACGCGTTGAAAATATCATCTTTATGGCAGAACCCCGTAAGCAAAGCCCACCCGTAAGGGTGGGTTTTTATTTTGGTAGAGATGTTGAAACAGCATGGCGCAGCTGAACGAAATCCGCTCAGCGGATTTCATGAGCGTACTGAGCAGGCAGAGGCGGCTCGCAGAAAAACGGCGCGGCGCTTCCGCCTGCGGACCTGGAGTGGGAAGCCAGCAGCCGCAAGAGCCCGTGGTCTCGCTGTGCCTGGCCGCCCCTCCCATTTTTCTCTACCGCTGCCAGTGTATGTGATCCTTTCAGGAAAAAATCACCAGCTCATGCCGCACAGGTGGAAAATCAGGATATCCAGCAAAAACAAGGCGCCCGGCAGGAAAGCCGCCAACTGCCGCGGAACGGTAACGCACCGTTTTGACAGCCTATCCAGCAAAGGCACGACCGCATATTGCAGAAACAGAGCGGACATGCCAAAGAACAGCACCGAACGCAGGCAGATGAATCCGCCCACATTGCCCCAGTTCCAGAGTTCCACATTGTAGTCCCACAGCCGGGTGTGAAAAACATGCAGCAGGACCCAGCCCGTTCCGTATTCCAGCCCGCCGCACAGTGCGGCTGCCGCCAAAAACACCAGTGCAGGCTGTCGATGCAGTCTGCGTGTGGCCAGCACGATCAGTACCGCGCCAACTCCATAAATGGGGATCCACGGTCCGAAGGTGCTGCCCCGCTTTACCCAGAAGCCAAGATCGATCCGATAGAACAGCTCCTCATAGAAAAATCCAAAAATGCCGCCAATGGCGAAGACCATCGCCAGCAGCATGATCTGCCGGAACACGCCGCTTTCCCTTTTATTTTCTACAGGCTCCATGCTTCGGGACGATTCCCCTGCACACGCTCCATGCCGTTCTGTTTTTTCTGATTTACAAGGCTGTTTTTTCATCTTCCAGCTTCTCCTTTCCGCCTCTTTCCCAATCTGTAATTCAGTCTCGTTTTCGCAGCAGAGAAACGTAAAGAACAAATCTGCAAAACCGGCAGTAAGATCCCGTTCATGCAGAATAACCATGTCGTGCATAAACCCGGATTTACCGCGCAAGCTAAAGAACGGACCCATAAATCCTAGTAAAGAGGGGAAATCATTATGTCAGTGTTAGACCGTATCGCCCTGGCCCTCGCCATCATCGGCGGCATCAACTGGGGCCTGGTGGGTATTTTCAAATTTGACCTTGTGGCCTGGATATGCGGCGGGCAGACCGCTGTCTTCGCCCGGATCATTTATGTCATTGTTGCCATCGCCGCTCTGTGGTGCATTGCGCTGCTGTTTCGGGACGATGGCGAAAAGACCTGAGTTTCCTAACGCAAAAAGGGGTTCACTTCAGTGGACTCCTTTTTTTATTGCCTCTGCTTCCTGTATCTTTCCCAGCACGCGGCCCTGGCACCGGAGGTCGTCAAATTCCCGGACGGGAATAGGCTTGTAGTCCGGATTCAGGGAAATCAGCTCCTCGTGGCCAAGACGTTTGATAAAGCCGTCGCCGTCTCCCACGAACACACCGACTTCTCCCTCCCGGACGGAACCGTCCAGACGCTCTACAAATACGATATCGCCGTCCCGGTACGCAGGTTCCATGCTGTTTCCGTTGACCCGCACGCAGTAGTGGGCGTTTTCCGGCACCCGTTCTGTGGGAATTTCCAGCTTATTTACATAATAGGTGTCGCCCAGCGGTTCTCCCAGACCGGCGGACACCGCCAGATCGTAGCAGTTGATATAGGTGATCCAGCCCTTTTGCTCCCGCTCGATAACATGGGTCATTCTGTCGTGCTCCGCGTCCAGTACCAAATCCACCGCCCGCTTTCCGAACACGTCCAGCACCCGGTATTTTTTCAGATGTTCCAGCTCAGAATCACTGACCTCTCCGCTGCGGCCGGGCAGCTCGTCAAAATCCGCAAGACGGCAGCCCAAAGCGCGGCAAATGGCCTGCAGCGTTTCCAGCTTCGGGTTTTTGTTGATCCCAGCAGTGATCTTATCCAGCGTGCTCTGGGTCACGCCGGAAAGCTGGGCAAGCTGGGCGTTGGTGATCCCCTTTTCTTTTTTCAGCCGGTTGATGATTTCCAGACCCATACCCTCGCCGTCCTTTACTCAAAATGAAGCATGGAGAAAACCGCCATGATTTTCTCCGGAAAGCTTCAAAAAATACTGCTGTTATTATACTGCTTTGCGGAGCAGAAGTCAACCCTTAAAATTTCAATTAAATGAAGTAAATCGCCGGAATCCCCTTGACAACTTCTTTTAAATGCTCTAATATAAGAGTACAACTTCTCTAAAAAGAAGTTTTAGAAAGAAAGGAGCGACCACCATATGAATGAAACCTGCAAGGGTATCGGCGGCTGGGACGTGCCAAGCTCGCCCTGCGACTACAGAAAATTGGAATGGGAGGCCCGGCAGGAGTGCGAAACCCTCCGGGAAAAGCTGGCTGAATTGAAACAGAAGCCGCTGCGGGACGGGGAAAAGGAGCTTCTCCGGCGCAGAACGATCCGCATTCTCACGGACATGTATTACGAGCAGCGCAGCAATATTTTTCTGTTTCAAAAGCGGGCGGAGGAACGGGAAAAACAGCAGAAAAATGCCGCCGGTGTGAAAAGAAGCGTTCCCACTCCGACAGCCGTTTCCGCCTGAGTTATTAGATTTTAGTTGTCGGTTGTTAGAGTGGGCTTTTGGCTTACTAAGGGAACGTGGTTAGTCATTTACTCTCGCTAATAAAACCGCAGGAGGGCGAAAACCTCCCCTTGTTTATCCAGGGAAGGCGGGCGCTGGTCTCCGGTGGAAAACTCGGCTATTGCCTCAGACATTGCTGGACGCGCCCCACTGGGGCATATCATCCCTTATATAACCGGAACCTGAAGGAAAAGGTCCTTTCTAACAACTAATCACAGAAAACTAATAACTCAATTAGGGGAGTCTTTTTTACATCAATAGCTTGTAAATATCTCCCTTTTTCAGGCCGGTGGCTTTGGCTGCCTCTTTGGCGGCGTCGCTGGCGGACAGGCCCTCCTCCATGCGCCTGCTGGCAAGGACCGCCGCTTCTTCAAGCGTATATTCTTCCTCCTGTGATGCAGCCGGCTCCGCGCCTGCTATTACCAGCACAAACTCTCCTTTTGGCTCGTTTTCCCGGTAGTATCCGGCCGCGGTTTTCAGATCGGTGCGCCACACGCTCTCGTGAATTTTTGTCAACTCCCGGACAACGGCGATCCGTCTGCCGCCGCCAAAAGTCTTCTCAAAATCGGACAGGGTCCTCCGCAGCTTGTGGGGGGCCTCGTAAAACACCATGGTGCGCGTCTCCCGCTCCAGGTCGAGCAGATGCTCCTGGCGGCTGCGTTTGTTCACGCTCAAAAAGCCCTCAAAGGTAAAACGTCCTGTAGGCAGGCCACTGACCGCCAGCGCGGAGATCACCGCCGTGGGTCCCGGCACTACATAGACCGGAATGTTCTCCGCCGCGCAGCTGGCGACCAGCGCCTCCCCGGGATCGGAAATGGCGGGCATACCCGCGTCCGATACCAGGGCGCAGGTCTCCCCTGCCCGAAGCCGGGAAAGAATGATCTCGCCGTGCTCCGCCTTGTTGTGCTCAAAGTAACTGACCAGCGGCCTTTTGATGCCAAAGCGGTTTAAAAGCTTCAGCGTCACCCGGGTATCCTCCGCGGCGATAAAATCCGCGCCGGCAAGGGTCTCCTTTCCCCGGGGAGAAAAGTCCTCCAGATTGCCAATGGGCGTTCCCACCACATATAGTGCGCCTTTTTCCAAACCGGCCTCTCCGCTCATTTCCGTTCCTCCCCTTCTCCGGCTTTCTGATAGCCGCCGTAGATCTTCCGCATTTCTTCTGTAAAAGCGCCGTTTTTGTCTGTTAAAATCAGCGTTGGTTCCGCTGCCAGCCCTGTTTTTCCGCCCCGGCGGCATTCCAGCAGAAACAGATAGGGAGGCTTTTCGGGCCCGGACTGCACAAGCCGCAGTCTTTTGGGCTCCAGCTCGTTTTCCCGAAACGCCGACATGGCTTCGGCCAGCCGCTCCACGGGCAGGCAGACGCACAGCCGCCCACCCCAGCGCAGCCCGTACCGGGCGGCCTGGGATAAATCCTTCAGCGTAAGGCTTTCCTCATGCCAGGCGGCCCGGCGGGCGCCGCTTCCGGAAAATCCCCTTCCCACAGGATAATAAGGAGGATTGCAAACCATGAGATGAAACGCCTGGTGGGGAATATTTGCCCGGTGATCCCGAACGTCGCCGCATACCACCCGGATCTCCTGGGAAAAACCGCTTTCCCTGACGGACCTTTCCGCAAGCTCGGCCGCCGTCTGTTGAAGCTCTATCGCCAGGATAGGGCCGGGGCGCCCTCGAGACTTCCAAAAAAGCGGGATCGTCCCGCAGCCCGTGCCCAGATCGGCACAGACCTCTCCGGGCCGGGGCATGGAAAAATCGGCCAGGAGCAGGGTGTCTGTCGTAAAAGAATGCTCCGCCGTTATCAGCACGCGGCAGCCGTTTCCCAGGTCTTCAAACCGCGCCGGTCGTTCTTTTTCGCCCATGCTTTTCCTCCTGACAATAAAAAACAAAGCCCGGGACAGAGGTCGGCCCCTGTCCTGGACTCCGCTTTTCCAAAATGTAAAGGCCCGAAACCGATCAGCCCTCGTGAGGAGCGCCAACCGGGCAGGTTCCGGCGCAAGCGCCGCAATCGATGCAGGTATCGGGATCGATCACATATTTGCCATCGCCCTCAGAAATGGCTCCAACGGGGCAGTCACTGGCGCAGGCGCCGCAGGCAATGCATTCGTCGCTGATAACATAAGGCATGGGGTTACACCTCCACAAAATTTTTACACTCTTATTCTAGCATATTTTATCTAAAAATCAAGCCCCTATATTTTCCGCCATCGGCTTTTTGCAAATTCAGAAAAACTTTCTTCGGTACTGCCAACAGAAAATGATTTTCAACAAAAAAGAAATCGCCGGAGCATCTTATCCTAATTTGTTATATTCAACAAAAAAGTGCGCAGCCGAAGCCACGCACTGAAAAATGCACAGCTTCTATTGCTGCGACACAACTATAACACACAGTACAAGTATGCTAAAACGAAGCCTGCATTTTTGCCAAAAAGCAAAAACACACACTTATACTGTGCTTTTATTTAGTTGTGCCGCAAACTTATCCTATCACAAATCCCCCTGTTCCGCAAGAGGGAAAGGGGGATTTTTTGCGACACGGCTTCTATACTGCTCTATTCCAGATTTTTCAGCTCTTCCTCTTCCTTTTTATCGACCTTGATCCTTCCGTCCCGCAGGACCTTTACCTCGTCCACCCGGTAAACCTTGGGCGCGGCGTCCGGGTCCTTATCCAGCCGGACGGTCAGCTTCCTGGTCAAAAGATTCTGGTCGATCACCACGCCTTTTCCCTCCGGCGTCGACACCGTGGCGTTTACCTTGGGCGTAGTGCGCAGCAGGTCCTGATAGGCCTCCTGCTCGTACTTCAGGCAGCACATGAGCCTCCCGCAGGCCCCGGAGATCTTCACGGGGTTCAGGGAAAGGCCCTGCTCCTTGGCCATTTTGATGGATACCGGCTGAAAGCCGCCCAAAAAGGAGCCGCAGCAGAAGGGACGGCCACAAATCCCGATGCCGCCCAGCAGCTTTGCCTCATCCCGCACGCCGATCTGACGGAGCTCGATTCGGGTGCGAAACTGCCCGGCCAGGTCCTTTACCAGCTCCCGGAAGTCCACGCGCCCATCTGCGGTAAAATAGAACAGTATTTTGCTGTTGTCAAAGGTGTATTCCACGTCCACCAGTTTCATCTCAAGACCGCGCTCGGCGATCTTTTTTTCACAGATACGAAACGCGTTTTTTTCCTTCCTGCGGTTTTCCTCCGTCCGCCGCAGATCATCGGCAGTGGCCCGGCGCACCAGTTTCCGCAGTGGCTGAACGATAGTGCTGTCTTTGACTTCCCGGTTTTCCATGGCCACAACGCCGCATTCCACGCCCCGGGCCGTCTCTACGATAACTTTATCCCCGTGGCGGAGCTTTTCCCCGGCGGGGTCGAAATAATACGCCTTTCCCGTATCCTTAAAACGCACGCCCACTACTTCGGCCATACGCATTTCTCCTTCCTTTTTCTGCTCCATAAGAGTCTTTGCATCCTTTAAAAAGCCGTCCGCCGTTTTCACCGGCCCGCTGCCTCCCGCAGCCGGGCGCACAGACACGTTACCAGCAGGGACATATTGGCGTTGCGCTCCAGCTTCCGGCGAAATTCCTCAGCGATATCCGGCAATCTGCACAGCCGGTTCATGGGCAGGCCGCACAGCTGCTCGGCTTCCCGGGGCGCGCCGCTTAAAATGCTTGTCCCGCCTGCCCGCATGACGCAGGCGTCCCGGAAGATCAAAGTCAATTTGGAAAGCACATCTCCGCAGAGCTTCCGGTCCTTTTGCAGGGGCGCGGCCGCTTTCAGCAGACTGTCTCCTTTCCCCAGCATACCCGCGGCCACCGCCGCAGCGGCCCGAGCCGCCCGGGCGGCTTCCCCGTCCTCCGATTCCTCCAGCATTCTGCCGATATTTCCGTTACACAGCGCCGCCAGCCTCCGGGCTTCTTCCTGGCTGAGCCCAGCCTTTTCCCGCACATATTCGGCGGCCTGTTCCAGCGAGGGAGGCTTCAGCGTAAAACTCTGCACCCGGGAACGAATGGTGGGAAGCAGCTGCTCAGCCGAATCGCACACCAGCAGGAAAACCGCGCCCTCCGGCGGCTCCTCGATCACCTTTAAGAGCTTGTTCTGGGCCGCCTCTGAGGTTTTCGTTCCCATCAGCAGGATAAACACGCTGACGTCGGCTTCCTCCGGCATGCGGTAAGCGTCGGCAGTTACCGCCCTGATAGCATCAACACTGAGGGAGCGGGTGGCCCCGCTCCCTTTCTCGATCCGGATATCGGGGTGCGAGCCTGCGGCGGCGCGGATACAGGAGGGACACTTCCCGCAGGGGGCCAGCTCCCTGTTTCTGCACACCAGCGCCTGAGCGATCAGCTTTGCCAGCGTCCGCTTACCGCAGCCCGGTTCCCCCTGCAAAACGACGGCATGGGGAAAGCGTTGCAAAGCAAAGGCGGCAGAGAGGGCCGCCTTTATCTCCTCATTTCCCAAAAACCCGGGAAATTCCATCAGACCTTCTCAAACCGATCCACATTCAGCACGAAGATCGTTGAGCCGCCCACTGTGACCTCCACAGGGAAGGAGGAGTACATTCCAACGTCCATGGTGGAGGTGCTGGGAACGATCTGCGTCCGGCGGCTGCTGTACTTGGAAATAATACCGATGACGTCGTCCACCTTTTCATCGTCCACACCGGAAATAAACGTGGTATTGCCGGCCATCAGAAAGCCGCCGGTGGTGGCAAGCTTCGTCACGGAATAGCCCTCACGGGTCAGCGCGGAAGATACCGCGCCGCTGTCGTCATTACTCACGATTGCAAGAATCAGTTTCATAAAAACACCAAACCTTTCCGGACAAAAGAAGGTCCAGATTCTCATGTCCGCATGAAATTTGAACTGTTTTACACTGTTATTTTACCATGTACCCGGGAAAAAAGCTAGGTTTTTTGAAAATTTTGTGAAAGCGGACGTTTTTTCTTCCGCTCCTCTTCCAGAGCCAGCTGTTCCCACACCTCACTGCCGCACAGGAAAAGCGCTGCAACATTGGGAAGCGCCATCAATCCGTTAAAGGCATCTCCCAGCTGAAAGACTGCCGTCAGGGGCAGCACGCAGCCCAAAAACGCGGCAAGTGCCGAAGCCAGGGCATACATATTTTTTCCCCTTCCTCCCGTCAGGTAGAACAGTCCTTCCCGGCCGTAGCAGCACCAGGAGATCACCGTGGCCAGCGCAAACAGCGCCGTGCAGAGAGAAACAGCCCAGCCTCCCCAAGGCCCCAAAGCAGCTTCATAAGCGAAAAAGGTGAGCCTTGCCCCTTCCAGCACAGGAGACCGGCAGCACAGGATACACAGCCCCGTTACAGTACACATGACGAGGGTATCCACAAAGACCTGGAAGATCCCCATGCAGCCCAGCTCCACCGGTGTTTTCCCCCGCACCTCCTCGTAGGCAAAGGCAGAGCTGCCCAGCCCGGCCTCATTGGTAAAGATTCCCCTGGATACCCCTGTTTTCAGCGCCAGCAGGGCGCCGGCTGCGCCGCCTACCCCGGCCCGGATAGAAAACGCACCTTCAAAAATGCTTCGAACCGCGCCGGGAATATTTTCCCGAAATACCCAAAGCACCGCAAGAGACGCGCCGAAAAACAGCAGCGTCATGGCGGGGACCAGCTTTTCTGTGATCTTTACCGCGAACCGCAGGCCCCCTCTGGCCACGAAAAATACCGCCGCCGCCAGCAAAAGCCCGGTAATGGCGGCAGGCACTCCAAAACCTTCAAGTGACGCGGCACAGGCATTGGTCTGGGTCATATTCCCCATACCGAGGGAGGAAAGGCAGCACCCGACGGCATACAGCGCCGCCATGGGCTTTCCCCATCTTCCGGCCTTTTGAATGTATCCAATCGCTCCTGGTGCTTCCCGGTTCCGAGCAGAAAGCAGGTTTTCCGCAAATACGGTCATCATGCCGAACAGGGAAGAGACCCACATCCAGAGCAGGGCCCCCGGGCCGCCCACGGTGATTGCGGCGGCCACGCCCACGATGTTTCCCGTGCCGATGGAGCCTCCCAGTGCGGCGGTCAGCGCCTGAAACTGGGTCACACCGTTCCGGCTTTTCTCCCCTTTCGCTCCTTTCACCGCTGTGGAAAACCATTTTCCCACCCGGCGCAGCTGGAAAAAACCGGTAGAAACCGAAAAATATATCCCCGCCGCCAGGATCAGCAGCAGGACGGGCCAGCCCCAAAAGATATCCCGAACCGCTTCAAGTATCTTCAAAGGGAACCTCCAAAAACACTGCGGCGGCACAGGCCAGCGCCTTGGCAATTTCCTCCACGCTGTTTACAAGCCAGGCCTCGTCCTGAGGATTGTCGTGGTACGCCAGACTGACACGCAGCGCAGGGGCCTCCGTTTCCCGCAGTTCCTGGCTGCCGGCATCAGGCGTAGCCCCCGCCAGTTCCGGCTCCGGGTAAATTTCCTTCAGCCGAGCGGCGAAGATCTCCGCCGCCCGCTTTCCGGGGGCGCTGCATTCGCAATAATAGACGGTGATCCCCTTGAACTGCCCGGCGGACTGCGCAGGCGCAGTCTGGGAACACAGGGCGAGGTACAGGCCGCAGTTCTCCCCGTTGGAGGCTCTGACCGCCGCTTCTTCCCCCATTCCGGCAGCGCTTCTGAGAACTTCCATGCCGCAGGGGCCCAGCCGTTTTTCCACGCCGTCCGCGATCCTGTTCAGCCAGTATTGCTCATTTCCACCGTTGGGATATTCCTCGCCGGGCCGGGTCGGCGGATTCAAATAAAGCTTCGGCATATACTTCACTCCTTTTATGGCGGCTTTTTAAAACCGCTGACAGAAACAATATGCGCAGCTATGGTTTTCCTGATTCCTTCAGCCCCATTTTCCCCTCAAAAAATTCCCGGGAACCGACGCCGGAAACCCGCAGATACCGGCCCAGATCATAAAGGGAGCCCGGTTCTCTTGTCACGCGGCTCACTTTTTCTTCACAGGACAGGGTGGCCGAAAAGCCAAGATTTTTTATAATGTCCGGCGTGGTTTTGCTCAGGGCTCCAAAGGGGTATACAAAGGTGCTGGGCCGCTTCCCCACCTGGTCTTCTATTTTTTCCTGGGCCGTCAGCAGATCCTCGGAAAGCATGGCTTTATATTGCGTTTCGCTTTCGCCAGGCAGCTTTTTCACTCCCAGCCGGCCTTTGGTATCGTGCAGATGATAGCTGTGGTTCTGCACTTCCACCAGGCCGGAATCCGCCATTTCCCGAAGCTCGGCCCAGGTGCAGTGGGAATAGTAGGCATTTTCGTCCGGGGTATCGGTATACAGGTCGGAATAATAACCGATGGGGGAAATCACGAATTTCGCTCCGTGCTTTTTCGCGATTTCATAGGCGTAAAGGTAATTATTGTAATATCCGTCGTCAAAGGTAAGCAGCACCGGCTTCTCCGGCAGCGCTTTCCCCTGGGTGTAGTCGATCAGGTCCTGCATCAGTACTGTAGTATATCCATGTTTTTCCAAATAAACTAAGTCGTTTTCAAATTCTGCCGGGGAGATCACATATTTCCCGTGTCTGGCTTCGTCCTTGAGCACGGAATGGTACATCACCACCGGCAGCTCCACAGCCTCTTCCGCCGTAGCGGCCCGAACTGTGATGACCGCCGCCGTGCACAGCACAGCGCACAGAGCCACCCCAAGCAAAGCTTTCACGTTTATTTTGAACAGTGCGTAAATTCCTCCGCTTCCCTTCGCCTTGCACATAAAAAACACCCCGCACTATGTATAAGCGCAGGGCGTTTGGTTTATTCCCGCCGCAGGGCGGGGGTGAGTTTTTGCTTCTTTTCTCTGAAAGGGTCCCCTTGTGTAAAGGGAGGCGGCACGGCGCAATCCGTGCCGGAAGGAAGGCTTTGGTATGGTCCAAATGAGCTTTTAGTTGTCAGGCGTCCATCAAGAAGCTCTAAGGTCCGTTCCTTCACTTCACGATCTGGTACACACAGACGCTGTGCAGCACGCTGCCGGCCAGAACAAACAGGTGAAACACGGAGTGGATATAGGGGATCTTTTTCCCCACGCCGTACAGAATCGCTCCAAAGGTGTAGCAAAGCCCGCCGGCAAGCAGGCACCAGAAGCCCACGGCGCTGATATGGGCCAGCAGAGGCTTCATGGCGAACACCACCACCCAGCCCATGGCCAGATAACAGACCATGGAAACAATTTTGAACCGCTCAACGCTGACAGCGTTGAGCACCACGCCCAATACGGCGGCGCCCCAGACTACCCCGAACAGCACCCAGCCCCGTGCGCCGCCCAGGCACACCAGTGTGATGGGGGTATAGGTGCCTGCGATGAGCAGAAAAATAGTACAGTGGTCCAGAGAGCGGAACACCACCTTAGCCTTGTTCAGGCCCAGGGAATGGTACAGAGTGGAAACGGTATAGAGCAAAATCATAGTGGCACCGTAAATGGAAACGGAAACCACCTTCAGCGGCGTCTTTTCGCAGAATACCAGCAAAAGCACCAGCGCAGCCACAGCAGCCAGCGCCGACACCCCGTGGGACACGGCGGAAAAGATCTCCTCTCCCAGAGAATACCGGGGAAGGCCCATTTTTTTGCGCTTTTGAAGCCGAACTTCCTTCTTTTTAACAGGTGCGGTCATGGAAACACCCCTTTCATGCAGAAATGCAAAACCGCTAAATCTGGTTTTGAAAACAAGATTATCTATATTATATCGCAGCTTTTGAAAAAGGCAAGCGCTTTTTCACGAAAGACGGCATCGTTTTACAACCTGGAAAACTTTTCATGAATCTGGTTACTTTCTGTTGACTTTTTCAAAAGGTCGTGATAAAGTGAACATACCGTCGTTTTTCTTCGGCAGGAATCCGTGAAATCCTGCCGGGAGCAGGGGGCTTTTTGCAGCCCTCTATGTTGGCCTGTCATTTTCGCGTATGCTGCGCGGAAAAGGAAAGTGCCTGCGTAAGGACGGCAGGCTCTTTATGGGGAGAGAGTCTGCCGCCCTTTTTGTACGCCTCCCGGAATGTCCGGGAAAAGCCCAAAGGCCGTGTAAAGCGTTTTGCGCGGTCCGTTCTTTTAAAGAGGTATCTATGAAAGAGAAATCAGAAATGAAGCAAAAAAAGTCCAGCATTTTTCGGTTTTTCCCGTTTACAAAGGGATTTCGGGGAAATTTCCTGCTGGCGCTGCTGATGATCGTCATTTCCGTGATCGCGAATTATATGACCCCTCAGGTCATTCGTGTGACGGTTGATTCTGTCATCAACGACAATCCCTTTAATCTGCCCGGCTTTATGGTGGATTTTATCAACGCCATCGGCGGCCGGGAAATGCTGCGCACCCATATCGTTATCTGCGCGGCGGCGGCCCTGGGGTTCGCAATCGTCGCGGGCCTGTCGAACTACGCCTACCGCATGAACCTTGCCAGGGCCTGCGAGGGCAGTGTGGCCAGGATCCGCAACAGGCTGTTCGACCATATTCAAAGGCTTCCCTATGCCTGGCACAATTCCCACCAGACAGGGGATATCATTCAGCGCTGCACAAACGATCTGGATCTGATCCGCAATTTTGTAAACGACCAGCTCATGGGCTGTATCCGCGTGCTGCTGCTGATGGTAGTATCCATGGCGCTGATGTTCTCTATGAACGCGCAGCTTTCCCTGGTGGTGCTGTGCTTTATCCCGTTTTCGGTAGGTTCGTCCCTGATATTTTTTGTCATTCAGGGTAAGAAGTTCCAGAAAGCGGACGAAACAGAGGGCGAAGTTACCGCCATGGTGCAGGAGAACCTGACCGGCGTCCGGGTGGTGCGTGCCTTTGGCAGGGAGCGCTTTGAGATCGACCGGTTTATCAAAAAGAACCGGGAGTACACAGATTACTGGGTCAGGCTGGGAAATATCATGGGCGTCAACTGGGGCCTGGGGGATCTTTTGGCCGGGCTTCAGGTGCTGGTGGTGCTGGTCGCCGGCGTGTTTTTCGTGGAAAACGGCAGCCTGACCGAGGGCGAATACCTAGCCTTTACCGCCTACAATTCCATGCTGGTCTGGCCTACCAGAAGTCTGGGCCGCCTGCTGGGCGAACTTTCCAAGACCTCTATCAGCGCCACCCGCCTTTTTGATATTCTGGACGCCGAAGAGGAGCAGGATACGCCCGATTCGAAGGAACCGGAAATAAAAGGGGACATTGTATTCGACCATGTAAGCTTCCACTATCCCGACAGCGCTGCCGGCGTGCTGGAGGACGTTTCCTTCACCATCAAGGCCGGAACGACCTTCGGTATTCTCGGCGCCACGGGCAGCGGAAAATCCACCCTCATGTATCTTCTAGACCGGCTGTACGATCTGCCGGAGGGCAGTGGGACCATCACCGTAGACGGTGTGGATATCCGAAAGATAAGGCGCTCTCATCTGCGGAAAAATATCGGCATCGTCCTGCAGGAGCCGTTCCTGTTCTCTAAAACCTTCCGGGAAAGCATTGCCGACGGCGCTTCCCGCGAGGACATTGAATCGGTGCGGCATTACGCCAGAATGGCCGTGATAGACGACGCCATCGAAAATTTCGCCCAGGGCTACGAAACGCCCATCGGCGAACGGGGCGTCACCATTTCCGGCGGGCAGAAGCAGCGGG
>CAZXLM010000027.1:30576-32034 GCA_964642055.1 uncultured Acutalibacter sp. | reverse complement strand
CGTCCCCCACCATGATCCCGTTGATGGTGTCGATCACTACCGTTTTGATCTGGGGGGATCTCTCGCTGATACCCTTGAGGATCAGCTTGATCTTCTCCACATCGTCCGTAGCCTTGTAGTTTTTGTTATCCCCGCTGTACTGCTGGCGCCACCCTTTCCAGGAAAGCCCCTTTTTGTCGCAATCTATGTAATAGGTAGTTTTGGGGTCCAGGTTCCGGCAGGAGGTGGTTTTCCCCGAGCCGCTCTCGCCCATGACGCAGATGACCTTACTCATTTTCCGGAGCCTCCTCCCCGAACCGCAGCGGGCAGTCGTAGCCGATAAACCGCTGGGGAAACTGTACAGGCTGCTTATTCAGCTGGCATATTCGCTCATTGCTGGATAGATAGGGGCACTGCGTGCAGCACACATGCGCCCGGTCCGACCAGTCCACCGGGAAATTCACGGTGATCTCCGCCTTGCCCTGGATAAACTCCTTCGCGCCGCTGTCGATCCTGCTCATATCCCGTCCTCCTCTTCTATGTAGTCCAGAAAGTCTCCCGCATTATCTTTTACATAGCCGGAGATCTCTGTTTCTCTGAGGTTGACAATTTGCGGTAAACTGGAGTCAAATTCCCGCTGGAAGGCCCGGAAAAGGATCTCTCCTTGGGTTTCCTCTGGCAGGTTATCGAACCACCAGCACACGGCAAAGTCACGTTTCGTGCTGCCGGAAAAGCTCTCGCTGATAAACCTCCAGTATAAATTCCGGCAGTTCTCCAAATAGTAAGCCTCCCGGCAGTCCCTGCACAGCAGCTTGCCGTCTATTTCCTTCAAGTTCCGATCATCGCCGCATTCCGCGCAGGTGGGGCCGTCGTATTCTGGGATATCCGGCGCCGCCGGGTAGCTCCCGGCCCCCAACCCACGGGTATTCCCGTCCCATGTAGATTTCATTTGACTTCCTCCTTCTCTTTCAGAATGATCTGAAGCTCTCCGTCTCTGACAATGCGTGACCCGATCAGGGCCGCCAGCTTTTTGTTTACTCCCGGGTTCCCGTGAAAAATGATCTCCTTGGAATTACAGTAGAAATCTCCCCGCAGAGTAAGGTTGACAATTTCCTTCATATTTGGTATCCTTTAATTGTAATTTTTCAGCGGCTTTTGCCGCCCACGCCGCCTTTCCCGCGCCCACGGGAGAGGCGGTTTTCTTATGCTTCAACAAACTCTCCGTTTACCAGTTTGTAATAGACATTCTCCTTGATAATATTTCCGTCCACGATAGCGGCCTTGATGTTTTTAATGGGATAGGTTTTTCCGTCCCAATCTCCACGCTCTACTACGCAAATAGCGTTTCCGATCGTGCCTAGCGCTTTACCATCAATTCCTACAGAGATGGCAACACAACCCAATCCTGTAGCAGAAGCCGCTCCCTGGAAGCCTGTAGCGGAAGCCGCTCCCTGGAAGCCTGTAGCGGAAGCCGCTCCC
>CAZXLM010000027.1:0-30476 GCA_964642055.1 uncultured Acutalibacter sp. | reverse complement strand
CTGGAAGCCTGTAGCGGAAGCCGCTCCCTGGAAGCCTGTAGCGGAAGCCGCTCCCCGGTCGCCTGTAGCAGAAGCCGCTCCCTGGTTGCCTGTAGCAGAAGCCGCTCCCCGGTCGCCTGTAGCGGAAGCCGCTCCCTGGAAGCCTGTAGCATGTTTTGCCTTAGAAGGCTTGCAGCGTGATGTTGTATATTCTATCGCTGCTTTTACTAATCCAGGTATCCCAATTTCAGCACCTATCTTGATTTTCGTAGAAGCTGTTTTTATACCGTCTGTTTTTACTTCTCCGCTCTGCTCCACCTTGAAATACCGGCTTGAACACGGCGGATAGAAGCCAAATACAGATAGCGGATATTCGCAGGCGTGGAATCCGGATTTACAAAGTTTGGCCGTTTCTTCCTCGTATTCCTTACCTGCCTCATACTGAAACCCAAGGCATTTCATGTCTTTATCCATGCCTTTATAGGCTATAACCTTCGTTTCGTTGTTCATTTACAGCGATTCCTTTCTCCCGTCCGGGTATTCTTTTTTCCAATTCGGAATTGGCGGCTCATACCGCGACCTTCTGACCTTATGTACCCGTAACGCCCGCCGCAGCCTGGGCCTGTCCTGCCTCAGCAGCCAGCACTCCAGCAGGTGCACCGCAGTGCAGATAACCACCGTGCCCAGGAATACAAGCCCGGCAAAGGCCCAGACGTCAGCTCCGTTTTGCATTTTTTCGCGCCTCCTTTATTTACGCAAACTCCCGGGCCAGCTGCTCAGCGGTAATAAACTCGGAAAGTCCGCGGCGATATAGCGTTTTCGTGGAAACGCCCATGATACTTGCCGCTTCCTGTTGTGTGTAAAGCAGCTTGTCCGGGTATAGCTCATCGGCTCGTTTTCGGATTCGCTCCAGCGTAGGAGCAAATAGTTCTTTTTCTCTTGGCATTTGGTTTCTCCTTTCTTGTTCTCCACTTCCGGCCGTGGTATAATCGGCAGGGAAGGGAGGCGAAAATGTGAAATCCATAAACGATTTCTTTTTGGAACTTTCTGAAAATCAAAACTTTTTGGACCACTTATCTAAAAGTGTCACAAGCTTAAACAAAGAAGAGATTGTAGATGTATTTACTCTCGTTGTGATTCTTCTAAAAGAATATGACGAATGGTCTCGACAAGCTCCTTCGGATCATTAATCTCTCGCCGCTCTTGTATTGCGAGTACAAGGGCGGCTATTTCTTTCGGATTGCCCTCAAGGATTATCTTCATAACCCCTCATCTCCTTCCTCTACGTGTGTTGCATTATGCTTGTTGCCCTCCGATCCCAGTTGTGCTATAATCGCTGAAAAAGGAGGTGGTTTTATGACTCATACTTGCAAACACATTCTCAGGTGTGCCAGAAAATTCTATAGGCGGGGCGCACCGAGCTTTTCAGAATTGGCTTCCAAATCTGGAATGCACCCACAAGATACGATGGACGCTTGTAAAATCCTTGTGGAAAAGGGATATATGGAATATACATATCAGATAAGTTCAACTGAGAAAGTTCCATCTGGGGTTATTCTTACTCTCAGGGGTAGAAAACCATTAGAACAGGGAATTGACCTCTTTCTGAATTATCTTAAAGATAACTGGATTGCTATTGCAGCATTGGTCATATCGATAATTGCGCTTTTACAATCCTTAGGCGTAATCGCCATTCCCTTACCCACGATTCCCAAATAAAATTCCTACGAGCAAAGCGCCCAATGAGGCAAACAGACTGATTTTGGAAATCATCGGCTGCGCTTTCCAACTTTCTTTGAACGCTTTGAAAAATCGCTTCAACCTCTTATCTCTCTCCTTTCTTTGATTCTTGTGTTGCGTTATGCAACATTATCGGTAAAAAAATATGCCTTGAACTGCTCATCTGGAATTTCAAGAATCTTTTGAATTTTCCACGCTTCATCAAGGGTCATAACAGTACGGTTTGATAATTTTCGGCCCAGTGTGTATGCTGTAATGCCCATTTCCTTTGCAACTGCGCCAATAGTCAGACCATTTTCTGTAATTTTCCCTCTGACCTTTGAACCGTTTACCATATTTTCACCACCTTTCCTTGTTGCTTTTTGCAACAAAATCATATCATGTCAATTTTGGTTTGTCAAGTGCAATCCGCAACTTTTTTTGTAATTTTTCAAAAAAAGGTTGCAAAGGTTGCAAAAGCATGATATATTAGGGCTGGTGATGAATTATGGATAATAGCAATGCTGCTCTTGTAGGTAAACGAATCGAGGAATGCCGCCAAAGCAAAAGGGAATCTCTTGAAGAAATAGGAAAGATTGTTGGTGTAAATAAATCTACGGTTCTTAGATGGGAACGAGGCGAAACAGAAAAAGTAGGGCTTCCTACAATAAAAATGCTTGCTTCCCATTTTGGCGTTAATCCGGATTGGCTATCTGGAAAAGATGTTTCAAAATATTCGAATATTCGAGAAACTGACATTTTCTCTATTCCCGGTATATCTCCCCCTCTGAAAACCTATAAAGTTCCCCGGCTGGGAACGATTGCTTGTGGTGAACCAATCCTGGCAGAGGAAAACATCGAGGGCTATGATGAGGTACCAGAACACATTCACTGCAATTTCACCTTGAAATGCAAAGGTGACAGCATGACCGGCGCACGAATAAACGATGGAGATATTGTTTATATACGTTTGCAGCCAGATGTAGAAAACGGAGAAATAGCCGCTGTGCTGATTGATGAGGCCAGCGAGATTTCAGACGCTACTTTGAAAAAAGTATATAAATCTCCCGGGAAAATTCGTTTGCAGCCTGCAAATCCTGATTATGAGCCTTACATTTATACCGGGGACGAAATGAACAGGGTGCGAATCATCGGGAAAGCCGTTGGGTTTGTTAGCGTAATAAAATAGGGATCGAAAAAAAAATAAATCGGACGTGGTTTATAGTGTTGGCAAAGCATAAAAGAGAACTTGCGGAGATCTGTTTGCAATGTGCATTGTCCGGGGATTTTGAATCTGCTTCTCGACTTAGGCAAAAAGCTTATACACAAGACCCTCCCGGTTCTATTGGTATTGACTGGAACAACTGGAATCAAATATGGGAGTTGGATTCAAGATATATACATTTTTTAATTCAAGAGCCGTTTCTTGATATGGATAATACCACAGAAAGGGTATTTTCTCTAAAATCAGGAATGTTTATAGATTATTTGTGGGGTTTCAGGGATTCCTGGGGAGTGAAAAGACAATCGGAATTATCCTCTGAACCCTTTCTATCTCATGAATTAGAGGCATTTTTGGAATCAAAAAATTGGCTTTTTGAATGTGAAAACAGAGAATTGATATATGCAAAAACAAAATCTCATAATATAAACGCAAAAATTTATTTAGATTCTATCAAACAAAACGGAATGCGAGACCTAGTGCATACTCATATTTTTTTGATTGGAGAATATGACTTGGGTTTTTCTCCTGAAGCACCTCAAAGGATTATTGACGGTCGCCGAAAATGGCTTGAAACGTATGACCAATTTGAAAAATTAAAAAAAACGGGAATAGATAAGTTCCCAAAAACTTTTCAGACCTTTGAAAAACACAAACGGGCAAACGATGAGAAATATCAAAATTGGATTTCTCAATATAAATCCATGAAAAACAGGCCCTAACGGCGAAAGCCGCAAAAAATAATTGAAATGAGGCACTTAAAATGAAAAAGGTTATTGCTATGTTCTTGTCTTTGGTTATGGTAGTATCTTTGGTAGCATGCAGTGGAGAAAATGTAAATCCTCTTGATTCTATCGAAGGTGCCACAGCCGAACAGAAAGAAACAATCCAGAAAGTATTAGATGACAATAATATTACCGTTAAGAGCTGTAGAGAAGGGAGTGTGGAAAACAGTGGAGATGAAACTGCTGATTCCGTTACACAAATTCTGTCAGCCGCATTTATTCCTTACGATATTACAGATGAAAACGGCAAAGAGTACCGTATTACGCTCAACAAGGAAGATATGTCCGTAATAGCGATTGTTGACATATCAGACGGTTCCTTTGTCTACGGAGGCCTTTCCGGCCTGTTTGGAAATAACGAATAAACAAACCAGTCTTCCTACAAGCGAGAAAAGGTAGACACTAGCTGTAAGAAACTAGAACTAAATAAAAACCGCTCCTTGGTACTCGCAATACCAGGGAGCGGCGGACCACCGGCGGAGCCGGGGCACAGTAACACTGCAAAGCTATTGTACCCCAACCCGCCCTAGAAAGTCAAGTATGGGCGGGATTTTTGCGCCCATTTTTAGGAGGTATAAATGGCAAAGCATAGCTTGACAGACGGGCTCAGGCAAAAGCCTAACGGCGTTTGGGAGCGCTCGGAAGTGATAAATGGCAAGCGCCGGTGGTTTTCTTCCGCGGAACCGGCAGAGGTATGGAGAAAGCGAAATGAAGCCCTCGGCAAGATTGAAGAGGAACAGCAGGAAGAAAAGCTGGGTCCGCTGTTTGAAACCGTCGCAGACGCATATGCCGCAGAAGTGGAAAAAAGAAAAAATGGGACACAAAAATCCTACTTTCCCGCTATCCGCCGGGCAAAGGCCCGGTTTGCCGGCCTGCACATGCGTGAAATAGAGCCTTACATGATAGCGGAATTTCTCAATTCCCTTGTAGGCATGGCGCATACCACCGTGTCGAATCAAAAAACTGTGATAAACGCAATTTTCCAGTTGTGGATTGACAGCCCGGAATGGAAAGGAGATTCCAATCCCTCGGCTCTTACAAAAATGCCCCGCGGCCTGAAAAAAGGAAAAAGACTTCCCCCTACAGAACAGCAGATAAATATTGTAAAAGAACACTACCTGGATCCTGACGCTTTGCCGGCCGTGTTTTATCTCTGTACCGGAGAGCGCCGGGGAGAAGCGTGCGCGGTCAGGCTGCGGGATATTGATTTTGACGCGGGCGTGATCCATATTAGGGGCTCGGTGGAACATATCAACAACCAGCCGCATGTGCGGGATATCACAAAAACAGATGCCGGTATCAGAGATCAGCCCTTGCTTTCCATGCTCCGGGAAGCCCTGGAGCCATTGCGCGGCCTGCCCTCTGAAACCTTTATTCTGTCCGGCACGGATAAACCCCTGACGGCCTCACAGTATTCCCAGCGTTGGGTAGCATTTTGGAGAAAGTACGATATGGCCCACCCTGTGCAGCGGGAATATAAAAGGGTCAGGAACGGACGCGAATATGTATATCGTCAAACCGAATGGGTCGCCGATGTGTGCGCCCACCAGTTCCGGCACGAATATGTTTGCATGTTATGTATGGCAGATGTACCGGAAGAAATCGCGATACAGCTGGTAGGACACGCAAATGCCAAAATGATACATGAGGTCTATCTTTCCCTGAAGCCTCAAATGATAAAAACAGCTGGCGAAAAGCTGAATTTATTCCTATCAAATGATTCTTAATTTTAGTCCACATTTAGTCCACATAAAAGTGTCCGAAAGCGGAAATTCATGTCTTTATCAGTCCTAGACATAAAAAGCAAAAGCCGCAGTACCAAGCCATTTTGGCTTAATACTGCGGCTTTCCTTATGGTCGAAGTGGCGAGACTCGAACTCGCGGCCTCCACGTCCCGAACGTGGCGCGCTACCAACTGCGCTACACCTCGTAAAAACAGCCTCGGATTATCTGCATAACACCGAGGCTATTTTTGGCAGCGGTACCAGGATTCGAACCCAGACAAACAGAGTCAGAGTCTGCTGTGCTACCTTTACACAATACCGCTATTGCGCTGCTCAAAGAACAGCAATACTAATTATACCCAAAACCGGGCAGTTGTCAAGCCAAAAATGAAAATTTTATTCCCCGCGGGTTCCCGCTCCCCCAGCCGGCGCCTATTGCTTTCATTCCAAAAAGCCTCGACCGGTTTTCAACGCTACAGGGCTTTCAGCTTTTTCCGCACCCGGTACAGGGCGTTATCAAAGGCCTTCAGAGTCATGCCGGAACGGGCAGGGATCTCCGAGCGCTTGCAGCCGCTGAGATACAGCGACAGGGCCTTGCGCTCCAGGGGAGACAGCACCACGTTTGCCCGCTGCAGCAGGCCTTGAAAATGCTCCTGCAGCTCCAATAGTTCCTCCGGGCCGTTTTCCACGGCAAAGCCCGCCGCCGTTTCGCTGTCCAGGGAAAGGGATTCGTTTAGCATTCGATTTTTCGCGCTGCCGTGCCGTCTGGCGGCGTCCGCCATTCGATTGTAAGCGCAGACTCCCGCGTAAGTGCGAAAAGAGGCACCGCCTGTTTCCTCATAGGACACCGCCGCCACATACAGACCCAAAAAGCCCTCCTGAAGCAGATCTTCCCGTTCAGGGGCCGCTGGCCCTTCAAACTGTGCGGCTTTGGAGCGTATCAGCCACAGATAGCGGGAGCTAAGCTCCGCGAAAGCGTAAGCTTCATTTTTCTGGACCAGGCGGATCAGCTGCGTATCACTGTATGTGCTATAGTCCCGTGACATGGCTGCACCTCGCGAAAAATTCTTATCTGTATCATAAGCCTCCTTCTCCGCTTCGTCAAGAAATATTTGGTTTTTCCGTTGTATGTCCCCGCTTTTTGCCGTATAATGGGATAAGAAGAGGATCGAGGAAGGAATGAGGCGTGTGGTAGCAAAAATCTACAGCATCGGGCTTTTCGGCATGGAAGCTTTCCCGGTAGAAGTGGAGACCGATCTATCTTCCGGTCTCCCCAGCTTTGAGCTGGTGGGACTTCCGGACGCGGCGGTAAAGGAATCGAAAGACCGGGTGCGCGCCGCCGTAAAAAACTGCGGATTTCAATTCCCGGTGGGCCGCATCACCATGAATCTGGCCCCGGCGGACAGGCGGAAGGCCGGCCCCCTGTACGACCTTCCTCTGCTGGTCTCCCTTTTGATTGCGTCCCGACAGCTTTCCTGCCAAACGGAGGACGCCGTGTTCCTGGGCGAGCTCTCCCTTTCCGGAGAAGTCAGGCCAATCCGGGGCGCACTGGTCATGGCAAGCGCTGCCAGAGACGCCGGATTTTCCCGGATCTTCCTGCCGGAACGCTGCGCTGCGGAGGCCGCCGTGCTGGAAGGGATCGCGGTATATCCTGTGCGGGACATACCCCAGCTGCTGGCCCATCTTCGGGGAGAGGAGCTGATAGCTCCTGCCGTTCCAAGCTCCGTTCCGGAAATTTCCAGCCCAGTCCCGGATTTTTCAGACGTCAAAGGCCAGCCGGAGGTAAAGCGGGCTTTAGAAGTCACCGCCAGCGGCGGACACAATATCCTGCTGCTGGGCCCGCCCGGTTCCGGAAAAAGTATGCTGGCAAAGCGTCTTCCCTCTATCCTGCCCGAAATGAGCTTTGAAGAAGCGCTGGAAACCACAAAAATCTATTCCATTGCCGGGGGCCTTCCGGAGGGTGTTTCCCTGCTGCGGGAACGGCCTTTCCGCGCCCCGCATCACACCACCTCCACCACAGGCCTGACCGGCGGCGGGACCATTCCCCGGCCCGGGGAAATTTCACTCGCCCATAACGGCGTGCTTTTTCTGGACGAGCTGCCAGAATTTTCCCACACCACGCTGGAAGCCCTGCGGCAGCCCTTGGAAAACGGGACTGTGGAGGTGGTGCGGGCCGTTGGCTCCGCCAGCTTCCCCAGCCGGTTCATGCTGGTGGCGGCAATGAACCCCTGTCCCTGCGGGTATTTCGGGCACCCTACCCGGCCCTGCACCTGCCCGCCACACGCGGTAGACCGCTATTTGGAACGGATATCAGGGCCTTTGCTGGATCGGCTGGATCTGCACATCGAAGTGCCGCCGGTGGGCTTCGACCAGCTTTCCGGTGAAGGGCAGGAGGAGCCCTCGGCAGTAATCCGCCAGCGCGTGACTGCCGCCCGCAGGCTTCAGGCGGAGCGCTATGCCGGGCTGGATTTCACATGCAACGCTCAGATCCCGGATTCTCTGTTCCCCGAGTTCTGCCGGACCACTGGGGAAGCCTCTGTGCTTCTGAAACGCACCTTTGAAAAATTCGGGCTTTCCAGCCGGGCGTATCGGCGAATTTTGAAGGTGGCAAGGACCATCGCCGACCTGGATAACAGTGACGTCATCGGCTCCGCCCATGTGGGCGAGGCCGTCCAATACCGCACTCTCGACCGGAAATACTGGCAAAGGGGCATCTGACTGCGCGGCGGTCCGCCCTTTTGGCTTTGCGAAAGTGCAGAATTCCTTTAAAAAATCCCCATGCCGGATAGGCACGGGGATTTCTGCTTTTTATTCGTACTTTACTCGTACTGTTTACAGCCGCAGTTGTCCGGGAAGACAAAGCCATAGGTATTCTTCCCCCAGTTGGCGGTGGCGTCCCCATAATTGCCATACAGGAAGACCTTCGCCTCCGCAAGACGACGGTTGAGCAGCCCGGGGATACAGGTGCTGTTGGACTTATGCCATTGCAGGAAATTGCTGGTGAAGGTGGTGGAGTCAATATAGGCCAGATCCCGGGTCAGGCCGGTAGCGCTGAGATTCACCCTTCCAGCGGGCATCCAGCCCGTGTTGGAGCCGTAAGTCACCTTATACCAAACCTGCTTTTTGCTGGCGACGGCCAAATAACCCGTCACCTTCACGGAAGCTCCCGCCGGGACAGAGACCAAAGTCCTGCTGGTAAGGCTCGCTTCTGCGTAAATAGAGGAGCCTGTCGTATTCAAAACGCCTGTATAGGGTCTGCCTGCCGACATATCTGACGGCGGTACCACCGCGTTCAGCAGGACCTTAAAGGTATCGTACTGCGTAGACAGGTTGCCTGTGCCGCAGTTATATACAAAGCTGACCAGCATATCAAACTGCGCTTGGCTCACCTTCAGATTGTTGTTGACGCAGAAACGGTTCACCGCGGCAGAGTATCCGCCGTTGTTCACGGCGTCTACCAGTTTTCCGCGAAGCTCGGAAGGCGTCATGTTGTTGTAGAACGACTGATTCTTCTGCACCACAAAGCCGTAACCCACCGTGGGATTTCCCGACGCGATGGAATCGTCCTTGATCTCGGGCACGGAGCCTTCAAAATTGGCGATGCAGTCCAGGCCCTTAGTGGAGGTGCGGTGCTCGCCGGAAGATGTGGCGGTAACGCTGCCGTCTCCGGGAGTGACAAGCACCTCGAATTCCTGATAACCGGAGACTCCCGCCGCGCTTGCCTGGATTTTATATAGTCCCGCGGCCTGGAACGCAACCGAGCGCTTGAACACCTTGACCGTATTCGTCGTGGGCAGGCCGTACTGGGATTTTCTGGATTCTGTCGTAGACCCCGTGGCAGTAAAGGTGCCGGGCGCGGGACCATTTACAATCTTAAAGGTTACGGAGGAACGGCTTGTATCCGTAACGGCAACCAGATCAAAGTTTTTGCCCACGGCCACTGTGTTTTCGCTGGCATAGCCGAACCGCACGCCCTCCGCCGCGGTGACAGTGACTGTACAGGACGCGCTGGTTTTTCCGGCGGCATCGGAAATGGTCAGCGTTACCGTGCCGGGCTTTTTGGCATAAATCATAGCGCCATGCGTCGATCTGCCGCCATAGCCCACCGTGTAATCCACTTCAGCCACGGAAGCGTCGCTGCTGCTCCAGCTCAGAGAATTGATATCGCCGGAAGAGACGGAGGCATCCAGGCGGACAGTCTGATACTGATGGAGGGACAGCTTGGAAGCGGAGAGAGAAACGCCGGAGGCCGCTCCGGGCGTGTACGCCTCCACATACCAGTCCCCTTCACTGCCGGAGTGGACATAGCCCGCCGTGCCGCTGGACGTTTTCACGCCAAGCCAAGGCAGGGAGCTCACGTTTGTAACTGTAAGGAGCGTTCCGCTGGTCAGCACTGTGACGACAGAGGAAGACGTGGTGGGCTGAGAACGCAGATTGAGCCCGCTGGACGCCACGACCCGTACCGTCTGCCCCACCTGGAAGGTTCCGGGCTGCGGGGAAGGAGACGGCGAGGGCGAAGGGTCCGGCACATAGGGCTCATCGGGCTCCGCCGCTTCCGTGATCTGCAAATAAGCCCAATGGCTTTTGGGAACGTCCCGGAATTTTTGAGTCTCGCGGTCGGAGGCAAAGCCGTCTCCCGTTCTGCCAAGAGCAAAGTTCATCACCGTTACCGCCTCGCACCGCTTGATGCCCCTGTCCGGCTGGAACAGGCCTTCCCCCACGCCGCTGATCCACCCGGCTGTGGTGGCTTGGGCTATGTATTGGTACGCCCAATGGGTCTCGGGCACATCGGTAAAAGAGGCCGCGCCGTTGTTCAAAGAAAAGCATCTGCACAGCGCAGTGACAAATTCCGCCCGGGTGATGGTCTTGTTGGGAAGAAAAGTGCCGTCCCCATAGCCGGAAAGCACCCCTGCCTGCGCCAGAGAATTAACGGCTGTACCGTACCATTGGGAAAGGGAAACATCTGAAAATTTCGATTCTTTCACAGGCGGTTTTGCCGCCAGCAGATTGTACAGCATCATAGACGCTTCCGCACGGGTCATAATGCGTCCCGGCATAAACAGCGCGTTTCCATAGCCGCTCATATAAGTCTTATGCCCGCCCGTTACCAGCAGGGAACCTGCCGCCAAAGCCTGTTCTTCACTTTCCAGCATGCTTTCCCCTTCTCCGGCACTCTCCGCAGGTTCTTCAGAAGGAATGGGAGACGGCACGGGACTCAGCGAAGGCTCGGGAGAAAGCTCCGGAGATTGAGGAACTTCCTCGATCCCGGAGGATACCGGAAACTCCTCCGGCGCCATAGAGCTTTCCTCCTCTGCAGCAAAGGCTCCCGCCGGAGCGGCCGCACAGAGAAGAACCGCCAGCAGCCATGCCGTCAGCTTTTTTCCTGTTTTGTGTTTTAAGTACAGCATTGTTATAAACTACCTTCCTTTCCCCAGGATCCATCAAGTTTGAAAGGGTTTCAAGCGTTGTTTACATAAACTGACTTTTTTATTATAGAGGAAAGATTACAAAAATGCAACCTTTTGGCCAAATTTCACAGGAAATGGAAGACAGCAGCTTTTCCACAAAAGCCCTTTCCTTTTTTCGGGACCCATAGCACAGAAAAACCCGCCACGAACGCGACGGGTTTGAGTTTGGACATACGGTTTAGAAGACTTTACAGCTTTTCCACCAGCGCCTTGGTATCTCTGGCGATGACGAGCTCCTCGTTGGTAGGAATAACGAAAACCTCAATGGAAGAATCCGGCGCGGAGATCTTTCCCTCCTTACCATGGATCATTTCATTGTTCAGTTTTTCGTCTATCTTTACACCCATGTAGGAGAAGTACTGGCCCACAGCCGCCCGGTGCTGGGGCTGGTTCTCGCCGATACCGGCGGTGAACACCAAAGCGTCGCAGCCGCCCAGAGCAGCCATATAACCACCGATAAACTTGGAAATTTCATATTCCAGAATATCCAGGGCAAGGCGGGCCCGGGGATTTCCCTCCGCCGCTGCGGCGGTCACGTCCCGGTCATCGCTCGATACGCCGGAAACGCCCTGCATACCGGACTTCTTATTCAAAAGTTGATCCATCTCCTGGGGAGTCAGGTGCTCCTTTTCCATAATGAACGTGACCACAGAGGGGTCCAGCGTGCCGGTACGGGTCCCCATCATAAAGCCGTCCAGAGGCGTAAGGCCCATGCTGGTATCGATGCACTTGCCGCCGTCTACAGCAGTGATGGAGGAACCGTTCCCCAGATGGCAGGTGATCATTTTCATGGTCTTGATATCCCGCCCCATCAGCTCCGCGCAACGGGCGCTGACATAGCGGTGGGAGGTGCCGTGGGCGCCATAGCGGCGCACCGCGTATTTTTCATAATACTCATAAGGAATAGGATAAATGTACGCCTTGGGCGGCATGGTGGAATGGAAGGAAGTATCGAACACGGCTACCTCCGGCACCTTGTCGCCGAACAGGTCCTGACAGGCCCGGATCCCCTGAACATGGGCTTTGTTGTGAAGGGGCGCAAGGGGGATTAGGCTTTCAATGCCCTCCACCACCTTTTCATCGATCACCACCGACTGGCTGAACAGCGCTCCGCCCTGCACAATGCGGTGCCCCACAGCCGTGACCTCGTCCAGGTTCTTAATGACGCCGTATTCCGCGTCCACCAAAGCGTCCTTCACCTGCATGAAAGCCGCCGTGTGGTCCAGCATATTCACGTTCTTTTTCATCTCCCGGCCGTCCGCCGTCTTGTGGGTGAAAACGCCGCCCGGTATGCCGATCCTTTCACAGTTGCCCTTGCACAGCATCTCCTCCGTATCCATGTCGATGAGCTGATACTTCAGAGACGAGCTGCCCGCGTTGATAACGAGAATTTTCATGTTCCGACCTCTTCCTTTCCAGAATCATAGCCGGGCGCAGATAAAGCCGCCCGGGAAAATCAATTTTCAACGCCCCTCTTGTATGTACGCGGCAAATGCGGTAAGATAAGGGCGGCGCGTCCGAGCGGGACGCAGCATGTTTATTTTAGTACATTTTATCGCCAAATTCAAGGAGTTTCCGGGAAAATGCCAGAGAAATTAAAAACTTCCGTCATAATTTGTGAACTGAACCCGCTCCATCTGGGCCACCGCGCCCTGTTCCATGAAGCGAAACAGGTTTCCGATGGACTCGTCTGCATTCTCAGCGGCAACTTTGTGCAGCGAGGTGAGGCGGCCATTATAGATAAATGGGCCCGCTGCCGGCTGGCTTTGGAAAACGGAGCCGATCTGGTCCTGGAGCTGCCTCTGCCCTGGGCCTGTGCCGGGGCGGAGCGCTTTGCCGCAGGCAGCGTTCATTTGGCCGCCGCTCTGGGGAATGCAGAGCATCTTGTTTTCGGAAGCGAGATCCCCGACATACAGCGGCTTCAAGAAGCTGCGGAAGCCCTTCTTTCTCTGAAATTTGCGGAGCGGCTGGCCGCTCTGCCGGACTGCGGGGAAACTTTTGCCAAGCGCCGGGAGACTGTGCTGTCCGACATGCTGGGGCCGGAAGTCCTTCCGCTGCTCCGCTCCCCCAACGCCATTCTGGGCGTCGAATACTGCAAGGCCCTTCTGCGGGAAAACGCCTCTATCACACCGCTGGCCTTTCCCCGGCAGGGCGCCGGGCATGACAGGAAAGCCCGGTCGGAACAGTTTCATTCCGCCGGAGAGCTGCGGGCGCTGCTTCTGGCAGGGAAAGACCTGGCCGGTCTGGTCCCGGAAAGCACGGCTTCCCTGCTGCGGACGCTGACAGCCCAGGGAAAGGCGCCCGCGGATCTGGCACATCTGGAGCGTTCTGTTTTATGTAAACTAAGATCGATAGACCGGCAGGGCTTCGCCGCCCTTCCCGATGTGAGCGAAGGCCTGGAAAACCGGCTTTACAACGCTTCGCGAAAAGCCGGGAGCCTGGCGGAATTTTACACGCTGGCAAAATCCAAGCGTTACACCCACGCCCGGCTCAGGAGGCTTGTTCTATACGCCTTTTTAGGGGTCAATGGCCAGCTGCCCGCTTTTCCGCCCTATCTGCGGGTACTGGGCATGAACGAGACCGGCAGCGCCATCTTGCGAGCCGCTTCCCCTGCCCTGCCCGTTGTTTCCCGTCCGGCGGACGTGAAGAAGCTTGCCGCCGAAGGACAGCGCGTGTTTGAGCTGGAGGCCCGAGCGGACGATCTTTACGCCCTGGCCTGCCCCGTCCCACAGCCCTGCGGCCGGGACTATACGGAAAAGCTGCTCAAAGTGTAAGCTGAATATATCCTTAAAGCCAGAAGATATCAGGAGCCTTCGTTATGCGCGTTCACAGCGATAATAGCGGAAGCCCTTTTCTTCTTTTACAAATTGGAAGCCCGCTTTTTCCAAGACATGCTGGCTGCGGGTGTTCTTGATGACCGTGTCGGCGTTTACCGCGTCCATGCCCAAAACATCAAAAGCATATTTCACCGCCAGCCGCTCCGCGCAGGTGCCGTATCCGCGGCCCTTTACCCCATCGTTCTGCATGTGGATACTGAGGGCGCATTCTTTCTTTTCAAGGTCTATCTGCTTCAGCTGGACCTCTCCGATCGGCTCGCCGTCCCGCATAACTGCCAGAAGGACCCGGGAGGGCTCCTGTTTTGCCTCAAAATACCGGTCCACGGCGTCCTTATCGTATCGATAGCTTGCGAATCGGTCCATATCCATATATATCGCAGGATCGTTTTCCCAGCCTTGAAATAACCGGTGGCAGAGGGGCCTGGTCATAACGCAGAGAGATATTTTTTCCATTCCGGCGCCTCCCAAATATATGTTTCAAACAGTGGAGGGATAACACGGGCACAGCCCGTCCTTTTCAGTATCTAGTTCCGCAGCCCTTTTGGGTACCGGTTTTTCAGCCGTCCGCCGGAAGCCTTTCCAAAGCCGGTCACAACGCCGTTGACACAGACCGCCGTGTACCCCTTTTCCAGGCAGTCGATCTCCTCCCCGCGAAGAAAGGCCGCAAGCTGTGAGCTGTCAGCAGAAAAATCCACGCTGCGGCGGCAGTCCTCTTTTTTTCGGCTCATAAAAACGCCATGGGACGGTTCCAGCCGCCTGTTCCTGAGCTCTCCCAGCTCTACTCCGGCTCGGAGCACGCCCAACCCGGAAAGCTGGGGCAGGATCTCCGGCAGAAGCAGAAGCTTTTCCCCGAAAACAGCGAAGGACGCGGACGGCTCTTCTGAAAACAGGTCGTTGCAAAGCGCCTGTGCAAGGGCCTGCGCTTCTTTCGGTGGTTTTTGGAAAAAGGGCTGCACCCGGCAGGGATTTTCTCCAGTCCGCCGCAGCTTTGCCACAAAATGTCCCTCTCCCCCGTCCATTGGAAAAATGCGCCGGGCAAAAGAGCCGTCCAGCCCGGGACGGCCAAAGCTTTCCGAGATGGGTTCCGGCTCAAATTCCGGGTGGGTTTTCAAAAAATCGGAAACCACCCCTTCGTTCTCTGCATAAGAAAATGTGCAGGTGGAGTAGACCAGCACGCCTCCTTCCCCCACAGCCAGCGCCGCCGAGTCCAGGATCTGACGCTGGCGCTGGGCACAGGCGGCAGGCGCCTCCGGCGTCCATTCCCGAACGGCGGTTTCGTTCCGGCGGAACATGCCCTCGCCGGAGCAGGGCGCGTCCACCAGCACCCGGTCAAAATAGCCGCGCAGAGCTTCACAGAGCCTTTGCGGGTGGCAGGAGGAAATTACCGCATTCCGGGCGCCCATGCGTTCCAGGTTGGACAGCAGCGCCGAAGCGCGGCTGCGGACGATCTCGTTTGCCCACAGCAGCCCATTCCCTGCAAGCAGCCCGGCGATCTGTGTGGATTTTCCCCCGGGAGCAGCGCACAGGTCCAGTATCTTTTCTCCCGGCCGGGGGCCGAGCGCAGTCACGGCCGAGGAAGCGGAGGGCTCTTGGGAATAGAACATGCCCGCGTGATGGGCGGGAAGGAAGCCGGGCTTTTCATCTCCCAGGGCGTAAAAGCACAGGGGCGAAAAGGTTGTGGGTGAAAGCTTATAGGGCACGCTTTTTTGCAGAGTCTCAAAGCTGCATTTCAGGGGATTCAGCCGCACGCCCCGTTCAGACGGTCGCTCCATACAGGCAAGGTAATTCGAAAATTCCTCTCCCAGAAGCTCTTTCATTTCAGCCAGAAAGGCTTTTGGCAGTTCCATTTTCCGTCCACCCCTTTTAAAAAATTTTTTGCATAATCCCGGGTTTTCCGCCCACACTAACCAACGGAAAGGAGCGATAACGCTTATGTGCAACAATCAGAACGAGCAGAACAACCAGCAGAATCAGAATTCCAAGAATTCTCAGAACAAGAAGAACCAGAATTCTCAGAATTCCAAGAACAGCAAAAATCAGAACCAGCAGCAGGAACGGCAGTTCTGAGCTTTTGCCTGACGAAGCGGCCCCCCGAAGAGCGCCCGGAAAGCGTTCTTCGGGGGGCCTGCTTTAGCTGTTTTTCCTGCTTTTCAGTCCTTGCAAAAGCTCTTTCAGAGGCTTGTCGTCAGAACGCACGGGGCGGAAGCCTTCGCCGGTGATCTCTCCGGCGTCGCCCACGATGACGAACGCATCCCGGTCTTCTTCCCGAATAATGGCCTGGATATGATACACCTCAAACCGGCGGACCGCGCAAAGCATGGTTTCTCCCGGTTCCTTCGTATAGCCGCCGTGAGAGTCGAGATACGTCACGGTGCGGTCAAGCTCCTGAATGATGCGGGCGCCCATAGCATGGACCTTAGGCGACATGACGAAGAAAAGCTTTCCCGTACCGGAATCGGTACCGTACAAAATGGCGTCGATCAGTTTGGTAGACACAAAAATAACGATGCAGGCATACATGGCGTTTTCGATGCTGCCATACACGAGGGCGGATACCGCCACGATCACGCCGTCGATAGCCAGCATAAGCTTTCCCATAGAAAAATGGGGAAGCCTGCGTCCCAGCAGCCGCGCCAGCATATCCGTGCCGCCTGTGGTGGCGCCGCGAATGAAGACCAGGGACAGCCCCAGGCCCTCGCACAGCCCGGCAAACAGGGCCACAAGGATCATGTCCCCCCGATAAGGCGGGACAAACCAGGAAAAAACGTCTATCAGCGCGGAGGACAAAGCGATAGAAAACATGGTCTTGAGCACCAGCTTGTAGCCGATCTCCACAACTGCCCAGACAACGATGGGAATATTGATAAAAAACGCCATCAAACCGATCGGCGTGTCAAACATATAATTCAGCAGTGTGGAAAGGCCCGTGATGCCCCCAGGCGCAATGTGATTGGGGGAAGTGAAGGCGTTGACCGAAAATGCATAGACCACAGACCCGGCCAAAATAAAGAGAAAATCCAGAAGCACCCCTTTGATCCTTTTTCCTTTTTCCAAAAAAATCACCCGGCTCCTTCCAAAATCATGAGAAACAACTCTCGCAGCCTTACGAGCTCACCTTTTAAATACAGATAGCCAAACAGCGTTTCCAACCCGGTAGCTCCGTGGTAGTCCGCAGTCTCGGCGTTTTTCGGCACATGGCCCACATGGGCGTTCCGGCCCCGGAGGGCCACCGCCTGTTCTTCCTCCGTCAACCGGTCCCAGAGGCGCTCATGCAGCGCCTTGTTCTGGGCCTCGCAGCGCACCAGCTCCACCGCCCGGCTGTGAAGCTTTTTTACAGGGCAGCTGCCTTTACTTACCAGATATTCCCGGACGAACAGCTCGTATACGCCGTCTCCCAAAAAAGCCAGCGTCAGCGGGCTCATTTCATTTAAGGGCGGCGCTTCCCCGCCAAACAGCCTTTCCAAAGCCATCACCTTACTCTACAAAATCAAATTCCAGATCGTACAGATCCACTGTATCCCCTTCCTGCACGCCGGCCTCCCGCAGCGCGTCAATGACGCCGGTCTGTGTCAGCACCCGCTGAAAATACCGGAAGGAATCCATCTCATCAAAATTTACGCTGTTCATGATTTTCAGGAGCCAGGGGGCCCGGACAAAGTAGACTCCGTCCTCACAGGTGATCTCCACCTTGCCGCGCTGCATGGTCTCCACCGGCTCCAGCGCGGGCTGCTCCGCCTCATACCGCAGAATAGGCGGCAGCTGGGAAAGGTGGGTCAAAACGGCGTTCATCAAGTCGTCAACACCCTGACGTATCGGAGCCATGATGGGAAAGAATTCATAGCCCTGCTCTTCGACAAACCGACAGAAAGCTTCGATCTGTTCTTCCGTGGCAAGGTCGCACTTGTTCCCCGCCACCAGCATGGGCCGCCGGGCCAGGTCTGCGTTGAATTTTTTCAGCTCTCCGTTGATGATGCGGAAATCCTCCATCGGATCCCTGCCCTCGCTGCCCGCCACATCTACGATATGCACCAGCAGCCGGCAGCGCTCCACATGGCGCAGGAACTGGTGCCCAAGCCCCACGCCCTTCCAGGCCCCTTCGATCAGCCCGGGGATATCCGCCATGACAAAGGAGCTGCCTTCACCCATGCGCACCACGCCCAACACAGGAGTCAGAGTGGTAAAGTGATAATCGGCGATATTAGGTTTGGCTTCGCTGACTACGGACACCAGCGTGGATTTTCCCACATTGGGAAAGCCCACCAGCCCCACGTCCGCCAGAAGCTTCAGCTCCAGCTGCACTTCCAGCTCTTCGCCAGGGGTGCCGGGCTTCGCGAAGCGGGGGGTCTGCCGGGTGGGCGTGGCAAAATGGGTGTTACCCCAGCCGCCTCTGCCGCCCTTGGCGATGATCTGGGGTTCGTCTCCGGACATATCCGCCAGCAGCCGTCCGGTTTCCGCATCTTTGACGAGCGTCCCCCGGGGGACCTTCACAATAAGGTCCGGGGCGCTTTTTCCAAAGCAGCGGTTTCCCCTGCCGTTCTCGCCCCGCTGGGCTGCATATTTTCGTTTGTAGCGGAAATCCGCCAGAGTGGATAAATTATCGTCCACCTGAAAGACGATATTTCCGCCTTTGCCGCCGTCGCCCCCGTCAGGCCCGCCGGAGGCCACATATTTTTCGCGGTGGAACGCTACAGCCCCGTCGCCGCCGTCCCCCGCCTTTAACTTGATTTTCGCAATATCGATAAACATATCATTCTCCTTATGGAAGAAGCCCGGTGCTTTTGCGCCTGTAAAAGGGAAGCGCTTCCTGAACAGCCGCTTTGCGGCTATTTGTTTAGAGGCTTCTTCGCAATGACCGCAAGGCGATTATCTTTCCCCGTGTCCCAGGCAACAAAAAAACTTCCTCAGACGCCGCCCGAAGAAGTTTTCTGCTGTTATTCGGGTCCACCGGGGAGAACGCCTGCCGGATAGACAGCGTTTCCTTTAAGTATCCCCATCTTTTGAAAAATTACTGCTCCACAGCGTAAACGCTGACCTTCTTGCGGTCCGCACCCATGCGCTCGAACTTCACATGGCCGTCCACCAGGGCAAACAGGGTGTCGTCAGAGCCGCGGCCCACATTGGTGCCGGGATGGATCTTGGTGCCGCGCTGCTTTACCAGAATGTTTCCGGCCAGAACAAACTGACCGTCAGCGCGCTTCACGCCAAGACGCTTGGACTCGGAATCGCGGCCGTTCTTGGTGGAGCCCATACCTTTTTTATGAGCGAAAAGCTGGATATTTACCTTCAGCATGAAAATCTCCCTTTCTGGATTTTAGTATTGTTTTAAATATTGGCGATTGGCTGTCAGACCTCAACCTTCCGCGTCCAACTCCAGATAGCTTACCCGCAGATCGTCCGGATATTGCTCTTCCAGCTGGGTGAGGTGAAGCTTCAACCCGCTGAGCATATCCCGACAGACAGGCTCGTCCTTCTGCCTGATCTGGAGATACATATCTCCCTCCTCCGCCCGCAGCGCCAGAGGCGTTACATGGAGGATATCGGTGATGGCATTCACCGTGAGATAAGCGGCGGAGGAAACGGCGGCACATACAATGTCCGCACCTGCTTCCCCGCGCCCGGAATGGCCCTGGACCGTAAATCCCACCATTCCGCCGAGCCGGGAGGTCAAAAAAGCGGCTGTGATCATCTTAGCCCTTTACGGCCTCGATCTGCACCTTGGTATAGGGCTGGCGATGACCCATCTTGCGCTTTACATTCTTCTTCGCCTTGTAGGTGAACACCGTGATCTTCTTGGCCTTGCCGGACTTTACCACCTTTCCGGTAACGGAAGCGCCCTCCACATACGGAGCGCCAACCTTGGTCTCCCCCTCGCCAAACAGGGCGATGACGGGGAACTCTACGGTCTCGTTGTCGGCGGCGTCAAGCTTTTCCACATAAATCACATCGCCGTACTGGACCTTGTACTGCTTTCCGCCGGTCTCAATGACTGCAAACATTTCTCTTCTTCCTTTTCATCAGTCTCGCTACGGTCAGGCGGAGGATCTTTGAGAAAAGACCTCTCTTTTACAAATGGGCATAATAATACCCGGGCCTGCCATATGCGGCTTTTACACTATACCACAGAGCATAAAAAAATGTCAAGAAAAACTTTGGGCTGGCAGGAACTTTTTCCCGTTCCGCCGGATCTCCCGCTTTTCTCAAAGCCGAGCGCCGCTTTTCCGTTTTACTTTTTCGCCGTCAACACCACTGTGCTGCCCTCCTGCCAGACCTGCCGTACCTGGGAGAATCCCGCATCGAGCAGCATTTTGATCTGATTTTTCACGGTGCAGGGCGTATCGTAATGGTATTCCTTTTCCCATTCCAGTCCCTGCTCCCGCTTCAGCCGTTCATACTCCGCAAAGAAAAAGTCCTCCACTGCCTGAGGGTCTTCCGTCGCGCCCTCCGGGATCATGTAATCGCTTTCAATGTAAGTGCCGCCGGGCCTGAGAGCGCTCAGAATCCGCCTGTAGAGTCCGGTCTTCACCTCGTGGGTATAGTGGTGGAGCGTCATGACGGTCAAAGCGGCGTCGAACCTCTCTTCTCCCATATCGTAGTCAAAATAGCTCATCTGGTGCAGGGAAAGGCGTTTATCGGGATACTTTTTGCGGAGCAGCCCCAGCATTTCCCCGGACAAGTCCACCCCTGTCACTTCCATGTCGGGGAACCGGGCGAAGATCGCTTCCAGCTCTAACCCGGTCCCTATCCCCAGGTCCAGCAGCTCCCCGCAGTTCTCCGGCAGATACCGGGCTGGAACACGTTTGCTTTCCATACCGCCGATGTGGCCGGTATGCACTTCGTCATAAGTCTTGCTGCGCGCATCGAAAAACGCGCCCATTTCTTCCAGTTTCTGTTCCACGTTCATTTCCTTCCGTCAATTTGAAGATGTTCCCTTTCCTGTGCCGCAAAGGCTTGAAAGCTTTCGTTGGCAGTTCTTCTGCCCGCTCTGTATGTTTCAAGGGCGGTTACTGCCTATCCAGATAGTCGATATATTCTTCCAGGCACATGGACCTCTGCTGCATGGCGGCCGCGCATTCTCCCCCCACATATCGAAGCACCGTAAGATCCGCCTCCACGCCGGTGACATCCTCCTTATCCTGGGGATACCGGAACACAAATCCGTATTTACCCATATTGCTTCTGAGCCAGGAGCAGGTGCGGGATTTTTCAAAAGTTGCCGGGTCTCCGGAAAGTTTTACGCACATACCGCTTTGGAAATCGCTCTGTCCCGGCTCCGGTTCCCGGGAAACCGCCTCCGCACGGGCCATCACAGTAGTGAGTCCCTTTTGGCTTATGAGCTCGTCTACAACGGCCTGAAACCGCTTCTCCTGTTCCCCATAAGAAACATACCCCTCGGTAAAAGCGAGGGCTAAGCCGTCTTCCTTGGCGGCGGACACCATAAGCCGCAGGGCTCCTGCAATGCGGGAATCTACCTGCACGCCGCAGGTCTCCGTCAGCTCCGGCACGAAATCCCGCTCCGCGGGAGAATTTGCATTTATCACAAACAGGCCGACCTCTTCCCCGTAAACAGGCAGGCCCATATCGTCATATTCCGGGATCGGGGACGACAAGGAGGAAGGCAGTTCCGATACTGCCTGCGAGCTGTTTTCATCAAGGGTTATTTCCGACCACAGCCAGGGAGCCAGATAAAAAACGGCAAGCATGGCTCCTGCGCCCACAGCCGTTACGATCACCAGGGTCAGTACGACCCGCATCCACAGGTGGATCCGCCGGGCCGCCCTGTTCTGGGCCTGCTTGTCCCGTGAAATAAACAGGTTCCTGCCTGCGGGGCTCATGTCGAGCCGGTGGTCCGTGCGCCGCAATGTTCCGTATTTTATAGGTTTTCTTTTCAAAGCAACCTCCGTCTACCGAAAAAGAACCGCCGTCGGTTTCAGCCGCTTTTCCGCGGCTGTTATTTCATATTATACACAAAGCCAGGAGGAAATGAAAGCGAAAAAGCACAAATTTTTTGTAGACATTTGGCGCGGGCAATGGTAAAATATGTTGGATATGCGTGAAATTCACGCGAAAACCGAATCAGGCTTTTCAAAAGCGGTCCGGGAAAGCCGGAAAACAAAATTGGAGGAATGCACATGAAACTCACCTACGGTATCAAGGACAAGCCAAAGTTCGGCCAGCTTATCGTTTTTGCCATTCAGCAGCTGCTGGCGATCATGGCCGCCACCATCGCCGTTCCCGCCATCGTTGGAAACGGCATGCAGCAAACCGCCGCCATGTTTGGCGCGGGTGTTGGCACGCTGGTCTATGTACTGTTTACCAAAGCAAAAAGCCCCGTGTTCCTAGGTTCAAGCTTCGCTTTCATCGGCTCTATGAGCGCCGCCTTCGCCGGTGCGGTGTCCGTACAGGCAGGCTATGCGGGCCTGATCATCGGCGCGATCTTTGCGGGCCTTGTGTATGTGGTCATTGCGCTTATTGTGAAATTTGCCGGCGTCGGCTGGATCGATAAGCTGATGCCCAAGCAGGTCATTGGTCCCACGGTGGCCATTATCGGCCTGGGCCTTGCCGGCAGCGCCATCTCAAACCTGAACGCCGGCGGCTACACCAACGCTGAGGGCGCTTCCACCGCCTATCCCCTGCTGGCGATTTTCTGCGGCCTGTTCGGCCTGGCGGTCACCATGCTCTGCTCCGTATACGGCGGTAAAGGCCTCAAGCTGATCCCTTTCATCATCGGCATTGTGGCAGGCTACGCCATGTGTGCCCTGTTCACCTGCATCGGCATCGCCACCGGCAACGACGGGCTGAAGCTCATCGACTTCTCCCATTTCTCCGGCATCGGTATTTTCACGCTACCGAAATTCACCTTCCTGGAAGCCATGAAAGGTGTGTCCGAGATCGACGGCGCCTATATCGGCAGCGTAGCGCTGGCCTATATGCCCGTGGCGTTCGTGGTCTTTGCCGAGCATATCGCCGACCATAAAAACATTTCCTCCATCATTGAAACCGACCTTTTGAAGGAACCCGGCCTGCACCGCACCCTGCTGGGCGACGGCGTCGGTTCTATGGCGGGCGCGATTTTCGGCGGCTGCCCCAATACCACCTACGGCGAGTCCATCGCCTGCGTGGCCATCTCCGGCAACGCTTCCGTGGCCACCATTATCACCACCGCGATCCTCGCCATTCTGATCGCCTTCATTTCTCCCTTTGTCGCTTTTGTGGAATCCATTCCCTCCTGTGTCATGGGCGGCGTCTGCATGGCGCTGTACGGTTTCATCGCCGTGTCTGGCCTGAAGATGGTACAGAAGGTGGATTTGGAAGACAACCGCAATCTGTTTACCGTTTCCACCATTCTCATCGCCGGTATCGGCGGCTTAGTGCTGGATTTCGGCAAAATTCAGATCACCGCTGTGGCCACCGCCCTGATCCTGGGCATTCTCGTGAACCTGCTCCTGCACGCCGGGGATAAAAAGAAACAGGCGTAAACGGAACCGTTTCCAATATGTAAAACGCAAAAAGCCCCGGGAAAATTCCCGGGGCTTTCCGTATGCGCGCTATTCTCTCAGGGCAGGGCTTTTTACTGCAATGGGATCTCCTCGCCGTTGATGCGGACGGCGGTGACATTTTCCGGCTCGACCGGCGCGCCTTCGCTGATAAATTTCATGGTGAAACTCATGGCTTCCTGCTCGTAATTATAGTTGTAGCTGATACTGTACGGGAAGCTTTCCCCGCCGCAGACCAGCTCCAGCGTTTTGATTTTCCGCATATCGCTGTTCAGCCCGGTGGCATACACGCCCAGAGCCGTGATATCCAGGGCGTCTATGGTAATGCCGTCCGCCGTCAGGTTTTTGCAGGAGACGGCGCTGCGGGACAATTCGCCCGCTGTGGAGAAATCTTCCGTGCGCAGCTCCATCTTCTGCGCTCTGGTTTCGCTGAACCGGACCACGCAGTCATAGTCCGCCAGTTCTTCCGCCGGGCCGATATTGAAAATGGACTCCGTGTAGTAGGTCTTTCCGGCGTCGATGGCAGCGTTTTCATTCCAGATGACCTGTCCCGACTCGTCAACGACAAAAGAATTGCTGGGACACAGTCTTGCATGATCAAGCTTTTCCATCAGTTCCGGGTCAACATAGCGCCCGATTTGATGGGCATTCAGCTGCTCCGCCAGCTTTTCTCCCTCTCCCAGAGGCGCAAGGTAGACGGAAGAAGTGTTAAATAAGCCGCCGGCCTCTCCGTCGCTCCAGGCCTGTTCCCTGCGCTGGATATGGAGCTTGCCATCAATGAAGCCCACTGCGGTAATCGCAATGCTGCCGTCCTCACTTTCCAGAATCGGTTCTCCGGGCTTCAGCACCACGGGTTTTCCCGTTTCGTCATAATTTCCGGAAAAATCGCCGTAAAGAACAGCTTCTTCGCCGTTTATGATTTCTTCCGCTCCTTCCAGCGCCTGCTCTACGGTCAGCAGGCCGTCCTTTTCCATATGTCCGCCCGAACCGTCAGGCACCGTTACCCAAGCCTGACTGTATGCCACGGGCAGGGTTTCCGTGGTCAGCGGCGCTGAGGAAAGCTGCGGCAGCGCATAGTCCTGTTTATCCTGCCAAATGCGTTCCAGCCACAGCTGGACGGAAGCCCCTGTGGCGTCGTAGTCCCCGCTGATGGTCATTTCATAACGGCAGAACACCGTCTGGGTTTCCGGGTCATAGTCCAGCACGGAAGTATAATCGTGCTTTCCAGCGCCCTGCAGCAGTTCCGCGGCTGCGTCGACAGGGTATTCCCCGTTGAGCTTGGCATAAACGTTCAGGTACATGTCGCGGCTTAACCGGTTTTCGCCCTTTGTATCCTGCAGCGTAAAATAGGCAATCACGTTGTTTTTATCGCTCATAGCGCCCAGCACTTCCAGGCGGATACCGTCCTCCTCGCCCATGGCTGAAGCGACCGGCGTCACGAACTCCGCCACCGGAGAGTCTTTTCCAAACAGCACTTCCCGGAAATCCGGGAACGCTGCCGCCAGCGCCGTGGCAGACAGCGCTGTCACCAGCACGCAGGCAAGAACAGCCGCCGCCAGCCGCTTTCTGCCGCGAGGGCGGACGGCCCGGCTCTTTCCAAGCTCCGCCATGCGTTTCGCCGTCTGCTCCCGAAGGGCCGGGCTGGGCTTAACTTGCTCCATCCATTCCTGATAATCACGCTCTAACATTGTTTCTCTCCTTTCAGATTGTCCCGCAGTTTCTCCCTTCCCCGGGAAAGGCGGGATCTCACCGTGCCAGGCCGCAAGCCCAGCAGTTCCGCGATCTCCTCCACGGTCATGTCCTCCCAGTAAAACAAATGGAGTACCGCGCCGTATTTTTTCGGCAGTTTTTTCAGCTCCTCCGCCAGATAGTGATCCTCCGGCGTATCCACCTGAATACTCTCCTCCAGCGGGACGCTGTGCCGCCGCCAGGGAGACGACCACAGCCTTTTGCAGCAGTTCAGCGTTACCCGCAGGAACCACGCCCTTTCATGCTCGGCGCTTTCAAAGGCCGGAGCCTTTTTCACGTACCGGAGGAATACTTCCTGATACACATCGTCCGCGTCGCTGCGGTTTCTCAACTGGGCGAAGGCAAGCTTATAGACCGTATCCGACTGCCTGACGATTACCTGTTCCGCCTGCTCTCTGGACAGCGGTTCTCCCATGAAGCTCCCTCCCTTCTGTTTAAAAAGCTGATAAACCCGGTTTTCCGCTTCTGCCCTTAATACCCTGTATCTTCCCAAAAGGTTGCATCTTTTTTTCAAACGTTTTATAATTTTTTTTATCTTTTCAAAAAGTTTACCGCAGGCTGCTCCAAATAAAAAGCCCGCTTTTCAGAATTTCAGAAGTTTTTGTCACATTTTCCCCGCCAGTTCCGTATCCCTCGCAGAAAGGAGGAAGCGCTATGACTCAAACAAGCAGAAACGAGACTGCCGTTGCGGAGCACGGCCCCGCCGTATACCGGCTGGCCTTCGCCCAGCTGCGGAACAAAGCCGACGCGGAGGACGTGTACCAGGAAGTCTTTCTCCGCTATGTGGAAAAGGCTCCGGCCTTTGAAAGCGCCGAACACGAGCGGGCATGGCTTTTGCGGGTAACGCTGAACTGCTGCAAGGACCTCTGGCGGTCGCCCTGGCGAAAGCGCAGCGTTCCCCTTACCGAAGATCTGCCCTTTGAAACCCAGGAAGAGTGGAACCTGCACGCGGAGCTGATGAAGCTGCCGCAGAAATACCGAAGCGTGCTTCATCTGTTTTACTGGGAGGACATGACCACAGAGGAGATCGCCGGCGTCCTCGGCTGCAAGCCGGACGCTGTACGCCAGCGGCTGAGCCGGGGCAGGGCAAAACTGAAAGAGATTCTGGATAAGGAGGATTTTCATTATGTTGGAGCAAACTTACAAAACCATGAATGAAAAGCTGGAACCCAGCGAAAGCCTGGCCGCCGAAACCCTTCAGAAAATGGAGCGCCTGAGCGCAGGCGGGAAGCACAGCCGCGAAGAAACGGCCCGCCGCCCTGTCCGGATAAAGCGGGCAGCCATCGCGGCTCTTGCCTTTGTTTTGACTGCCGCTTTGTCCCTTTCCGCCGTAGCCGCGGCGGTTCCCGGGTTCCGGGAAATGCTGTTCGGCGGCGGAAACAGGGAGTCCGCTCCCTCTACGACCCTGGCCCAGGCAGGCGCTAAGCTTACAGAAATTGAAAATGCCACGGTTGAGCGGGACGGCTTCCGGCTGGATATTCTGGGCGCCGCGCAGGACGGCTCGTCCATGATGGTATACTACACCCTGACCGATACCACCGGGGAAAACCGTCTGGACGAAACTGCGGAAATTTATCCCATCACAGGCCAGTTTCAAGAGCTGCAGTGGAACGCAGCTGAAAACGGCAGCGGGGAACAGTCTTTCTATTCCAACGATGTCCTGGCTTACGACGCCGAGGAAAGTTCTCTGCTGTGCCGCTATGTTTTAGACACGCAGAACGCCGAAAGCATGGACCTTTCCCACACGGAGTTTGCCATTGCGGGAATCCTGCTGGACGTGAAAAAAATCAACTGGCAGCCGCTGCCGCTGATTGAGGACCAGTTCACCGCGGAAACCCTGGACTTAAACGGCGAAACGGTTCTGAAGCCCGGCCCTTCCACGCTGGCCTTTGACGGAACGGAAACCCAGATTTCCGCCATCGGCTTTGTAGATGGTCAGCTTCACGTGCAGTTTGCCTTCCCGGAAAATGAAAATCTGGATTTGTTTCTCACACCTATCGACAAGGTGATAACGCCGGAGGAAGTGGCCGCCGCAGGGGGCTATACCACGGAATTTGAGCGCCGGGAAACCGACGCCTGGCGTGAACGTCAAAAGGCTGGGGTAATATCCGGCGAAGACAAGGTCCGCACAGTTTGGGGAAATCAGTATTTCTTCAATCTGGAAAACGGCGCTCCCGTAAGCGCTTCCGAGGAAGATTTCTTCAATCATTCCTATCAATATCAGGAATATGTGTACAAGATATCGCCGGAAGAAATGCAGTATTACAACTTCTACTACTTCCAAAAGGGCAACAGTCAGGAACTCTATTATTATCCCCAGGACAGCAGCGACATCTCGTCCTATGACTTCCGGGTATCCTTCGATTTGGCCGCCGCCAGCCAGGCTGAGGAAAGAACAGTAGAAAACCTTTCTATTGACGGCGGGACCCTTTCCTCCGTCAGCGTCGGCGGCATGGGCGTCACCGTTACGGGAGACCGGGATTTGACTGAGGATGCAGTCATTACGGCCCTGTACGGCGGCGAGACCGTAACCTTTTCCAAGACCATCACCACCGGCGCTCCAATTTTCGACAGCATCACAGCCGTTGACCGCTACGCCGGCCCGCTCACCGTGCGGTACGCGGCCGACCGGCCTATCGACCCGGCGGAACTCACCGATTTTACCATAAACGGCATGGAAATCCCGCTGAACTGAACCTGTACCAATGTTTTCATGTCAAAAGGGCCCCGGAAATTCCGGGGCCCTTTTCTGCTTTCACAGACTCGGCCTTCTTCCTGGAAAGAAAAAGGAACATCACCTGGGAAAACATTTCTGACACTGTTTCACTCTATCTCAGTTCAAAGCAGCTTTCTGTTCAAAACGGGAATGCTCAGGCCGATACAGGCCGGAACGAGGTGGGCTGCAACGAGGATAGACTTCGCAAAGTCTCCCAGGGAGCCGTCTCCGGACAGACAGGAAGAGACATTCATTAAACCGGTCGGCAGGTACTCCTGTACGCTGGGAAAAAGGCCGACAAGATACAGGCTCAGAAGAACACCTCCCACCGCCAGCAGCACCCCGGTATAGGTGCGCAGCAGCGTGGAAAACAACACCAGCAGTCCGATCACAAAGCAGCCGAACAGCCACCAGCAAAAGCCCGCTTCTCCGAAAAACACGGCAGACTGTTCCTCCCAGAGCCAGGCGTTGTAACCCCAGGTGATGCCGAAGCAGAGCCAGTAGCAGGCAGACCAGAGCAGGAGCATCACCCCGGACTTTGCCAGCACCACCTGATACCGACAGAGGCCCTTAGTCAAAAGCGGGACCAGCGTCTGGGATTGGTATTCTCTAGGGAAAGAACCGCTGTACACCAGAACAAAGGCCAAAAGTCCCATGGGGATATTCTTAAAGAACTGCCCCCAGGAAACGAGAGCGGTGACAGGCGCCGCCGTAACCGCCATACCCGATTCCGCCAGGGAATCCGCCATCTGCTCCATCAGCCAAGGGGTGAGTTTGGCTATGGCCGGGTTCATAATACCAAACAGGGCAAACACCAGCCCCAACAGAAAAAACCTGCCCGTTCTGATCCCTTCCAGCATTTCCTTTTTCAAAAAAGCGGCAAAGCCGTTCATTGCGCTGTCACCTCCAAAAACAGGGATTCCAAGGACGGCTCGATCCGTTCCAGCTTTTCCACGCCGATCCTGTTATCTGCCAGGGTGCGGAGCAGGACAAACAGTTCCTCCTCCCCGCCGCTGAACTGAAAAGCGGTCTTCCCGGTCTGCCGAAGCTCTGGCGCCAATTCCCGAAGCCTTGCCCCTTCCCCTTCCCGGGAGACCTCGATCAGAAATTCCCGGGAGGCATGCATTTCCCTGATTTTAGAAACGCTTCCCTGCACCGTAACTTTCCCTTCGTTCAGAAAAGCCACATCAGTGCAGATCCGCTCCACATCGGCCAGAATATGGGTGGAAAAGATCACGGTGGTCTCCTCCCGCATCGCCGCAAGCAGATCCAGGAGTTCCTTGCGCCCAACAGGGTCCAGCGCAGAGGTGGGCTCGTCGCAGATCAAAAGGCGGGGCCGGGAAAGCAGCGCCTGTGCAATGCCGAGTCGCTGCTTCATTCCCCGGGAAAAGCCCTTAATACGGCGGTTCTCTCCGGCAAGTCCACAGCGCTCCAAAAGCTCCCGGCTCCTAACCCTTCGCTCCCCAGCTTTCAGTCCGGCCGCACCGCCGCAAAGCTCCAGGTATTCCAGGGGGGTCATATAACCGTAAAACTCCGGCACATCGGGAAGATATCCCATTTGCAGGGAAGGCGTGCGGCCATACGCCACCCGCTCCCCGGCTGCAAAAATCTCCCCTGAATCCGGCTTTAGCAGCCCCAGCACAGCCTTCATGGTGGTGGTCTTTCCGGCGCCGTTGAGGCCCACAAAGCCAAAGACGCTGTGCTCCGGCACGGACAGCTCAACGCCTTTTAAGATCTCTCGGCTGCCGAAGCGCTTCCTGAGGCCCTGGACGGACAGCATTTCCATGTCAGGAATCCTCCTTCCCCAGGCAGAAATAGAGGATCGGGCCGATAAATTCCATTCCCAGGACCGCCACCACCAGCCAAAGGGCGCGGTTCCCACGCTTATAGTGCTTGTGGGTCAGAATGTGGTACAGGGTAAATCCCAGCAGGGCAAACTGTAAAAGAGCCAGCGGGATCAAAAATGGCAGAAATTCTTGAAGCACCTCAGGGTTCATTTTGAGTTTCCTTTCTTCTTTCGGAATAATGCATAAGAATAGAACAGGGGAACCAGGACGACGAGGAACAGGATCGCCACCACCAGCCAGCCAAGCCAGGGGGCTTCGTTCAGAAAGAAGGCGGCGGCGAGGGTGACCACGCCGAACAACATCCACAAAGGGCCCGCCAGGCGATGGGTCTTATCCCAATTTTCCTCGTCTGCGAGGGTCCAGGGCAGCTTGATGCCCATGGTGCGGTTTTTCCGGCATTTGGGCATATAATTTCCCACCAGAAGCAGCGCCACGCCCACGATGCCGCACGCAATCCCCCCCACGTTGATCTCTTTCCCCAGGGCGATCAAAAGGGTGACGGGAACCAGAATGAGGGAAAGCAGGGCGGGCAGCCATTTGCAGAACATCACCAACACCGCCGGCTGCCTCTGTTCCTCGCTCATACGATTGGAACCGATATGGCACAGCAGATTCAGCGCCGCAAGGAGCACGGGCAGGCCGAACGCCGCAAAGGGCTTGGAAGCCCAGCCGTTGGGCTGATTGTCTGCGCCCCAGTGGACCGCCATCTGATCGGGCAGGTCACGGTAGACCAGGGCGGAAAAGATCATGGGCAGAAGACAGACCAGGGTGGTGATCGCCGCCAGCCGGTCAAGCCCTTTTTTTTGGTTTTTCTGTTTCATCGCTCCTCTTCTCCTTCCGTTCCCCGCAGCTGGGCAAGCCACAGCATGGCTTCCTCCAGCACGGAGGTGTTCAGCTGGTAGTAGACATAATTTTTTTCTTTGGACTCAAACACCA
>CAZXLM010000026.1:0-33637 GCA_964642055.1 uncultured Acutalibacter sp. | reverse complement strand
CCTCCTTCTCCGCCACGTCGCCGCAAACGCTTTTGAGTTTGCGGCGATTTTCTTTGAAAACCGCCGCGTCACTTTACGCTTTGCAGCTTCTCATCGAAAAAAGTTTCGTTTGCTCCGGTTATGTCCTTGTAAACGCGGACATTACGCCTCCGCTGCACTACCAACTTTTTTCGGAAAAAGGGATTCCCGCTTTCTTTAATCAAAATTTATTTTCAAAACAGTACATATTGTTGTCTTGTTTTTCGTGATAATCTGTTGCTTGGGAGGAAACATCAGTGAAAATTGATAGGCTGATCGGAATCTTATCTATCCTGCTGCAAAAAAACTGCGCCACGGCCCCGGAGCTTGCCGAGCGCTTTGAGGTTTCCAGAAAGACTATCAGCAGGGATATTGACGCCCTGTGCCGCGCCGGGATACCCATTGTCACAAGACAGGGTGTAAACGGCGGCATTTCGATCATGGAAAATTTCAAGCTGGACAAAACGCTTCTGACTCGCTCAGAAATGCAGGATATTCTGGCCGGTTTGCGTGGACTGGACAGTATCAACGGGACAAACCGGTATGGGAAGCTGATGGAAAAACTTTCAGCCGGGTCCTCGGATTTTATCATCGGAAATCAATCCGTTCTGATCGATCTATCCTCCTGGTATAAAGAGACGCTCTCGCCAAAAATTGAGCTGATCCGTTCCGCCATCGATGCCAGCCGGGAAATTTCCTTCCGCTATTATTCCCCCAATGGTCAAAGCGACCGGCAGATCGAACCGTATTATGTGATCTTCCGGTGGTCCAGCTGGTACGTATGGGGCTGGTGCAGGCTGCGGCAGAATTTCCGCCTGTTCAAATTAAACCGCCTTGACGATTTAAAGCTTACAGAACGGCAATTTCAAAAGCGTGCCGTCCCGCTACCTGACCTTTCCAATGAGCGTGTTTTTCCCGGCGGGATCCGAGTGAAGGTTTTGTTCGACACTGACTGTAAATGGCGGTTGGTCGAGGAATTCGGAAGTTCTTGCTTTGTGGAACAGCCTGACGGACGGCTCCTCTTTCAGGGGGATTACACAAGCAAGGAGGACTTGACAGTCTGGATCCTCACTTTCGGAGATAAAGCGGAGCTTCTGGAGCCGAAAGAATTTCGTGCTGAACTGATCGAAAAAATTGAGAAAATGCAGAAAACGTATTCACAGGACGCAGGTGAGACTCACGCTGCCTCTTCCCTACCGAAGCCGAAAAACGAAAAGGAGAATGGTCATGCCCTTTGATTACAAGAAAGAATACAGGGAATTTTATCTGCCGCCCCAAAAACCAGGCATCATAACGGTGCCGCCGATGAACTACCTTGCCGTGCGCGGGACAGGAGATCCCAACAATGAAAACGGAGAGTACAAAGCCTCCATCAGTCTTCTCTACGCCATTGCGTTTACCATCAAGATGAGCAAGCTTGGGAACCACAAAATCGAAGGGTACTTCGACTATGTAGTGCCGCCTCTGGAAGGCTTTTGGTGGCAGGACGGCGTTCGGGAAATCGACTATTCCCATAAAGAAAGCTTCAAGTTTATTTCCGCGATCCGGCTGCCCGATTTTGTTACAGAAACAGAGTTTAATTGGGCTGTTGCTGAAGCGACACAAAAGAAAAAAGCAGACTTCTCCAAAGTGGAATTTTTTCAGTATGACGAAGGTGAATGCGTACAGTGCATGCACATCGGCCCTTATGACAATGAGCCCGAGACACTCAAAGCTATGCGGGAATATGCGGAGCAGAACGGCTATGTCATCGACATTTCCACCGCCCGCATGCACCACGAAATTTATCTTTCAGACCCAAGGAAGTGCAAGGCGGAAAGACTGCGTACGGTTTTACGGCATCCTGTCTCAAAAAAGAGAATTTAAAAAGCAGGGACTGCGGTCTGCCAATTGCACCCAAAGAAACACAGGGGTATGACTGTTATTGATTTTTTGTGAATTTGTGTTATGGATCGCCTTCGTACGACATAGCAAAAACTGATTTCATTATTGAATACAATGTTTCCTTGGCAAACCAATATTTAACGAAAATAGGCATACAAGAAAGTGACATCTCAGAATTTCAAAATGTTATTGCATTTTGCCGAAAACAAGAAGGTTGAGCTCGGATTGAAAAAAATAAACAAAACTGTAACTGGACTTTCTTCAGGGAAAGAACGATAATAACTGCAAAAGCTCCGTATGCCGGCAGAACAGGCTTTTATTCAAATGCAGGCCGGAGCCCTGGAGTTGAAAACGCATGAAAAAGACAGTGAAACGGTTTCTTTCCATTACTTTGGCTTTCCTGCTTTTATGGGCAGTCTCCCCGGTCGCTTCCGCCAACTCCGCGGAGCCACCCTGCTTTACGGTGATCGTCAGCCATGCGCCGGAGGATTTGGAACTTTCCGTAGAATACCCAGACGGCAGTGCTTTCGACCTTCTGTATCTGCAAACACCGCCGGACGCCCATGCCTGGGAAAGCTACTATTTTTTTCTGCATTTTCAGTATGAGCCGGAAATGGACCTGCGGGAAGCAGTCCTTCGGGTGAGATATGAGGGTGAAAGCTATACCTGCGCCTTTCCCAAGGAATGCAGCCGCTATTATAACGGACTGCTCGTCTTGAATTTAAAAAGCCGCTCCCTGCGCATGGAAGCCTCCACCGGCCGCAGCCTTTTTTTGGTTGCGTTGCGTATTTTGCTGACCCTTCTCATTGAGGGCCTGATGTTCTACCTATTTGGCTATCGGGAAAAGGCCAGCTGGATCCTTTTCCTCATCACTAATTTGGTCACGCAGATTGCGCTCAATCTCCTGCTCATGCTTATTTCGAATATGACAATTACATATATGGCCCCGCTTTTCCTGCTCTATCTCATAGGAGAAGGACTGGTGTTCCTCATGGAAATTCTGGTATTTGTTTTTGGGCTTCGGGAGCGCTCGAAAGGCCGGGCGGCGCTTTGCGCCCTGGCCGCCAATGCCGCCAGCTTGATTCTGGGAGGACTGATTTTGATCTTCCTGCCTCTTGCCTTTTTCCCCGGAGCCTGATTTTTTTTTGAAACCTTTTTTCCAAAACATACAAGAGGACGGAGCTTGCGCTCCGTCCTTTCCCTTTTCGAAAAGCTTACTTGCCGCTCAGGTATTCGTCAATGGATTTGGCTGCCAGCTTGCCCGCGCCCATAGCGGAAATGACAGTGGCCGCACCAGTCACGGCATCGCCGCCGGCATATACGCCCTCCCGGCTGGTCAGGCCGGTGTCTTCATTGATGATGATACCGCCCCACTTCTGGGTCTCTAGGCCCTTGGTAGTAGATTTAATCAATGGGTTGGGAGAAGTGCCGATGGCCATAACCACGGTATCCACGTCCAGGGTAAACTCACTGCCTTCGATGGGAACAGGACGGCGGCGGCCCTTTTCATCAGGCTCGCCCAGCTCCATTTTAATGCACTTCATGCCGGTGACAAAACCGTTTTTGGGATCGCGCCTGTCATCGGAATTTTCATAACCGAAAATCTCCACAGGATTGTTGAGCAGCCGAAAGTCGATGCCTTCCTCCATGGCATGCTCCACTTCCTCTCTCCTGGCTGGAAGCTCTTCCATGGAACGGCGGTACACAATATAAACCTTTTCAGCGCCCAGACGCAGCGCGGTACGGGCAGCGTCCATAGCCACATTGCCGCCGCCGACAACAGCCACTCTGCCGCCCTTCATAATGGGGGTGACAGGGTCGTTCCGGTAGGCCTTCATCAAATTGCTGCGGGTCAGAAATTCGTTGGCGGAATACACGCCCTTCAAAGACTCGCCGGGAATTCCCATGAAGTTTGGAAGTCCCGCACCGGAGCCGATAAAAACGGCTTCATAGCCCTGCTCAAACAGTTCGTCGACGGTCAAAGTCTTGCCAATGACCATATTGGTTTCCATATCCACGCCCATAGCAATCAGGTTGTCCACTTCCTGCTGCACAATGGCTTTGGGCAGACGAAATTCAGGAATGCCGTACACCAGCACGCCCCCGGCGGTGTGCAAAGCTTCAAACACGGTGACTTTATAGCCTTTTTTGGCAAGGTCTCCAGCGCATGTCAGGCCGGAGGGACCGGAACCCACGATGGCTACCTTGTGGCCGTTGGCAGGTACGGGCTGTGGTTTTTCGGTGGCGTGGGCATTGTGCCAGTCGGCCACAAAGCGTTCCAAACGGCCGATCCCCACCGGCTCACCCTTGATGCCTCGGACGCATTTGCTTTCGCACTGGGTCTCCTGTGGGCACACGCGGCCGCATACGGCGGGCAGACTGGAAGAAGCGATGATGACCTGATACGCGCCCTCGAAATCGCCTTCCTTGATTTTGGCGATAAACTCGGGAATATGGATATTGACGGGGCACCCGCTGACGCAGGGCATATTCTTGCAGTTGAGGCAGCGCATTGCTTCGTCAAGAGCGGTTTCTTCAGAATACCCGGTAGCGACTTCATTGAAATTATGGGCGCGTGTTTCAGGCGCCTGCGTTGGCATGGGATTCTTTTTCGGGTTTCTATTGATCTCAGGCACGGCGGCTCTCCTCCTCTTTTCTGAACAGATTACAGGTCTCCTCGTAGGCGTGGCGCTCAAAGTCCCGATACATGGTGCCCCGGGACATGGCTTCATCGAAATCTACCTCGTAGCCGTTAAAATCAGGTCCGTCCACACAGGCAAATTTCGTCACCTTTTCGCCGTCTCGGTCAAGCGTCAGGCGGCAGCCGCCGCACATACCCGTGCCGTCTATCATAATGGGATTCATGGAAACTGTGCAGGGAATACCCGTGGGTTTTGTGGCGGCAACCACGAACTTCATCATGATCAGCGGCCCGATGGCGATCACTTCGTCAAAGGTCTCCCCTGCACTGAACATCTCGTTGAGGGGCACGCACACATTTCCCTCCCGCCCATAGGAACCATCGTCCGTCATAGTAAACAGGCGGTCAGAGGCAGCCTTGAACTCGTCCTCCAGAATAAGAAGGTCCTTGGAGCGGAAGCCAATAATGGCGGTGACTTCGCACCCGCTCCTGTGAAGCTTTTGCGCGATAGGCAGGGCGATGGCGCAGCCTACGCCGCCGCCTACAATGCACACCTTTTTCAAGCCTTCCGTCTGGGTCGCTACGCCTAAAGGCCCTACAAAATCGTGCAGAAGATCTCCTTCACTCAAATGGTTCAGCTTTTCAGTGGTAGCTCCGACGATCTGAAAAATGATGGTAACAGTTCCCTTTTCCCGGTCGTATCCCGCGATGGTCAGAGGAATGCGCTCTCCCTCTGCGTCAACGCGTAGAATAATGAATTGTCCTGGCTCTGCCTTCGCAGCCACAAATGGAGCCTTGATTTCCATCTTTGTCACCGTGGGATTCAGCTTTTCTTTACGCACGATTTGATACATCATTCCTGATTCTCCTTCTCAAAAATCCAAACAGCTGTGTCTCTTTATTTCACTCCAGTTCCTCATACCGTTCCCGCAGCCATATCTGTATCTGCTCAATTCCTTCGTCGTTTAAAGGAAAGCCAGCCTCTTTTTTCCCCCCGGCGCATTCAAAGCAGACATCGTCCGTCCAGGAATAAGCCAGCAGTTTTTCGTTTTCAAAATCCGGACGAACCAGATATCGAAGCATAGTCCTGGCGGCCCAATCTTTTGTTTTACTTCCGGTAAAAACGTTTCCTTCCGTAAAATAGGTAAGCTTCTGCATATCCATCTGCTCGTTTTCCAAAATTCTCACTCCTCCAAACTCACACTTTTTTTATTATACCGGCAAAAGGACGCCTCCGCAACCTAAAAGTGATTTTTCACATTGCAAAATGGTATTTTGCATATTCTTGAAACATCGAAACTTCTTGGAAAGAAGGCATGCGGCATGATTATTTACACAACTCGTCCCGGAGACACGGTATGGCGGATCGCCCGGCAATACGGCGTCTCTCCCAGCAGAATCATCAGCGACAACGCCATTTCAGATCCGCAAAATCTGCCGACAGGGCAGGCGCTGATCATTCTCATTCCGGAAACGGTCTACACGGTTCAAGCGGGCGATACGCTTTCGTCTATCGCAGCGCGATTTTCGATGACGGAAATAGAGCTTCTGCAAAATAACCCTTCGCTGCTTTCCACGCCTTATCTTCGCGCAGGCCAGAGCATTGTCATCCACTTTCAGGACGCAAAGCTCCGGGATATATATATCAACGGCTACGCCTACCCTTATATTCAGGAAAATATTCTGCGCCGTGCTTTACCCTATCTCACCTATCTCACCATTTTTGGATACGGCTTTACCGAGGAAGGCGAGCTGATCCCCATTGACGATCAAAATATGATCGACATGGCCTACCGATACAAAACAGCGCCGGTCATGCTGCTGTCTTCTATCACCGAGGACGGAAATTTCAGCGGCCAGCGGGCGAGTCTTCTGTTTCGCAGCACGGAGCTTCAGGATAAGGTATTGGACAATATTGTGATCGTTATGAGAGAAAAGGGATATCTCGGCCTCGATATAGACTTTGAATACGTCGCTCCGGAGGACGCAGGCGATTTCCAGAATTTTCTGCGCCGCGCTGTAGAACGAATGCACGCCGAAGGATACTTTGTCAATGTGGACCTTGCCCCGAAAACCTCGGCGTCTCAGGCCGGTCTTCTATACGAAGCCCACGACTACGCCGCTATCGGCGCTCTGGCCGATACCGTTCTCCTGATGACTTACGAATGGGGCTATACGTACGGCCCGCCTATGGCGGTGGCGCCGCTCAACAGTGTGCGCAGAGTCGTAGAATATGGCGTATCTGAGATACCGCCGGAAAAGATTATGATGGGTCTGCCAAACTACGGATATGACTGGATCCTGCCCTTTGAACGGGGCATCACCCGGGCGACGGCCATCGGCAACGAATATGCCGTAGAGATCGCCCAGCGGTACGGCGTCCCGATCCAATTTGACGAAAACGCGCAATCCCCAACCTTTACCTATCAAAGGCGCACCGCGCAGGAACATGTAGTCTGGTTTGAGGACGTTCACAGCATGCAGGAGAAATTCAATCTGATCGATGAATTTTCCCTGCGCGGGGGCGGTTATTGGAATCTTATGCGTCCCTTTGCCCAAAACTGGGCCTTTGTGGGAGCACGGTATAATATTCAGAAAATTGTCTGAAGACCATTTCGCTTTTACTGTTCTGTCCGGCAGTAAAGATAGGCGTTTTTCAGCTTTCCTACTCGCTCCAGAGCTCCTACCGCAGTCAACACATTTACCCCAACGGCAGATTTTCGTACAGACAATTTTGACGCTTTGGAAAAATCCTTCACGGTAAAAGGTTCAGGCAGAGGGGCCGGGATCAGCGCTGAATAGCCCGCAGAGGTATTTAGCCATACCTCATCCAGCAGGGCGACCGGCAGCCTTTCAAACCTGGTAGAGCCTCGCTTCCCGTCCTCGCTCCACCCATTTTTCAGACGGTATTCCTCCACTTCCAGCAGCATCACGCAGAAGTGCAGTTCCTTTTCAGTCAAATAAGGCTTTATTTTGTATAACTCCGGCAAGATTTCACAGGCGGTGGCGCGCTTAGGGCTTTTACGCTTTGGGGAGATCGTCCCGTCCTCGGCTATCCAGGAAAGCCATTTGATTGCCGGAACAGGATAGACAACGGTCAGCGGCGCTTCCTTCAAAAAGAGGGCAAGCTTTCCTCTCAGTCGATTAAACCCTCCGGTCTGTATTTCTATGAAGCCCGCGTCGTTGCGAATATCCGCAATATATGGGCCAAAAGGAACCTCGTGGTGAGCGGCGTCTTGATCGAAATAACGCTTCAGCACAGCGTGAAGCGTTTTCTCCCCCAAAGTTCCAATGCCTCGATTGTCTCTTCCCTCTGCCATCACAGACTGACAGGCCAGAAGGAACCCCGCATTATCCATGCCGTTCTTCCTCCACTAATCCAAACAGCCGGGAAAAATTGCCGTAAAGAATACGGCGGTTATCTGATTCGCTCAGACCCAAATCCAAAAAACGCTCTATCTCTGCCTTTGGCTCCCACATGGGAAAATCTGTACCGAACATGGTGCGCTCTACGCCAAAGTGAAAAATGCTTTCCAGGGCCTGCTCCCGGGTCAGAGCAAACAGGGAGCTGGAAGTATCTGTGTATACATTGGTTCCGTGCAGTTCCTTTTTTGCCGCCTCCCACTCAGTGTATCCTCCAAGGTGAGCGGCAATGCAGGTAAAATCGGGTATTTTTTCCAGTACGTTCATCAAGCGGCGGGGAGAAGAAAAGTCCGTGCGGCTGTCCCCAGTGTGAAACAGAACGGGTAACCCCCGGCGGTGAACCGCCTGATAAAACGGAAACATCCGTTCCTCATCGATAAAAAACTCCTGAAAATCAGGATGCAGCTTGATCCCCTTCAGCCCCCGGCTTTGGATATCGTCTAACTCCGCTTCAATATCCTCCACGTCCTGATGCCAGGCAGCAAGTCCGATAAACTCAGGATATTCCCTGCATTTTCGCTGGATAAACTCGTTGATCGGCCGCACTTGAGCCGCTTTGGTGGCCACGGAGCACACCAGGAAGCGGTCTATCCCCGCTTCCCTGCCCCGCTGCGCCAGCACATGAGGCAGTCCCACGTTGAGCATATCCACGTGGTAAAAGCTTCCCACAGAGGCGGTGGCCTTCTCCGCGATTTTACCGGGGTAGATATGGGCGTGGGTATCTGCCGCCCGATAGGAGATCCCATCATGAATGACCGGCAAGTGCATCGCCCCTTTCTTTTCGCTGGCGTTCTGCTTTGGAATACACACAGCCGCAGTAATTCTGGCGGTAAAGAGAGTATTCCTGTGAGAGAATAAGCGAACGCTTATAACCGTCTTTTTTCTTAAAATCTGCAGGCAGATGCCGCACTCCCGCTTTTCTTCCCGCTTCCTCGCCAATACTGTTTAGTACCTCGGCGTTTTTCAGGGGACTGATGGAAAGCGTGGTGGTAAAATAGTCAAGGCCCAGCTTTCGAGCGGTCTCTGCAGCCTTTTCCAGCCGGAGGCGGAAGCACCGCATACACCTCTCGCCGCCCTCGGGCACGTCCTCAAGCCCCCGGGTGATTTCCGCAAACACGCTGTTATCATATTCACAGGGCAGCAAAGTTACAGGGTTTTTCAAGGGCATTTGGGAGATAAGCCTGGAAAGCTCACTCTTACGTTTTTCATACTCTGTTTCCGGAAAAATATTGGGGTTATAATAGAGAATGGAAATTTTAAAATACCGGGATAGGTATTCCAACACATAACTGGAACAGGGCGCACAGCAGGCGTGGAGCAGCAGGCTGGGAGTTTCTCCCCTGCTCTCCAGATCGTCCAGAACAGCTTCCAGCTCCTTTGAATAATTTCTTTTGGTCCCGGCCATTCTTACACCATTCACCTTTCTCTTTTCGTAGTTGTGAGCAGTTTAAAAATCTTTTAAATTTTATCACAAAGCCTGTAGGATTGCAAGCGCGCCTGCACCTCAGGCCGAAAAGCTGTTGACAGGGACCGGGGAAAAAGTTATGATAAGAAAAATTCCCTCATCACAAAGGAACTTTCATGAATCTTGCTTTTTTGATTTCGAATCCACTCATCAATGTCAGCGTTGTTTCTTGGGTCAGTGCTCAGACACTGAAGACCTTGATAGACACCCTAAAGCATAAGCAGTTTGACCGCAGCAGACTGGCGGGAGCCGGCGGCATGCCCAGCTCTCACTCTGCTGTGACGTGTTCTGTACTGCTGACTTCCTATTATCTCTATGGCTTTTCTTCCCCCATATTTGCTCTTTCTTTCGTGCTGGCCCTGATCGTCATGTATGATGCCACCGGCGTTCGCTGGGCAGCGGGGCTTCACGCCAAAGCCATCAATCAAATTGTGGAGTATTTAAAGAAGGATGACGATGAAGGGACAAAGCAGGCCATGCGGGAATTGATCCCCAAACTCAACGAATCCCTTGGCCACCGGCAGATCGAGGTAGCCTGCGGCGCGCTGCTGGGCTTTGCCATTGCCTTTCTCGCACATATTCTTTTTTAGATTTTGGCTGTTGATATCGTTAAACCGCGCGGACCCGCAAAGGTCCGCGCAGTTTCTTATCGTGGAGCTGTCCGTTCTTGCAGGAGCTTTTGGGAACACAATCCTTCCTTCTGCCAGCGGCAGTCTCCACAGACTTTCTGGAACTCCTGCTCTGTCACTTGCAAAAGCAACCTTTCTGCTTGCCGCCAGTTAAGCGTTTGCCCAGCGGTCAGTCTCAGTATCTTAAAAGCTGCGCGATCCCGGCACAGCACATTCTCTGTGCCCAAGGTACAAACGCCGTTTTCTTGTTGGTTAGGGCAGGCGGCGCAAAGACCGTCTGAGCCAAGGACCAGTTCTATGGGCTCTCCATTTTGAAAGGCTTTGACAGCGGCGGTCATGGCGTTTGTAAAGTTTTCATCGTATCCGTGTCCCGAAAACAGAGCGGTACAGAACAGATGATGTCCCCGCAGTTTCATTCTGCTACCAGCCCTGCTTTTTTCAGGCTGAAAATGACCGCCTCCGCCGCCAGATAAGCCAGCACGACAGAAATAACGTCTTTAAGTAGATATGGCAGTGATGCCGTCAGGAAAGATTCCCATACCGGCGTTGTGGTGACCAAAGAAAACTGCAGCGCTCCGCACACATGACAAACCGCCAGCCCCAAAAGCCCAAGCAGGATAGCAATAATCCGTTTGCGGGTCTTAACGCCCAGTCCGCACAAGAGGGCCATCAGCAAAAAGCTCCACAGATAGCCGCCGGTCATGCCGGCGAAAAAGCCTATGCCCCCGGTAAATCCGGCAAAAACCGGCACTCCCACGGCTCCCAGGGCCAGATATACCGCCACGGACAATGTACCTAGGACCGGGCCCAGCATAAAGCCGCACATTGCCACGGCGAAGGTCTGCAAAGTCACCGGAACCCCAGAAGGAAGCGGAACCGACACCTGTGACAGCACGGCCAAAAGTGCTGCAAGTGCCCCGGTCAATATAATTTTCTGAATTTTACTTTTAAACTGAATGTTCATTTCACCCACGTTCCTTTCTCTAACCAGTTCGAAATTGTGCTTTTCAATCTTCTTTTTCAGGTCGCGCCCGAAGTCTTTTCAGGAAGCTTTTGTCCACCCTGACTTCTCCTGCGGAAAAGGCTTCCGTTTTCCCGCTTTTTAGTCGAACCAGCAGACGGGTCTCATCGTCTATACCTAAAACCACGCCGCTGTACTCTTTATCACCTTTGGAAAAATCGATTTCCATGCCCGTCAGCAGGGAGAGCCGTCTGTACTCTTCCAAGAAGGGCTTTTCCGTAAGGTTTTCATAAAAGCAAAAGAAGTGGTTCAATATTTCCGCGGCAAGAGCGGCTCTTGTATTCTCCGGAGCTTTTTTTTCATACAACGCCCCGGCGATGTCCCGCAGTCCCTCCGGAAAGCCGCCCTTGGGAGGCTCTATATTCACACCGATGCCCAGTACCGCATAACGCAGACCCTGGGTCTCAAAATCGACGGACGCTTCTGTCAGAATGCCGCAGATCTTATATCCACTCAGATACACATCGTTGACCCACTTGATCTGAGCGCTCCGACCTGTAACGGCATTTACTGCTACGGCCACCGCCACGGCTGCCGCAGTCGTAATAAAAAGCGAATCCTCTGCGGAAAACCTGGGGCGCAGGAGAATGCTCATATACAATCCAGTTTCCGGCGGTGACGAAAAGGAGCGGCCCAATCTGCCTTTCCCGGCGCTTTGCTGTTTGGCGATAACTACCGTGCCTTCCGGGCTTCCCCGCTCCGCTAGCTCCTTTACGGCGGTATTGGTGGAACCGACCTCTTCCAAAACCTGAATTTCACAGTTCTCCGCCATGCCGGTCAACCTGCTACGAACAGCTTCAGCGCTGAGTATGCTGCTTTCAGAGACCAAGGTATACCCCCGGTTGGTCCCAGCCCCAATCTCATACCCTTCTTCCCGCAGCTTTTTCACTGCCTTCCACACGGAATTCCGGCTGATGCCCAGCCGCTGTGCCATTTCCTGGCCGGACAGGGCTCCGCCAGCGTTTCTCAAGAGCTCTAAGATCTGCGCCGTAGAAGCGTTCATGCTTTTCTTCCCCTTTCTTTGCCGTAAGAATGGTATCACGATTTTCCAAGATTGTCAACCAGAATTGCATTTTCGGGTGACAATGGGAACGGCCGGCCGCATTGGTTCCAATTCCCCGCCTCTGCCTTGATTTTCCACCCCGTCTTTGTTATAATAAAGACAATAAATTTTCGGGAGGTAATCCTTATGTCCGTCAACCGTTTTGTACTGAACTCAATTTCTTACCATGGCAAAGGAGCCATTCAGGAGATTCCCGGCATCGTTGCGGGCAAGGGCTTCAAAAAGGCCTTTGTCGCTACCGATCCCGATCTTCTCAAGTTTGGCGTAACACAAAAGGTTACCGATCTGCTGGACGCCAAGGGAATGGCCTATGAGATCTATTCCGACATCAAGCCAAACCCTACCATCGAGAATGTTCAGTCCGGCGTGGAAGCTTATAAAAAGAGCGGCGCCGATTACATGATCACCATCGGCGGCGGTTCTTCTATGGATACCGGCAAGGCTATCGGCATCATCATCAACAACCCCGAATTTGCCGACGTCCGTTCCCTGGAGGGCGTAGCCCCCACCAAGAATCCGACCGTATTCACCATCGCAGTTCCCACTACCGCCGGAACTGCTGCAGAGGCTACTATCAACTATGTCATCACTGACGTACAGAAAAAGCGAAAATTTGTCTGCGTGGACGTCAATGACATTCCCAATGTAGCCGTCGTGGATCCCGATATGATGTCTACCATGCCCAAGGGTCTTACTGCCGCTACCGGCATGGACGCTCTTACCCATGCCATCGAAGGCTACACCACAAAAGCCGCCTGGGCACTGGCGGACTGTCTGAATCTGGAGGCGATCCGCCTGATCTCCAAAAATCTGCGAGGCGCTGTGCAGAACGAAAGCGAAAGCCGGGAAGCCATGGCTCTGGGCCAGTTCGTTACCGGTATGGCTTTCTCTAACGTGGGTTTGGGCATTGCTCACTCCATGGCCCATACTTTGGGCGCTACCTATGATACCCCTCACGGAGTGGCCTGCGCCATGTGCCTGCCCATCGTGATGGAATACAACCAGGAATACACCGGCGAAAAGTTCAAGGCCATTGCCGAGGCTATGGGCGTGGATACGGCTGGAATGAATCAGGCCGCTTACCGCAGGGCCGCCATCGATGCTGTACGGAAGCTCTCTGCCGATGTTGGGATTCCCACCAAGCTGGAAGCGCTGCAGGAAGAAGATCTACAGTTCTTGGCAGACTCCGCCGCCGCAGACGCCTGTGCGCCCGGCAATCCTAGAGAAGCTTCTGCCGAAGACTTCAAAACCCTGTTCCGCAAGCTGATGTGACAAAGCGGCTCATGGCCGTAAAATCCGCATAAAAGAGGGCGCGCCGCAGAATGAAACGCTGCGGCGCGTCCTCTTTTTCTTGTCATAGAATAGAACTTTCATTCACAATCTCTATTGCCAGCAGAGCTTCCTGATACCAGAGAAGCTGTCTCGCTTTAATTTCCAGGCTTAAAGCTGTCCTTCAGCTTGACAGAGCGGTTAAAGACCAGATGCTCTGGAGCGCTGTCCCGGTTGTCGGCGCAGAAATAACCCTGACGCATGAACTGGAAGCTTTCGCCGGGCTTTGCGTCCTTCAGGCTGCTTTCCAGCTTGCAACCGGTCAGGACATGAAGGGAATCGGGATTCAGATAATCGAGAAAATTCCCTTCCTCGGGATTTTCCACGGTAAAGAGGTTGTCGTACACCCGCACTTCCGCGTCCAGAGCGTTGTTCGCGTCCACCCAATGGAGTGTGGCGCCCTTCACCTTTCTGCCGTCAGCGGGGTCTCCCCCCCGGCTCTCCGGATCGTACTCCGCCGCGATTTCCGTAACTCTGCCGGTTTCATCGGTTTCGTAACCTACGCATTTTATCAGATAGGCGCCTTTCAGGCGGCACTCCGGCCCCTGGGGGTACAGACGCTTATATTTTGGAATAGGCTCCGGCAGGAAATCCTCCCGCTCAATCCACAGTTCCCGGGAGAAGGTGACTTCCCTCGTCCCCTCCTCGGGCTTATTGGGGTTGTTTTCCACTATCAGAGTCTCGCTTTTCCCCGCTGGATAATTGGTGATGACCAGCTTTACCGGGTCCAGCACTGCCATGACCCGCCGGGCATTCATATTCAGGTCTTCCCGGAGACAATGCTCCAGGAATGCGTATTCCACCGTGGAATTCACCTTTGAAACGCCGTTGCGCTCACTGAAGTTACGAATGGAAGCAGGGGTATATCCACGGCGGCGCAGACCGCAGAGCGTGGGCATGCGGGGATCGTCCCAGCCGTCCACATAGCCGCCTTCCACCAAAGCCCGCAGCTTTCGCTTACTCATCACCGTGTTGTTGATGCCAAGCCTTGCAAATTCGATCTGCCGGGGCTTTGAGGGCAGGGTGACGTTTTCTACCACCCAGTTATAAAATGGCCGGTGATCCTCAAATTCCAAGGAGCACAGAGAGTGAGTGATGCACTCCATGGCGTCCTCGAAGGGGTGGGCGTAATCGTACATGGGGTAGATACACCACTTGTCGCCGGTGCGGTGGTGGGCAGTATGGTTGATGCGGTAAATAACAGGATCCCGCATATTGAAGTTGCCGGAGGCCAAATCAATCTTGGCCCGGAGGGTCATTCTGCCGTCCTCAAACTCTCCGGCCCGCATGCGCCGGAACAGATCGAGACTTTCCGCTTTGGGGCGGTCCCGGTAAGGGCTCCGGGCAGGCGTAGTCAGATCTCCCCGCATTTCCTTCATCTGCTCGGGAGTCAGCTCGCACACATAGGCAAGACCTTTTTCGATCAGTTCCTCCGCACCTTTATACATGTCCTCAAAATAGTCTGAGGCGTAGTAGAAGCGATCGTCCCAATCGTAGCCCAGCCAATGGATATCCTCTTTGATGGCGTCTACATACTCCACATCTTCTTTTGTGGGGTTGGTGTCGTCCATTCTCAGGTTGCAGATACCGCCAAATCGTTCTGCTGTGCCAAAATCAATATAAATGGCCTTGGCGTGGCCGATGTGGAGATAGCCGTTGGGTTCCGGCGGAAACCGGGTGTGGACCTTCATGCCCTCCGTGCGGCCGCCGGGGGCCATATCCTCTTTTACAAAATCATCGATAAAATTGGTGGAAGCTATTTCGTTTATGTTTTTTTCCTCGCTCATTGCTTTTCCCTCTTTCTGTGAGCGTATTCTTAAAACCTTGCAAGCCCTGCTTTCAGCCTGTTCAGGGCTTCCTCTTTTCCCAAAAGAGCCAGTATCTCCATGGCCCCGCCGGGCGTTACCAGCGTGCCTGCGGCAGCAATTCGAACAGGCCACAGCAAGGTACCGTTTTTTACCTCCAGCTTTTCCGCCAGAGAAATTAGATTGTCGTGGATCTCATTCAGTTCCCAGGAGGGGATCTGCTCCAAAACCTCAATGGCCGCTTGCAGCATTTGCGGAGAGTTTTCCAGGGTGGTCTTGCTCTTTTTATTGCAGAAAAACTCTAGAGGATATTCAGGCAGCTCCTGGAAGAAAGAAAGCAGTCTGGGGATCTCGCTGAATTTGGTGATGCGCGCCTGCAAAATGGACTGGAGAATAGACCAATCTTTTTCCCGGCTTCCAAACACTTCTTTGTAATAAGGCATGGCATGGAAAAGGAATTCCTCCTCCCCCATAGCCTTAATATATTCCCCGTTGAACCAGGAAAGCTTCTCGTAATCAAAAATTGCCGGAGACTTGCTGATACCGTCCACGGAGAAATTTTTCACCAACTCGTCCAGGGAAAAGACTTCCTGATTGTCTTTTGGCGCCCAGCCCAGCAGGGCGATGTAGTTTGTGATCACCTGAGGCAGATATCCGTCTTCTACCAGGCCCTCGAAGCTGGTGGAACCGTGCCGCTTGGAAAGCTTGGAAACACTGCCATCCTCATTTCTGCCCATGATCAGGGGCAGGTGGATATAAGTGGGAATATCCCAGCCGAACGCTTCGTAAAGCAGATTGTATTTCGGGGTGGAAGTGAGATACTCGCTGCCCCGGACCACATGAGTGATGTGCATCAGATGGTCATCTATCACGTTGGCAAAATTGTAGGTGGGATAGCCGTCCGCCTTTAAGAGTATCTGATCCTCGATCTCTTTGTTTTCAATGGTGATCTCTCCAAAAACCGCGTCCTGAAAGGTGGTGGAGCCGGCAAGCGGGACCTTCTGGCGGATCACATGGGGAGTACCGGCATCTAAAAGCCGCTGAATTTCCTGCTGGGACAGATCCCGGCAGTGGCGGTCGTAGCCGCCCAGACCGTTTTCATCGTGCAGGGACTCCAAACGTTCCTTGGAGCAGAAACAGTAGTAGGCTTTGCCATCTTTCACAAGCTGCTCTGCATAAGGGCGGTACAGGTCTTTGCGCTGACTCTGCACATAGGGTCCGTATTCTCCGCCGATATCCGGGCCCTCGTCGTGCCGGAGGCCCACTTTTTCCAAGGTGCTGTAAATCACATCCACAGCCCCCTCCACATACCGTTCCTGGTCGGTGTCCTCTATCCGCAGCACAAACTGTCCGCCCTGGGATTTTGCCACCAGATACTCATATAGGGCCGTCCGCAGATTGCCCACATGCATAAAACCGGTGGGACTGGGCGCAAATCTTGTCCGAACCATATTCTTTCCCTCTTTCCTCATAAAACGGAATCATATCCCTTATTATAAACAGGCTAAAGCGCTTTCGCAACAAAAATTTTCCTTTTTCGCTTTGAATCCAGGTCTTCGCTTTCTGGAAACGTCAGCGCACTCCCTGCTTTTTCAGATATTCCACATATTCTTCCAGACACATATCAAGCCGCTCCATTTCCTTGGCGTGCTTTTTTCCCACATACCGGTAATGCCAGCTTTCGTTGTCAATGCCGGTAAGAGTCGCTTTTTCCTTTTTATAGCGCTGGACAAATCCATATTCTGCCCCATGCTGGGACAGCCAGCGATAGGCCTCGGTTTTCTCAAAATCATCGCTTACATCGTTTAAATCCACCGCCAGACCGGTATGATGTTCGCTGCAGCCGGGCCGGGCAATGGTCTTTAGAGCTTCCTGTTCCGCTTCTTTTAGGGACACTCCAAACTGCAAGTTTTCTTGTATTGCCCGGTCAAGAATGACTTCCTGCTCTTCCACACTTCTGTAGCCGGAAGCCACCCAGAACCACACGTCATCCTTTGCCGCTGCCTGAAACATAGAGCTTAAATCATCGTACATGCGCAGATCCACCTGTTCGTCGTCCACCATGCGGGGCGTGACCTGCCAACCCTCGGGCAGAGGCGTCCAGTCGTTGACAAGCACCAATAGCGGATCTGAAAGCTGGCTGTTTCCCATTCCTTCGCTTTCTGTTTTTACAGCGGAAGATGCCGGTTGTTCTACCTGAGCCGCTGCCTGAGCGGCTGTGTGCGCCGCGTCCCGAGCAGACTCACGGTTATCCAAAAATCCGAGAAAGCTCAGTAGAATGCACAGCAGCACTGCTGTGACGATAATACCAGCCGACAAACTCTCCGGCCTTTTTTTCTCTATTTCGTATGGAACTTCCTTTTTCAATTTTCCACCTGCTTCCAGAATTTTTCTTGTCTATTATCCCCCGTTACTGTATAATCATGATAAGTGAAAGGCTTCGTATTTTTTAGGGAATTCGGCAGTGAGAGCCATTTTGACCAAGGGAGTGCTTGCTAAGATGAAAAGAATTTTTGTGTACGGAGAAAAAAGTGCTTTTCAAAACTACGCAGATGCTCTGAGCGCCTGCGGCGCCGCAGGCGTTTTTTCCACTAATCCCAAAGACAGTACCGGTTGTGACGGTCTTTTGCTGCCCGGCGGAACGGATGCGGATCCGGCTTTGTACGGTCAAAAAAATACGGCAAGCGTTGGTATCGACCGGCAAAAAGATTTAGATGAGATCGAACTGGTCAAAAAATTTGCAGCAGCCGGGCTGCCGGTTTTCGGCATCTGCCGCGGCCTGCAGATCATCAATATCGCCTTAGGCGGGACGCTGTATCAGGACATTGATAATGCGGCAGCCCATAAATGGGAAGAACACACCGGTGACAAGGTCCACAGAATAACAACAACGGAGGGCAGCTTCCTGCGAAAACTGTATGGCCGGGAATTCGCCGTTAACAGCGCCCATCACCAGGCCATAGACGTTTTTGCTCCAGGACTTACTGTTTCCGCTTTGGCGGAGGACAGTACGATAGAAGCCGTGGAGAACCCTAAAAAGAAAATCTATGCGGTGCAGTTCCACCCTGAACGCATGGCTTTTAACCATAGACGCATGGACACCGTAGACGGCCGATATGTTTTTGAATTTTTTCTCGGTCTGTGCTGAAGATCCCGAAAAGAGCAGGAACAGCGGAGAAAATTCCGGCTTGACAAGGACCGTTTCCAATGGTATACTTCAAAATGTTGATTGTGCGCGAGTGCTGGAACTGGCAGACAGGCACGTTTGAGGTGCGTGTGTCTACGACGTACGGGTTCAAGTCCCGTCTCGCGCACCAAAAAAAGAAGAGGCAGCTCTTGCAGCTGCTTCTTTTTTTATGAAGTGGGACTTGAACCTTTCAAGCTCCCGTCTCGCGCACCAAAAAAGAAGAGGCAGCTCTTGCAGCTGCTTCTTTTTTATGAGATAGGACTTAAACCTTTTAAGTCCCTATCTCGCGCAAAAATCAATGCACAATTTGAATGTGAACGACATAATAAAAGAAATTTTCCGTTCTGAGTTGTGGAAAAGCAGAAATGTGTAATCGTTATATTACATGATAATACCGATTTGAGCCAAAAAGCAACAAGAAGACAACAGCCCAATACGTTGGATTCCAGAGCAATTTAAGAAAAGAGATCCTCCCGCCATGCAAAGTGAGAGGGTCTCTTTTTTATTCCTAACGTCTACGCGCTCAGGTATAGCAGAAATAAACGGTAGTTCCCAGGACAGAATCGTGATAGCTTTGATACACGCCGCTGCCGGTAATGATGGAATTCTGTCCCGTTACATTTGCCGGGCAGATGCTGCCGTGCTCCAATACATATTTTGCGTTGGCGATGGTCCTGGCATCCGGTTTTTTATTGATAGAACCGTCCCATGTGGGGGAATACTGACCGGGCTGGTAAATAACGTCTTTGATCGTGTTGGGATAATAACTGCTTTTTACTCGATTCAGAACTACGCTGCCTACCATACGCTGGACCCAGTCCGGGATCCAGGTACACCCCACTTCCGCATAAATTACACGGGAAAGCAGGTCCAGGTCCGTCTGAGTGTATTTCGGCCTCAAGTCAGCCTCTATGGCGGCTTTGATCTCCTTCGCGGTGGTGTAAGTGGTAAAGTACGAGGTCTTTTTCTGATGCAGCTGCAAAGAGTCGATCTTCAGGTTCCGCTGCCTTTCATAGATGGCTCCGACCTGAAGTGCATAGGGGCTCCCGTCGTTGACAGCGTTCTCCATGGCGCGCATATAGTCCATATTCGGATTATATCCGGTAACAGAGATATAGTCATTTAAACCGGCGGCAGAAGCCGTCATTCCGCCGGCGATGACAGCTGTCAGCATGATGATAGATATCAAAAGCAGGGAAAGCATTCGTTTCATAGTTTTTTCTCCTTTGTGTTTGGATTTATCCATACTCTGCGCAGGATGACGGCAAAATATACCAACACAGCAAAATTCTGGTTAATTTTTATTTGCCTGCTGCCAGAGTTCTGACACCTCCTTTCGTTTAAACCTCCCCCATTTTATTCCAGCTTCGCCTGGAATTTTGTCACAGCCTGTCTTTTTTCCATAAGATAAAATTTCAGGAAAGGGAAACGCCCTGTTCCCTCAAATAAGGAACAGGGCGTTGTTTTCAACAAACCGCTGTCTTGTGCGTTTATGCGTTCAAAGCGTCCAGAAGATTTTGGAGCACTTCCGGCTTTATGGCGTCGCCCGCAAACATGGCGATGCCGCGCAGAGGCATGTAACCCATCATGGCGGCAATAGCTTCGGAGGACATCACTTCTCCCCCGCTTTCTGTCATGCCGCCCATGCCACTGGACCGCATCATCTCTCCAATGATCTGAGCGCCCTTCGGGTCTGACATTATATCGCCAAGCGTGCTATTCATGGTGAATACCTTTTTAAGCCGCACGGTCGATTCCACATGCACCTTTTCGGAAAGCTGTATATCGCGGCTTGATTTGGCTACGGAAACGGTAAAATCGCCTGTCTCCACGTGCCAGTCACCAAGTTCTGTATTGTAATAGGCAAAGGCCCGTTTATCCAGCGTGAATCTGACCGTTGTTTCTTCGCCGGGAGCAAGCTCTACCTTTTCAAAACCCTTCAGTTCTCTGACAGGACGGATCACCGTGCTTTCATCGTCCTGTACATACAGCTGAACGATTTCTTTTCCCCTACGCCTGCCGATATTTTTCACCTTTACGCTGACGTGAAGCGTTTCCGTATCCTTCATGTCGGTTTTATCCAGAGTCAGGCCGCTGTAGGCAAACTGCGTATAGCTCAGCCCGTGGCCGAAGGGAAACAAAACCGGCATGGACTTTTTATCGTAATAGCGGTATCCCACAAAGATACCTTCCCGGTATTCCGTCCTGTCCTCTTCGCCCAGATAATACAGGTAGGAGGGATTGTCTTCCAGACGCAGCGGGAAGGTCTCTGCCAGCTTGCCGCTGGGATTTACGTCTCCAAACAGGATATCCACCGTAGCGCTGCCCACTGCTTCGCCTCCCAGATAGGCATACAGGATAGATTTTACGCTGTCGGCCCAGGGCATTTCGATGGCGCCGCCGCAATGGACTACCACGATCGTGTTTTTTTGGACCTTCGCCACTTCCTCCACCAGCATTTCCTGACAGGCTGGCAGCCGCATATTCTTCCGGTCAAAGCCTTCGGACTCCAGTAATTCCGGCAAACCAATAAACAGCACGGCGCAGTCCGTGCTGGCAGCGGTTTTGACCGCTTCGGAAATCAGAGCCGGATCCGGATCGGCATTCTCCAGGGTATAGCCCTGCGCATAAGTCACCTGCAGATTGGTGGCAGCCTCCAGCGCGCCGGTGACTTTATAGCTGTTTACATGAGAGCTTCCGCCGCCCTGGAACCGGGGCAGCTCGGCAAACTTTCCAATAAACGCCACTCGCTTCTCCTTGGAAAGCGGCAGAAGATCATCTTCGTTTTTCAGCAGGACCTGGGACTCCGCCGCCATCTGCCGGGCTTTCTCATGGTCCCGCTCGTAGTCAAATTTCACATTGGAGGCGCGGTTGGAAAGATATTTCTCCAAAAGCTTCAGAATGCGCTCCACGGCGGCGTCAAGATCTTTTTCCAAAAGGGTCCCGTTCTCCACTGCTTCTATAAGCCGCTGCGTGTTGGCTGTCCCGGGGCCGGGCATTTCCAGATCAAGACCTGCGGCAACGCCTTTCACCCGGTCGTTGACTGCTCCCCAGTCGCTGACTACCGCGCCTTCAAAGCCCCACTCTTCCCGCAGGATCTCTGTCAGGAACCGATAATTTTCCGAGGCGTATTCCCCGTTGATCCTGTTATAGGAGCACATCACCGTCCAAGGCTGCGCCTCCTTCACGGATCTTTCAAAAGCGGGCAGATAAATTTCCCTCAGAGTCCGTTCGTCCACCTCGCTGCTGCTTGTCATGCGGCGGTGCTCCTGGGAATTAGCCGCAAAATGTTTCAGGCTGGTGCCGACGTTTTTACTCTGTACGCCATTTATGTAGGCGGCAGACAGTTCCCAGCCAGGTACGGATCTTCGGAAAAATACTCGAAATTCCTGCCGCACAGAGGTGACCGCTTGATGTTGACAGCCGGACCAAGCAGCACAGCCACGTCTTCCGCCTGGCATTCTTCACCTAGAACCTCTCCCGATTCTCGGATCAGGTCTCGATCAAAGGAACATGCCATGCAGGAGCCAGTGGGGTAACTGATGGCCGTTACGCTTGCGTTTAAGCCGAGATGGTCGCTTTCTCCGGCCTGCTTCCGCAGACCGCACGGGCCGTCTGTCACCATGACTGACGGTACACCCAGGCGCTCTATAGCTCTGGTATGCCAGAAATCCTGGCCGGAGCACATCTTTGCTTTTTCTTCCAAAGTCATTTGCGAGACGATTTTTCGAATATCCATTTCTTCACGCTCCCAAAAATGTATAGAATTATTTTTACTATAACATGCTTTTTTGTAAAATTCAACGGATTTTTTCGATAATAAAAAAGTCCGCCGAAAATTTCAGCGGGCAAAAAAATTGATAAGGCTGGACAGCGTATGGAGCGTGGCAAAGAGAACTATGAAAACCAGAGCGAAAAGTTTTTTGCGCTCCAAGCCAAAAAGAAAAAACGCGCCGCAGGGAAAGAGGCACAAGCCCAAAATCAACGCGGCGTTTACCACGCCGCTGTAATAGCAGAGCCAAAGGCCATAGTAGCAGATACAGCAGCCGGCGGCTCCCCATATCCTGGGGCGCTTCCAGCAGAATTTCCCAGCGCCACGATTTTTTAAAAAGCACAGGGAAACGACTGTCAAAATCTGAAAAGCCGAGACGGCCCCGTCCAAAACAGGCACGATGGACTCCCGCCGCAGTACATCGTTTTGCGCGGGCAGTCCGAACCAAATGAAATTCGGCAGCATGACAAGGAGAAACAACCCCATTGCCCAAAAATCAAGCCCAAAACGATAAGAGCGCAGGCACTTCATGGTTTGTCACCGATGGCGCTCACGTCCTTTATCATGATAAAATCATCCATCACAAAACCAGAGCCAATATCTGTTTTCACCTTTTCCACTGTCTTGAAGCCGTAATGGGTATAGACCTCCACTGCGTGGGTGTTTCCCTTGTTTACGGTTAGGCAGATTTTGGAAAGTCCTTCCTTCCGGGTCTCCTTCTCTACCAGCGCAAACGCTTTTCGCACAGCTCCGCAGCCGCGGAAGTCCGGCAGAAGGTAAATCTTGCTGAGAAACATTTCCTCGCGGCCTTCGTATCGGGGGGAGAATCCCACAAATCCGGCATTTTCTCCATCACAGACCATCATGTAGTAGCGGTAATTCATTGTTTCCATCTGCTTCCTTACCGCGCGGGGAGACTGAAACTTATCGATCATATACTCCACCTGGCCGTCAGGGACCAGCGGATCATAGGTCAGGTGCCAGACCTGTTTTGCGATTTCGCACAGAGAATCGATCTGCTCCTGCGTTTTTACGCGTTCCAGTTTTATTTCCATGAAAATCTCCTTAACAAGTAGAATTGAATTATCTTTCGCTATAGTTTCCCAAAAAAGAAAATCTGGGCAATTCATCGTGGAGAGCGCAGATCAGATCCAGAGTTTCCTGCCTGTGAATATTCCCGGTAAAATCCAGATAAAAATCGTATTCAAAAGCGCTGCCGGGAATGGGGCGGGACTCGATCTTTGTCATATTCAGCCCGCACAAAGCAAACTGTTCCAAAACATTGTAAAGCGCGCCAGGAGTATGAGAAAGGGAAAAACAGAGGCTGATCTTATTGGCGTCCTCCGACAAAATCGGTTCTCGGGAAATCACGATAAACCGCGTCACATTGTTTTTCTCGTTCTGGACGCCTTTTTCCAGGACTGCCAGTCCGTATTTCCGAGCGGCCTCCGCCGAGCAAAGCGCCGCCATACCCTTCGGACGCTGTTCGGCAATGTACTGGGCTGCAGCCGCCGTGTTGGAATATTCTACAGTCTTCAGCAAATGCTCTTCGATGTATTCAGAACACTGGGAAATGGCCTGAGGATGGGAGACTACCGCCGTTATGGGAACCGAATCGTCCGCGGCGGCCAGACAGTGCTCCACTTTTACCGCCACGGCGCCCACAATATAAAACCGATAACGCAGAATCAGGTCGTATACACCGTTGACGGAACCGGCCGCGGAATTTTCCACCGGCAGCACGCCAAACTGCGCCTTGCCGAAGCTCACATCTTCAAAAACCTGCTTCCAGGTGGGCTCAAACGTGATCGGCACTTCGCCGAAAAAGTCCAGCGCCGCCTGATGGGAGTACGCGCCCTCCACCCCCTGGCACACCACCATATCCGGCTGCTCCGGCATAGCACGGGCGGCAGTCTGCTCCATGGCGCGAAGCTCCGCCCCGCTGGACAACAGCTTGTGCTGTCTTGCACGGCTGACCGACATGATAAACCTGTAAAGCGCCGCAGCTTCTGAACCGAAAGCACCGCCCCGGTTCCGGATCTTCTTCAAAATTTCCTGTTCCCTGCCTGCGTCCAGGACTGGAATACCCGCCTCACGCTTGATCGCGGCCACTCTCTGGGAACATCCCATTCGCTCCAAAAACAGTGGCAGCAGCTGTTTGTCGATTCGGTCAATGTTCTCGCGCTCTTCAGCAAGCTTCTTTTGATAGCCATTATTCTCCATGGTATCCTCCCGTTCCCCACAGGGAATCCTGTTCTTCCTTTTGCTCCTCTTCTCTGGCCTGCCGGTATACCGCGATAAATTCCCGGTAGATGGGCAGCAGCGTCAAAAAGGACTCTGTCAAAAGCTCCGGAAGCTGTGGGCCGAACAATTCCTGACCGAAATAATTGTCCCAGCCGACGCTTACCTGCTTACGGTTATACCAGGGGTCCAGCAGCGGGCCGCGGGTTCCTTTTGGACGTTTGTATTCCTCGCCCCACAGCCGATATCCCGGCGGCAGGCTTTCCACAAGTTTGGAAAAAGCCTTTGGATCCCGGTCGATCCTCTCCCGGAACAGCTCGCCCTGCCGGGTATTTCTATCCCAAAAGCCAACCCCGTGAGAGGTGCCCTCCCGATTCAGCTCAAACCAGAACATGGGACCCTGGTCCATGGCATCACTTTCCTGAAGGGAAAACCACAGGTTGTCTTTATACGGGCCGCGTCCAAACAGCCGCCTAGCGTCCCGATAAATTCTGGAAACGTGCAGCTGCAGGCCCAGCGCAGGCAGCTTTTCCCCCATAATGCAAAGCGTCTCGGAAGCCAACGCCTTGAAGGGACGGTCCAGCACAGAGAGAAACTCTTCCCTGTGTGCCTGAAACCAAGGCCTTTCATTATGGAGAGTCAGCTCCCAAAGAAAATCCACGCTTTTGGAGGACAACCGGTATTCCATCTTACTTCTCCTCCCTGTTTTCACAAATAAGCTTTAAAGCAGACTGCTTTCCGCCAGCAGTTCCAGACAAGCGATACACGCCGCCGCTTCCACGACCGGAGCCGCCCTAGGGACGATACAGGGATCGTGCCGCCCGTGAATGGTCAGTTTGGCGTTCGTTCCGGCTCGTAGATCGATGGTATCCTGTTCCTTCCCGATAGACGGTGTGGGCTTAAAGGCCGCCTGAAAGATCACGGGCATTCCTGTGGTGATGCCGCCCAGAATTCCTCCGGCACGGTTCGTCCTGGAACGGACATTTCCGTCTTCGTCATAATAGAAGACGTCGTTATTTTCACTGCCTTTAAGATAAGCGGCGCTGAAACCGGCGCCAAAATCGATCCCCTTTACCGCTGGAATGCCGAATACCAAAGAAGCGATCAGATTTTCCGCGCCGCCGAAGATGGGATTTCCCGCTCCGGCAGGTAAACCGGTAACGGCGCATTCCACTGTGCCGCCCACACTGTCGGCCGACAGTTTTGCACTTTCGATCTCCTGCCGCATGGACTCTTTCGCGTTCGCGTCTATTACGGGAAAATATTCCTGAGAGAGCCGCTCCAGGAGCTCCGGGGATAAATTGGCGGGATCAAAGGGTTCGTCTCCCTGGGACTGCCCTATATTCGTTATATGGGAGCCTACGGCAATTCCCTTTCGGGACAAGATCTGACGCGCCAGCGCTCCCGCAAAGACCAGAGGCGCCGTCAGCCTGCCGGAAAAATGCCCGCCTCCCCGAACGTCATTATGTCCACCGTATTTCACCCAGGCGGTATAATCCGCATGGCCGGGCCGGGGCAGTACCCGTAAATTCTCGTAGTCTCCCGACCTCTGGCTGGTGTTTTCGATGACGGCGCACAGCGGCGCACCGGTGGTGACACCGTTTAAAAATCCGCATAGCACGCGGGGCATATCCTTTTCGGCTCTTGTTGTGGCGGTTGGGCCCTGCCCCGGCGCACGGCGCGCCATTTGCTTGAGGACACCGTCCATATCGATTTTTTCTCCGGCGGGAAGGCCGTCTACCGTCACGCCGATGGCTTCCGTATGGCTTCCTCCAAAAATGGAGATCCTGATCCGCTCACCCCAGATGGACGACATGCGCATTTCCTCCCAGCTTTCTAAAATCCTCAAAAAATCCCGGATAAGATTTTCCGATACTCTGTTCCTCTGTAACGCTGATCTCTCCCCTGCTTCTCAAAGCTCCGGCGGCAAGGGACATTACGACTCTGTGGTCGTTCTGCCCAAGGGCGGTCCCACCCCGCAAAAAGGGGACGCCCTGGATCACAAGGCCGTCCGTCACGGCCCGCGCACGGCCTCCTACGGCATTGATCGCCTGTTCCATAGCGGCCAGACGGTCGCTTTCCTTTAACCGCAGGCGTTCTGCATGGGTAATCCTTGTCTCCCCCTCGCACAGGGCAGCGCAGACCGCAAGGGCCGGCACCATGTCGGGAATTTGAGCCGCGTTGATGGTATAGCCCTGCAGCCCGCCATAAGGCTTTTCTGAATAGGGATTCCAAGCGGCGAGCACGGGACCCTCCCAAACTGTCTTCAGACCGAAGCCGCCAAAGCGCACAAGACAGGCCTTGTCCCCCTGTACAGAATCCGGGTTCAGACCATGGAGCCGCACCTTTGCTCCCTGGGGCGACAGCGCCGCCATGGAAAGAAAGAAAGCCGCCTGGGACCAGTCTCCCTCGACTGTATACTCTCGAGGCGTAAAGGTTTGGCTTCCGGGAATGTGCCAGCCCGTTTCTGTCGCTTCCACGTGGATACCATAATCCTTCAAAACGGAACAGGTCAGCTCCACATAGCCTTTTGATTCCAAAGGAGACGTTAATATGATCTCGCTGTCACCGTTCAATAAAGGCAGGGCCAGCAGCAGTCCGGTAATGAACTGTGAACTGATGTTTCCAGGCAGGCAATAGCTCCCGGAGGAAAGCTTTCCGGAAACTTCCAATGGAAGTCCTCCGGCAGAAGAAAACTTCACGCCGTGCTCCGGCAATAATTCCGCGTAAACGCCCAGCGGCCTTTCGGGCAGTCTTCCCCTTCCTGTAAAGCGCCATGTTCCGCCTAACGCTGCCGCGACGGGGATCAGGAAACGGAGGGTGGATCCGGATTCGATGCAGTCGATCTCGCCTTCGTGAACACTGCCCAGCGCGGAAGCGTCCACTTTTACCGCTTTGCCGCTTTTTTCATAAACAACATGTGCGCCCAGACTCCTGACAGCCTCAAGAGTCGCTTCCATATCTCTGCTTTCATCAATGTTGTAAACGGTTGTCTTTCCACCCGACAGAACAGCGCACAACAGCGCTCTGTGGGCTGCGCTTTTGCTGGGAGGAACCGTCACATTTCCTCCGGTAAATTCGTTCCCGTAGATCACCATAGATATCTTCCCTTCTCAGCCTTCCTCCCGCTTGATCTGCGCGGCGGTACGGAGCAATTCCCGCAGGCGCTTTTCATCGCCGCCGGAAACGGCCTCTCTGAACAGTCCGATATTCTTGATAAGCTCGTCCAATTCTGTAGTGAGGGCGTCCCGGTTGTCGAGAAAAAGGCGGCTCCACAGCACGTCATTGATATTGGCCACCCGGGAAACGTCCCGATAGCTTCCTGCGGAAAACCCCTTGTGCTCCCGGCACCGGGGGCTCATCACATAAGAGCACGCCAGTACATGAGGGACCTGGGAGGTAAAGGCGATCACGCGGTCGTGCTGCTCCGGCGTGGTCATCACGATCTGCCCAAATCCCATGTTGATAGCCAGACCAGCTACTCGCTCTACCGCCCACTCCGGCGCGCTGCAGGGCGCGATCAAATACGATGCACCAGCGAAAATACCGGCGTCGCTGGCGGCAAAGCCGCTGAGCTCTTTCCCTGCCATGGGGTGGCCCGCCACAAAGACATAGCGGCCCGATTTTTCCAACTGCTCCATACCGGCGCAGATTTCGCGCTTGATGCCGCAGGCGTCTGTAAGAACGCAGTTTTCCTTCAACTTCGGGCCGTATTCCCTGGCAAATCGCAAAGCAGCCTCCGGATACACGCAAAGATATACTACGTCCGCGCTTTGCAGCTCTTCGGGACCAGCTTTGCCGTCAATAGCCCCGCAGGAACAGGCGTCCAGAAGAACGTCTTCGTCCGTATCCATGCCGAAGACCGCGTGGCCGGTTCCCAGCCGCAGCGCCTTTGCAATGGAACCACCGATCAGTCCCATTCCTACGATCACAATTTTCAGGCCGTCCGGCCTGCCGGAAGACTGCTTCATAGGCCGTGCACCGTTTCAGAAATTTTTCTGACCTTTCCGGCCAGCGCGTCAAACTGAGCGGGCGTAATAGACTGAGCGCCGTCGCACAAAGCATGGCTTGGGTCGTTGTGCACTTCGATAATGAGACCGTCGGCCCCTACGGCAGCCGCCGCTATGGCCAGCGGTTCAATCAGCCAGTTCAGCCCGGAAGCGTGGCTGGGATCTACAATCACTGGCAGATGAGACAGCCGCTTAAGCACGGGAACAGCAGAAATATCCAGCGTATTCCGCGTAATGGTTTCATAGGTGCGTATCCCGCGCTCGCAGAGTATCACCTGCTCATTCCCCTCCGCCATAATATATTCGGCGCTCATCAACAGCTCTTCAACAGTGTTTGCCAGACCGCGTTTCAGCAAAATAGGCTTGCGAAGCTTTCCAAGCTGCTTTAGGAGTTCAAAGTTCTGCATATTTCTCGCGCCCACCTGAATGATATCCACATCATCAAACAGCGGGAGATGCTCGATGCTCATAATTTCCGTCACAATGGGCAGGCCGGTTTTTCTTTTGGCCTCGGAAAGCAGCTTTAATCCCTCGTCCTTCATGCCCTGGAAAGAATAGGGAGATGTACGGGGCTTGAAAGCTCCGCCCCGCAGAAAGGAAGCGCCGGAGCGTTTTACACTTTCCGCCACAGAACAGATCTGCTCCTCGCTTTCCACGGAACAGGGACCGGCGATCAGCGCAAGGCCTCCGCCCCCTATTTTCTGCCCTCCCTGCAGTGTGATCGTCGTATCGTCGGGGTGAAATTTCCTGTTTGCTTTTTTATACGGCTCCTGAACGCGTTTCACGCTTTCCACGAAGTCCTGGGCCTCAATATATTCACTGTCGATCACGGTAGTGTCTCCGATAAGCCCCAGTACGGTGCTCTGGGTGCCGACCCAGGTGTTTACCTGCACGTCATATTGGGAAGTGAGCTTTTTGACGAAAGAATCCACCAGCTCCTGTTTTTGATTGGGCTTCAATACGATGATCATGTCTTTTTCTTCCTTTCCGCTTGTTTTTTCAATAAGACTGCCATACATAAAAACAGCGGGGCCACACTGCGGCTCCGCTAAGGTATCATGTATTTCCGCTTTACAGTCCGTTACAGAGAACGCCGGGCCAGCAGAGAAACACAGCCGCCATGATTTTTTCCAGCACAAAAAGCCCGCACGGTAAATCGCGGGCAATAATAGCGGCTAAATCGTCTTGTTTTAAGGGAAACCACGACAGTTCCTCCTCTGGCTGGGAATTTATTCAATGATAAAGCAGAAATTTAGTTTTGTCAAGATTTTTCTAACTTCCCCGATTGGACCAGCTTCATGCCAGCGATCCGCTTTGCCACCGTCCAGGCAGAGGCCGTGGCCCTTACAGTGATATCCGCAGCCGCCCGGTATTGGGAAATGCGCTGTTTGTACAGATCGGCGATCACCTGATCCCGGTTCGGCTTTTGCAGCAGCGGGCGCTTCTTGTCGTTTCTCAAACGCTCCTGCAAAATCGCCAGAGGAACATAAAGCAGCAAAATTATATCCCCATTTGCGTGAAAAGCATTTATATTTTCCGAGAAGAGCACGGTTCCCCCGCCGCAGGCCACTACCATATTTTCCAGTTTGGAAATTTCTCTGACGGCACTGGCCTCCCTGCGGCGGAATCCATCTTCACCGTACTGAGCAAAGATCTCTGAAACGGTCATGCCTTCCTGTTTTTCGACGTACCTGTCCAAATCGCAGAATTCTCTGTCTAAAATCCGCGCGAGGCGCTTCCCCACCGTGGTTTTCCCGCATCCCATAAAACCGCAAAGCACAATGTTCCCCTTCATGCGTTCCCCTTTCCGAAAATCCGCTTCATCTCCGTGTTCGCATCTTCGATAAGCCGCAGTAAATCCTCTTTTCGAAATTCAGTTCCATACCAGACGCGATGTGAATAAGCTGCCTGGCACACCAGCATGCCCATGCCGCCCACCGTCCGTTTTCCCTGCCTTTCCGCTAACCGCAGGAGCGTGGTTTTTTCCGGATTGTACACAGCATCGAACACAGCTTTGCACCGGGAAACCACATGCTCGCTGACGGGACTTATCCCAACGTTTGGATACATGCCCACGCTGGTAGCGTTTACAAGCAGATCATATTTTGTGTCGTCCAGCTCAAGCTCCTCATAGGATTCCACCACAATGCAAAAATTCCTGTCTCCCCGCTTCCGGGCGTAATCCGCCAGCGCGTCTGCCAGCTCCATGGCCTTTTCGTAAGAACCTTTTCGGTGTACCAGGGTAATGTGAAAATTCGGGCGCTCCGCCGCCTGAAAAGCGATAGCCTTCGCCGCGCCGCCGTTTCCCAGAATCAAAATCTTTCCGGAAAAATTCAGGGAATGAAGGGCAAGGGCCACCGCCGCGCCTGCCCCGTCGGTCGTAAAGCCGTAAAGCTTCCCGTCCTGATTTTTCACCGTATTGACAGAGCCGCAGAGCCGCGCCTGGTCGCAGATACCATCCAGATAGGGAATGATCCCGCTTTTATGGGGAATGGTGACATTGAAGCAATTAAGCTTCCGCAGTTCAGGCAGCGCCCGCTCCAGATCGGGCACGTCCAGCACCCGGTATTCCATGGGAATATCAGATATTGAAAACAGCCTTTCATGCAGGAATGGCGACATGGTGTGCCCAATGGGGTGGCCGATCACGGCCGCTTGTTGTACATGCATTAAGAAGCCCCTTTTCTCAAAAGCAGATCGGGATTTGAAATTTTTTTACAATTCATAGTTGACAAAGCGGAGGGTTGCCAATAAAATGTAGGTGATAGATGCGGTCCGCAATAAATCAGCCCGCCTGTGTTAGGGATTGTATCATATTCGGACCGGTTTTGTCTATCCCTTCCGGCGCGGCACGTTCAGGGCGCGCCCGAAATCTTAAAATCCGGAAATTTTTTAGGAGGCACTTAAAATGGTACTGGAAAAGGTCAAAGCGATTCTGAGCGAACAGTTTGACGTGGAGGAAGATTCCATTACGTCGGAAACCCTGCTGGCTGACGACTTGGGAGCGGATTCTTTGGACGTGGTGGATCTGCTCATGTCTATTGAGGACGAATTCGAGGTGGAGATCCCCGATGACGAGGTGGAAAACATCAAGACGGTAGGAGCTCTCGTGGAATACATCGAGAGCCGCTCCAAGGTTTGATTGACAATAATCTTTTCAAAGCGTCCGGGCGCAATGGCCGGACGCTTTTTATACTTGCCAAATATGCACTTTGCCGATATAATGTTTGATATCCGCAAAGAAAATTGCCGAAAGGACTTGTTTTTATGGCACAGCAGAAAAAAATGGTAGAAGATATTACCTCCATGGACGAAAACTTCACACAGTGGTACACCGACGTGGTAAAAAAAGCCGAGCTCGCCGATTATTCCAGCGTGAAGGGCTGCATTGTGTACGAGCCGTACGGCTACGCCATTTGGGAAAATATCCAAAGAGAAATGGATATCCGTTTTAAAAAGCTGGGCGTACAGAACGTTTGCATGCCCATGCTCATTCCCGAAAGCCTACTGCAAAAGGAAAAGGACCACATCGATGGGTTTGCTCCCGAGTGTGCGGTAGTCACCCAGGGCGGCGGAGAAGCGCTTACAGAAAAGCTTTATATCCGCCCTACCAGCGAGGTGCTGTTCTGCGAGCATTACCAGAAAATCATTCACTCCTACCGGGACCTGCCCAAGCTTTATAACCAGTGGTGCTCCGTGGTGCGCTGGGAAAAGACCACCCGGCCCTTCCTGCGGGGCATGGAATTTCTGTGGCAGGAGGGCCATACCATGCACGAGACTGCCGAGGAGGCCCAGGAATTCACGCTGAAAATGCTGCGGGTTTACGAGGACGTCTACCGGGACGTTCTGGCCATTCCCCCGGTGGTTGGCAGAAAGACCGAAAAGGAAAAGTTTGCCGGCGCGGAAGCTACCTACACTCTGGAACCCATGATGCACAATGGCGTGGCCCTGCAGGGCGGTACCACCCACTATTTTGGGGACGGCTTCGCCAAAGCCTTTGACATCTCCTTTACAGGCCGGGATAACCAGCTTCACGCCCCTTTCCAGACCTCCTGGGGAATGAGTACCCGGCTGATTGGCGCGGTTATTATGGTTCACGGCGACAACAACGGCCTGGTGCTGCCCCCCAAGGCCGCTCCTATTCAGATAGTCATCGTGCCCATCGCCCAGCACAAGGAGGGCGTTCTGGAAAAGGCCGCCGAATTAAAGGAGAGGCTTTCCGAAAAATTCCGGGTCAAGCTGGACGACAGCGACAACTCCCCCGGCTGGAAATTCGCCCAGTACGAGATGCAGGGCGTGCCGATAAGGCTGGAAATCGGGCCCAGGGATATCGAGCAGAACCAGTGCGTGCTGGTGCGTCGGGACAACGGTGAAAAGGCCGTCGTGTCTTTGGAAAAGCTGGAAGAAGCTGTTGCGAACTGTCTGGACACGATCCACGACAGCATGTACCAGAAAGCCCTGAAAAACCTTCAGGCCAAAACCTTTACCGCCCGCAGCTATGATGAATTTCTGGATATCGCCGGAAACAAACCCGGCTTTATCAAAGCCATGTGGTGTGGAGACTCCGCCTGCGAAGACAAGATCAAGGAGGACACCGGCGGCGTGAAGTCACGCTGTATTCCTTTCGAGGAGGAGCATCTCTCCGATGTGTGTGTCTGCTGCGGCAAGCCTGCCAAGCACATGGTATACTGGGGCAGGCAGTATTGATTTTCGGGAAAGCGCAAAAAAGCTTGTTGCCCATTTGTTTGTTCACTGAACAATCCTACAGAAACCGAAAAAGCTTTTTGGAAAATTTTAGAAATTTTAAACGAAATCCTCTTTACAATTTCGAACTTCCGTAGTAGAATGAATATGAAATCAATGCATGGAGCATCGTATACGCGCAGCGTATACGGGCTTATGTAAAAAACAGGAGGAAAATTCCAATGGCAAAGTTAAAGATTGGCTTCATCGGCTGTGGCGGTATCGCCAACGGCAAGCACTTCCCTGGCATGTCCCAGCAGACAGAGTATGTTGATATGTGCGCTTTCTGCGACCTGATCCCCGAGAGAGCCGAAAAGGCCGCGAAGGAATACGGTACGCCCGACGCAAAGGTTTATACCGATTATCATGAGCTGCTGGCTGACCCCACCATCGACGCCGTGCATGT
>CAZXLM010000025.1:17791-34218 GCA_964642055.1 uncultured Acutalibacter sp. | reverse complement strand
AGGTTTACGTCCTGACCAAGGACGAAGGCGGTCGTCATACTCCTTTCTTCAACAACTACCGCCCTCAGTTCTATTTCCGTACCACTGACGTTACCGGCGTTATCACTCTACCTGAGGGCACTGAGATGTGCATGCCCGGCGACAACGTTGTGATGGACGTTGAGCTCATCACCCCCATCGCCATTGAGGAAGGCCTCCGCTTTGCTATCCGTGAAGGCGGCCGTACCGTTGGCTCCGGTGTTGTTACCGCAATTAATTCCTGATCGACAGTCTTACCGCAAAGCTCTCAGTGAAAGCTGAGAGCTTTGCTTTTTTTCAAAAAATAGCCAGCAGGAGGCGATCCCCTTGAATTTTGAGAAATTGGACAGCTTGGCAGAGCACTATATGGGACGCAGGAAATCCCATATAGAACGGGAGATAGGCCATGTGTATTTTCACGGCAAGCGTGTGGCAAGCTCTGTGCTGCTGCTCAGGAAGAAGCTTTTTCCGGAGGACGATTCTCACGATGATGTTCTGTACTGCGCCGGGTTATTCCACGATATCGGCAAGGGGATCGAACCCCACGACCGAACCGGGGCGCTGCTTGTCCGAGACTTTTTGCGGGAGGAATTGACGGCCCAGGAACTGGATGCAGTCTGCGGGCTGATTCTTGCCCACGATGACCGGCAGCCCGGCAGCGATAAGCATTCTCCCTGGGCGAAGCTTTTGCAGGACGCGGACGTTTTAGACCATTTTGGGATCCAGGGCGTCTGGCTCTCCTTTACCTATGAAGCTTATGCCGGGCAGAAGGGCATGTATGAGCTTCCCGAATTTTATGAGACAGAATGGGAAGAGGTTGTTTCTCGTAATCGGGACGTCTTGAATTTTGGGATTTCCAAGGAGATCTTCGATGAAAAAATTCAGTATGAGCGCTCGGTGATCCACCGTTTAAAAAAGGAGGGAAAGGGCGAATATGTATTGTAACACGCCTACGCTGGAAACAGAACGCCTGCTGCTAAGGCGCTTTACGGAGGCGGACGCTGCGCCGATGCTGCCCCTTTTCTGCGACAGAGAGGTGAATATCTTTTTGCCCTGGTTTCCTCTGGAAACGGAGGAACAGGTGAAAGCCTTTCTGGCGAAACGCTATTTCAGCCAGTACAGCCAGCCCGCTGGCTGCGGTTATGCCGTCTGCCTGAAGGAAAAAGGCCTTCCCATCGGCTATATGGGAGTTTCCTCCGAATACCCCTACGATTTTGGCTACGGTTTCCGGCGGGAATGCTGGGGCTATGGTTTTGCCACGGAAGCGGGGAAGGCCGTACTGACCCAGATGGAAGTTGACGGCCTGCCCTTCGTCACCGCCACCCACGATGTGAAAAACCCCCGCAGCGGCGCAGTCATGCGCAGGCTGGGGCTTACCTACCGGTACTCCTATATGGAGCAGTGGCAGCCTAAGGATATTCTTGTCACCTTCCGCATGTACCAGAAGAACTTTACTGCGGAAAAGGACTGGACCTGCCGGAAGTATTGGGAAGAGTACGAACGGCATTTTGTAGAACCGGAGCTGTAAGCTTCTGCCCGGATCTCACAGAAAAAGTCCTTTGCAGAACGAAAGCTCCCCCGCGACTGGATCGCTGCGCAGGGGAGCTTTCGCTGTTTTTGAATGGCTGTTTAGAGAGTTTTGCTTATTTCCGCCAATTTTTGCTGAAGGTGTTTGACTCTGTCTCCACACTGCCCCGGTGACCGTGGACCGTGCAGGCGTTCAGAGCCTTTTCCAATGCGGAAAATTCCCTATCGGTAAGCTCTACGTTCCAGCCACCCAGGTTTTCCAGAATGCGCTCCTGGTTTTTAGAGCCGGGAATCGGCACGCAGTTGGGATACTTGTGCAGCATCCAGGCCAGGGAGATTTGGGCGTTTGTGACGTTCTTCTCCTGGGCGTATTTGCAAATGATGTCGAGGATCGGCTGGTTGGCGGCGATGTTTTCCTTTTTGAGCTGGGGTACCCAGTTGCGTACGTCGTCTGTTTTTTCAAATTTGGTATCCACCGTGATCTTGCCGGAAAGGAAACCGCTGGCGATGGGGGAGAAGGGGACTACGCCGATGTTGTTTCCCATGCAGTAAGGGAAAATTTCCGCTTCGCAGTCCCGTTCCAGCATATTGTAGAGGTTCTGCACGGCGCTGACCGGCGTGACGCTGTGGGCCTTGCTGAGTGTGGACACGTCCACCTGGGACATGCCCCAGCCACGGATAAGCCCTTCGTTAATGAGCCTGCCCATAGCCCCTGCGATTTCTTCCACCGGAACGCTTTCGTTGACTCTGTGCAGATAGTACAGGTCGATATAGTCAGTACGCAGGTTCTTCATGGACTGTTCCAAATGCTTTTTTACGGCGTTGTAGACAGAACCGCCCTCGATCTCCTCCGGGTGAAGGTGCAGTTTTGTGGCAAGCACCACGTCCCTGCGGAAGGGTTCCAGCGCCTTGCCCACCAACTGCTCATTGTGGCCCGGCCAGAACTGCTCCCTGCCGTAGGACTCAGCGGTGTCGAAGAAAGTGCAGCCAAAGTCGTGGGCCTTGTGAACAGCCTCGATGGAGTAGCTTTCCTCCGGGACCTGTCCGTAGCCGTGGGAGAAGCCCATACACCCCATGCCGATGGGAGAAACCTCCAGCTTGCCGATAAAACGTGTTTTCATAATTGAATACCTCCTGAGAATTCTATCGTCATTATAGCAGGCGGAGGCTTGAAACGGAATGCTCAATATGTTACAATGGCATGAACCAAAAGGTTTATACAAAGAGGGTGAGGCTGTGTACAACCATCATTTGGACACGTTTCTCTGCGCGGCAGACAAGGGCAGCTTTTCCAAGGCTGCCGAGGAGCTCTATATTTCGCCCAATGCAGTGATGAAGCAAATCAATTTGCTGGAAAGGAGCCTGGACCTGCGCCTGTTCATCCGGGACAACCACGGGCTGCTCCTCACGCCTGCCGGAGAGGTTATTTACCGGGAGACAAAGGCGATGAAACGCCGTTCTGACAGGATATTGACTCAGGCCAGAGCCCTCGACCGGGGAGACAGCAGCGTCATTCGTGTGGGTTCTTCACTGATGCGGTCCGGCCAGGCGGTAGTGGAGCTTTGGCGCCGGGTACAGGACCAATGTCCCGACATCAAATTACAGATCGTCCCCTTTGACGACCGGAGTGAAAACTACAGGGAGACTCTGGAAGGCCTGGGGCAGGAGATCGATATTATTTTTGGGTTGTTTCCTTCCAGCCTCTATGGCAGCCAGTACAATATGCTGACGCTTGGGAACACGCCGTTGTGCTGTGCCGTGCCCCTGGGACACCCCCTTGCCAGGCGGGAAAAGATTTCGGTCAGCGACCTCTACGGCCAGCAGTTGAATATCCTGCGGCGGGGCGGCACAGTGTATATCGATGCGCTGCGTGACGAGCTGCAAAAAAGGCATCCACAGGTGGAGATCATAGATGTGCCGGACTATGACCTTGAAGTGCTGCACCAGTGCGAAGCAAACGGCGGGCTCCTGCTCACAGCGGAGATCTGGAAGGATCTGCACCCATCGCTTGTAACGGTGCCGGTAGAATGGAGCTTTTCCGTACCCTATGGACTGCTCTATCCCAAGCACCCTGCGAGAGCGGTGGAACGGTTTATAGAAGCGGTCCGAAAATTGCGGGGGATAGAGAAAGAAACACCCGTTGTGCCGGGAAAGTAAAATGGCCTCCTTGCCAGGCAAGGGGAGGTGCATGCGTTGGCATGATGGAAGGGATAAATCTCCTTGGAGCGACCAGAGATTTCCGGATGGCCAGCTCAACTGGTCAACCCCTCAGTCACCCTGCTGGGTGACAGCTTTCTCCGCTACCGCTCCGGTCGGTGATACACCCCTTACACAGGGGAGCCAAGGACGGAGAAACGCCTCCCTTGTGCAGGGAGGCGTTTGGTGAGGTGTGCTCAGCCCTTTATTGGGGCCGCGCGCCGGTATGGTATTTGGAATTATTTCCGCGTGAAAACCAGCATATTGCTCATAGGGCGTCCGGCGGGAACTCTTGCGCTGCCCTGCACATACAGGGCGCAGGAAGCGCCGCCGTCCAGATTCATGGCGCCCTGACAGCCCAGAGCCGCCATGGCGCTGCCAAGCTGGCCAAGCGTACAGGTGGCGTTGACGATCACTACCGTGCCGTCCGCCTTTACGCCAATTGCCATTCTGGAAGCAGAGCCCGAGGTAACATGCGGGTCGGTAAAGCCTTCGCCCGCATAGTTTGCGTAAGGCTTGCCGTCTTTTACCAGTGTGGGACCGCAGCTCAAAGCAGTGACGATATCCTGCTTACGGGAGCCGGTGTAATTTACTGACAGCTCAATTTTGCAGCCCACCTTGCACAGGCTGACTAAATCGTCCCACTGACTGCGCAGTTTATATTCGTAAAGCACATATCCGGTTTCGGGAATGGGCACGTTGGCGGCATTGTGATAGGTTTTGGTCACAACGCCGTCCGCCCCCACTACAGCGGCATTGAGCACCGTGCCGGGGACGGTAGTTCCAAAGGCCCTGGTTGCAGTCATTTTTGCGGGGGAGGCGGCGGAAATCTTCAGGTTCCGCCCGATTTCATCGTTGCTGGAATCCTTCACGAGCTTGCCCTCCGCATCGTAGACCTTTGCACCTACCTTGACTCTGGTGAAGGTCTCAATGGAGGCCCGGCCGTTAGAGTCAATGACAAAGGCGGGTTTTGCGATGGGCTTTTCCGTAGTTCCGGCGTTTTGCAGACAGACCAGCTCACCGTTATTTACCATGGTTGTAAAGGTGGTCAGATAGTCGCTCTGGCTGGAATTGTAGCACTGGTAAAAAGCTCCGTTTACCGCCACGACAGCTCCCGTGCGCTGGGCAATGGACTGGGCGCTTTCGGTGCTGAACAGTTTGTTGTTCGCAAACACGGCCTGGACGCCATAGCCGTCCTGGGGGTTAAACTGCACGCCCCGCACGCTGACGCCGGCGGCTGTCTGACTGATGTTGACAGGAGCCTTGAAGGTTTCCACCGGGTCGATATCGGCAGGGTCCTTGTCGGGTATTTCAAGGCTGCCGTCTACCGTGCGTTTGACTAGAATGCCCTGGGCGTTCATAAACACCTGGGCGACCTGCGCCCGGGTGGCGCTGCTGCCCGGAGCAAGATAATCCGTACCGCCGCTTTTGCTTCCGTTGATGATTTTGTGGTCGGTAGCCCACTTCATACCGGTTTTTGCCCAGCTGGAAACGCTGTATTTATCGGGGAAGGTGTGGAAAGTGGCGTTGGAATAGGAGACGGTGTTGCCCGTTTTTGCGGCGTAGGCGTAAAAAATCCTGGCCATCTGTTCGCGGGTCACCCTTTTTTCGGGGGCAAACAGGCCGTTTCCGACGCCGCTTACGATTCCCGTGGAGGCCGCCCATTTGATGGGGGCGGAATACCAGATCCCCGCCGGTACGTCGGTAAAGCCCGTATCGCCCTGCCAGTCTTCGTCGCTGTAATTACCCGTGGCGTTTGCCAGCACTCTGACGAACATGCCGCGGGTCATGGGGGCGTTGGGGGCAAAGGTGGTTTCGCTTGTGCCGCTGAAAAGCCCGTTTTCGTAAGCGAAGGTCACGGCGTTTATATACCAGGCCGTTTTAGATACATCTTTAAAGGGAAGCTCCGCTGCAAACGCCGTTAAGGGCAGCATAGCGGCGGCCAGCGCGAGGATCAGCAGTAAGCAGAGCAGTTTTGTACACAGCTTTTTCATAGACCATTACCTCCTGCATTTTTTAAAGGTTCTTACTTCTTTGTAAAATTTTAGCACGCCGGTATTTGCCTGTCAAGATTTCCGGGACGGTCTCAGGGCAGTCTCGGGGAGCGCTGCTCCTGTTATTTGGTCCTCAAAATCAAAGAGCCGCTTCCGGCGGTTTTTCCCGTATGATTTTTCCTCTTTCCGCATAAAATCACGGGAAGGGAGGCGCAGGCATGAAACCAAAGACGCTGCGAAAATGGTGCAGGGCTCTGACCCTATTCTGCATTGGGGGCGGGCTGTATGTCCTGATCGAGCTTGCAGTCCGGGGCAGGTCCCATTGGAGCATGGCCCTGCTGGGGGGTACCTGCTTTTTTACGATTGGCCTTATCAATGAAAGGTTTTGCCGAAATCTGGGGCTTTTCTGGCAAATGCTGCTGGGCGGGGGGATCATCACCCTGTTGGAGCTGGTGACAGGGCTGCTGGTGAACGTTTGGCAGGGCTGGGGCGTGTGGGACTATTCCGACATGCCCCTGAACCTGTGGGGCCAGATATGCCTGCCTTATTCGCTGCTCTGGGCCGTCATTGCGCTGGGAGCCGTTCTGCTGGACGATTGGCTGCGCAAAAAGCTGTTTGGCGAATCCAGGCCCAAATACAGATGGTTCTGACATTTTGAAGAAAGCGCTCCCACCGCTACAGACGGAAGGAGCGCTTTTTGAACGCATATAGAAAAGAGGCTTAGCAGATCAAAGCAGACTGCTGACGATATCGCCCATTTCCCGGCAGCCCACAGTTCTGCACCCGGATTCCGCCGCGCCGATATCCGGGGTGCGGGCCTGTTCCAGTGCGCGCGCTACGGCCGCTTCAATAGCTGCGGCCGCTTCGTGCTCGCCCAGAGAATAGCGAAGCATCATAGCGCCGGAGAGAATGGTAGCCAGTGGGTTTGCGATATCCTGCCCCGCGATGTCGGGAGCAGAACCGTGAATGGGCTCGTACAGGCCGAAACCGCTGTCCCCCAGGCTGGCGGAGGCCAGCATGCCGATGGAGCCGCTGATCATGGAAGCCTCGTCGGACAAAATGTCTCCAAACATGTTGGAGGTGACGATCACATCGAACTGGGCAGGATCGCGCACCAGCTGCATGGAGCAGTTATCCACATACATATGGCTGACCTCCACGTCCGGATACTCTTTTGACATCTCGTCCACGGTTTTTCTCCACAGCCGGGAGGTATCCAATACGTTTGCCTTGTCTACGCTGCACAGCCGTTTATTGCGCTTTTGGGCCATGTCAAAGGCCACCCGGGCAATGCGCTCGATCTCCGGCAGGCTGTACCGCTCTACGTCCCAGGCCACGGGCCTGCCGTTTTCCTCGGCGGTGGCGTGCTCCCCAAAATAGATGCCGCCGGTCAGTTCCCGTACGATCATGATATCCATGTTTTTTTCAATGATCTCCGGCTTCAGGGGAGAGGCGCTCCGCAGAGGCGGGAAGATCACCGCGGGGCGGAGGTTGGCATAGAGCCCAAGGGCCTTGCGAATGCCCAGCAGGCCCTTTTCCGGCCGGTTGGATCCGGGCTGGGAATCCCATTTCGGGCCGCCCACCGCGCCCAGCAGGACGGAATCCGCCGCCTTGCAGGCCGCCACGGTTTCTTCCGGCAGGGGAACGCCTGTCTCGTCGATGGCTGCGCCGCCCAGCAGGGCGTAGTTGAAGTTTAGCCCAAATCCGAATTTCTCCCCGGCCTTTTCCAGAATCTTTATGGCCTCGTTTACAATTTCCGGGCCGATGCCATCTCCCTTTAAAACGGCGATTTGATACGTTTTCATAGTTTCTCTCCTTTCGGCGGTAGTTATTAGTTGTTAGAGAAGGTCAATGAACGCTAAATTGGAATTTAGCGGGGTGCCCCCGCAGGCAAATCGAGAAGGCAGCGAGTACAATTTTCCAGTGTGCAGCCCGACCAAAAGTTGTGTAGATAAAGTGGAATTTATATGATACCGGGCAGCCTCCCCTGAAAGGGGAGGAGGACCATGCGACAGCATGGTGGAGGGGTTTTGCTTCCGCAATTGCAAGACCCCTCAGTCACGGCTCTGCCGTGACAGCTCCTTTTCAGGGGTGAGCGTGTCCCAGTGGGACACAAGCCGCGAACCGACCGAGCCGGCAGGCGAGACAGGGACCATGCGACAGCATGGTGGAGGGGTTTGTTGCGGCTTTCGGTGTAATTTGAAACCCCTCAGTCATGGCTTACGCCATGCCAGCTCCCCTTTCAGGGGAGCCTGAGAACTTTACTAAACGAGAATTTATCTGCCTTATCCAGCATCAAGTATCTAACATCTAGTATCTAGCCCCGCTCACAGCGGTTGATGGCGCAGATGATCCCCTTGATGGAGGCAATGCTGATGTTGCTGTCCATGCCCACGCCGAACACGATCTTCCCGTTGTGGCGAAGCTGGATATAGGAAACCGCTTTGGAGTCCGCGCCGCCTGCGACGGCGTGTTCGCTGTAGGAAACGAACTCGTAGTCCGTAAGACCAACGGCGCTCAGAGCATTGAAGAAAGCGTCGATGGGGCCGTTCCCTTTGCCGGAAACCGGCTGGGTGCAGTGGTCGTAGCGGATCGTTCCCTCAAAGTCCACCACGACCTGGCCGCTGCCGCCGTCCTCCTCAAATATTTTATAGGTCAGCAGGTGGTAGGGTTCTGTGACCTCCAGATATTCCTTCCTGAAAATGTCGAAGACCTCGCCGGGGCTGATCTCCCTGCCGCACTGATCGCAGACCTTCTTCACCATGGCCCCGAACTCCGGGTGCATGGCTTTTGGCAGCGTGTAGCCGAAATTCTGCTGCATGATAAAGGCGGCGCCGCCCTTGCCGGACTGACTGTTGATACGAATGATCGGCTCGTACTGACGGCCCAGATCAGAGGGATCAATGGGCAGATAGGGCACCTCCCAATAAGGAGATTTTTCTTTTGCCATGTAATTGACGCCCTTGTTGATGGCGTCCTGGTGGGAGCCGGAGAAGGCCGTGAATACCAGCTGCCCGGCATAGGGGTGCCGTGGGTGTACTTTCATCTGGGTGCACTCCTCGTAAACTTCTTTGATGTGGTTCATGTGGGAGAAGTCCAGCTCCGGGTCCACACCCTGGGAGTAAAGGTTCATGGCGATGTTCATAATGTCTGCGTTTCCGGTGCGTTCGCCGTTGCCGAATAGAGTGCCCTCCACGCGTTCCGCCCCGGCCATAACGCTCAGTTCCGTGGCCGCTGTGCAGGTGCCCCGGTCATTGTGGGGGTGAACGCTGATGACGGCACAGTCCCGGTGCTTCATGTTGCGGCAGCAGTATTCAACCTGGTCGGCGTAGGTATTGGGCGTAGACATTTCAACTGTATTGGGCAGGTTGATGATGACTCTGTTTTCCGGGGTGGCACCCAGTTCTTCCAGCACCCGGTCGCAAATGAGCACGGCGTTTTCCATTTCCGTACCGGAAAAGCTTTCAGGGGAATATTCATAGCGGATATTGATATCGCTTTTCGCCGTTATTTCATCGGTCAGGCGGCGGATCAGTCTTGCGCCCTCCACGGCGATGTCGATCACACCCTGCATGTCGGTGTTGAAGACCACCTTCCTCTGCAAAGTAGAGGTGGAATTGTAGAAGTGGACGATAACGTTTTTCGCCCCGTCGATGGCCTCAAAGGTCTTTTTGATGAGATGCTCTCTGGCCTGCACCAGGACCTGCACCGTCACGCCATCGGGGATCAGATCCCGCTCGATCAGAGCCCGCAGGATCTCGTATTCCGTTTCGGAGGCGGAAGGAAAGCCCACTTCGATCTCCTTAAAGCCGATCTCACACAGCATCTGGAAAAATTCCAGCTTCTGTTCCAGATTCATCGGGTTCACCAGCGCTTGGTTGCCGTCCCGCAGGTCCACACTGCACCAGACAGGCGCTTTTGTGATGACTTTGTCGGGCCAGGTGCGGTCCGGCAGGGAAATGGGCTGGAAGGGCTTATACTTTTTGTACCCCTGGTTCATAGAAATTTCATCCTTTCAATGCTTTTATGCTTCGCTGCAATCACGTTTAAAACAGTTTTAGACCTTTGCGATAAAAAACAGCCTGGGGAAACGGAAGATCACTTCCCCGTTTTTTTGCAGCGGGTACGCTTCCTGTACTTGACGGAAAATTTCCTGGAAGAAGCGTTCCCGCGCCGTATCGTTCACTGCCGATTCCAGATAGGGCCTGAGCCCGGTAGAACTGTACCAATCCATAATGGCCTGGTGCGAGGGCAGCCTGTGCAGATAGGTAGTCTCCCACATGGTGAAATCGGAAGAACAGGCAGCCAGCAGATCAAAGTATGTTTCTGGGGAAAGGGTATAAAAGCTGCGGTGGTAAGGAATCAGCTCCCGCCACTCCTCCCGGGAAACAGTGCGCTCAATAATCTGATGGATCGGTTCCTGGTAATTGATGGGGATCTGCACCGCCAGCATTCCGCCTGGCTTCAACAGCTTCATCAGCCGGGGTAGAAGCGCCGGGTGGTCCGGTACCCATTGCAGGCAGGCATTGGAGAACACCAGGTCAAAGTCACAGGGAAGGCAGTCGAGAGGCTTACTTACATCGCACTGAAAAAATTCCAGCTCCGGCTGTTCCCTTCGAGCGGTTTCCACCATATTGGGGGAAAAGTCGATCCCGATCACTCTGGCGCCGGGAAAACGGTCTGCCACCACCCGGGTGCTGTTGCCGGGGCCGCAGCCCACGTCCAGCGCTTTGGCAGGGGCATTTTCCAACCGGGCCGCCAGATCCCGGGAAGGCTGGGTGCGTTCCTTTTTGAACTTGAGATAAAGCTCAGGGTTCCAATCTGACAAGGTCCTCCTCCTTTCCATGGGCAAAAAAATCCCGGACGCCTGAAAAGCGTCCGGGGCGAAAATCTAGAGAGATCCGCGGTACCACCCGTGTTCAGTACGAGCTTTCGCCCGCACCCTCAAAGGCCTCCAACAAGGCCCGGGCGTGTAACGCCGCCGCACGTCCGCCCCTACGATCCCGAAAGCTTTCAGGGAGGAGACTCGGGAATCAGTATGCACGCCGCGCCGCACACCCGCTTGCACCGGTTCGCGGGCTCTCTGAAGAACAGCCTCGGCGTCTTCTTTCCGTCACAGTCTTTCTGTGTTCTTATCCGGCATTATAGGACAAAGCGCCGGTTTTGTCAACCCTTTTTTTCCGGCTTCTGGTTTCCAGGGCCCCGGGGGTCGTCGGTCAGGCCCAGAATATAATCCGTACTCTTTCCGTAGTACTCCGACAGCCGAATCAAGGCCCATACCGGTATTTCATGGATCCCCTTCTCGTACCGGCGGTATACCTCCCGCTTGCAGCCCAGCACTTTGGCAATCTGCTCCTGGGTCTTGTCCGCATCTATCCGAAGGTCCTCAATCCTCCTAAAGTACATTGGCGTCCTCCTGTTCTGGGAGAGCCTGAGCACACCCTCCCAGAGGACATGCTACTATTTTGTTGCATTTGGAATGAGATTATGCTACAATATTGTAGCAAAAACAAATTTTGGGAACCAACTCGCACAGCTCATTTTTCCTTCTTGTCTTTGTCCCCATAGGCCCGGTCGGCTGCTTCCCGGGCAAGGTCTATCACCAGATGGTCGGGGCCTTCCTGTTCCTCACCGGTGGGAAGGGCGGCGGTGACCTCCAACACTCTGGAGCGCATCCACAGGCTGGGAGTGATCCGCAGCGCATACCCGCAGCCGGGGGCGCACATCCAGTCGTAGGGCTTTGCCTGGGGCAGGCCGTAGGCCGATAGGATCGTGGTCAGCGCGCCTGCGTGGGTCACCAGCACGGCAGAGGTCTTCCCCCGGGCGATCAGGTTCTGTATCAGCATTTCAAAGCCCGCGCACACACGCTGGGCAACGACCAGACCGCTTTCGCCGCCAGGGGGAGCGGTCTGCCCTCCATTTTGCAGCCATTCTGCGAAGCCCGGCGCGTTCTTCAGCTCTTCGGCGGTTTTGTTTTCCCAGTCTCCAAAATCGCATTCCGCCAGCTCCAGAATGACCTCTGGGTCCGCCCATGGGTAGAGCAGCCGCAGGGTATCTACGCATCTGGTAGACGGTCCGGCGTAAAAAGCCTCCGCCTTTGGGTATTTGTATGTCTTTTTCAGTTCCATCAGCTGAGTGATAGAGCTTGCGGCCAGGGGAGACTCCGTGCGGCCGATGTACCTGCCCTCCAGGTTCCCTTCGCAGGGCATATTGCGCAGCAGATAGAGTGAATAGGATTTCATAAGCGCCCTCCTTTTTCAACGTTCCTTACGCCGCGCAGGATCTTACGGGCGTCAATTTTAAGAAGCTGTGAGCTTTTTGGCCAAATCCTACAAAAAGTTGTGTGTTTTTCCAAATTTCCCCTTTACTTGTCCTATTACGTATAGTATAATTATTTATTATAGTATATGCTGAATAATCCTTACGATAATCCGGAAGATAACCGAATGCAAGGAGCGTGCCCCAAATGGCTGAGAACAACACGAAAAGGCGCGGAGGCTTTGAACTGAACGGCGATTTCCCCAGGATCCTGACATTGCTGCGAAAAGAACGGGGTTATAGTCAGAAAAAAGTGGCGGAGGACCTGGATATTTCCCAGGCGCTGCTTTCCCATTACGAGAAAGGGATCCGGGAATGCGGGCTGAGTTTTGTGATCCGGGTCGCCGATTACTACGGGGTTTCCTGCGACTATCTTCTGGGCCGAACGATCCAGCGCACAGGCGCTGTCCTTTCCGTACAGGACGACTCGAACGGGGCGGATCCGAATCTGGAACAGGAAGAAGGATCCATGCTGGAATACGATCGCCGCATTTTGATCAACTCCCTCAATATTGTATTCGGAATCCTGAAAAAAATCAATAGCGACGGCCTCACTGACAACATGACCGTCTATCTTTCCGCCGCTGTCTATAAAACTTTCCGGGTGCTGTATTCCGCCAATCTGAAAAATCCCCAGAGTGCTTTTTCGCTGGATTCCCGGCTGTTCGGCGCTTCGGTGGATTCCGCCATGGCCATGGCAGAAGCGAAAAGCCGGTACATACTGAGCGGGGAGGACATTGACGGTTATGAAGGTGTGAAAAAAGGCGGTATTCCCACCATTACAGCGGAAACTCTGCTGAAGGATTTTCCGGACTCCGCGCCCTGTCTCTTTGACTTGATCAGAAAGCTGGAAGAGGACCTGAAAACAGAACGCTGAAGAGCAGGCGCAGGCAGGAAAAAAAGTTTGTCATTTTCTGCCTGATGTGATATACTATCCGCGAAGGCTGCGGGTAGTATGGATTCATATTTGCCCTGCCCAGTTCTTTGCTTTGCTCAAGCGGGCGGTCGGCACATGATCCCAACGCATGCTCCGCGCTTCGCTGTTTTGCTCGAAAAGCATCGGAATTCTCTAATCGGGTTTTATAGTGGTTGCGTTGTGCCCGGAGTATAAATGGACCCGGGCGTTGGATATTAGAAATAGGATTTCAAAAGCGGAGCGTAAACTGCGCAAAGCGCGGCTGTAAGAGTGCCGCGTTTTCCTGGGATTGCGCCCGTTTTTTGTTCAGTGTTAAAGAAAGGAAGGCATAAAATTATGTGTGGATTTGTCGGCTTTACGGGGGGCGGGGATACCCAGCGCAGCGAAAGCGTGCTCCGTGCCATGACGGATGCCATTGCGCACCGAGGACCGGACGACGCGGATTATTACATGGACGGCGAAATTTCTCTGGGTTTTCGCCGGCTTTCCATCATCGACCTGGAGGGCGGCCGGCAGCCCATTCTGAACGAAGACGGTTCTAAAGCCCTGCTGTTCAACGGGGAGATCTACAACTATCAGGAGCTGCGGAAAGATCTGCTGGAAAAGGGCCATGTCTTTACCACCAGGTCCGATTCCGAAACCGTTCTTCACGGCTATGAGGAGTACGGTCCGAAGCTTTTCGATAAGCTGCGGGGTATGTTTGCCTTTGTCATCTGGGATAAGGAGAAAAAGGAGCTGTTCGGGGCCAGAGACTTTTTCGGCATCAAGCCCCTGTACTATGCGCAAATGGACGGCCTTTTCCTGTTTGGCTCTGAGATCAAAAGCTTTCTGCATCACCCGGGTTTTAAAAAGGAGCTGAACGAGCGGGCGCTGGAAAGCTATCTTTCCTTCCAGTATTCTCCCGGCCCGGAAACCTTTTTTAAAAACGTGTACAAAATGCCGCCGGCCCACTATTTCAAGTATCGGGACGGCAGGCTGGACATTACCCGTTACTGGATCCCCGAGTTCCACGCCGAGGAAGACAAGTCTCTGGACTACTGGGTGGACGAGATAGAAAAAGTCTTTGACGATTCTGTAGAGGCTCACAAGGTCAGCGACGTAGAGGTAGGCTCCTTTTTGAGCTCCGGTGTGGATTCAAGCTATGTGGCCTGTTCCGCCCATGTAGACAAGACCTTCACCGTGGGCTTTGACAACGGCACCAGATACAACGAGATCAGCTATGCGGAAGAGCTTTCCGAGCAGATCCCCGTGAAAAACATCAGCAAGGTCATTACCCCGGAGGAATTCTGGGGGACCTTCCCCAAGATCCAGTATCACATGGACGAGCCTTTGGCGGACCCCTCCGCCGTGGCCCTGTATTTCGTGTGCAACACGGCGGCGAAGCACCTGAAGGTGGTGCTTTCCGGCGAAGGTGCGGACGAGATCTTCGGTGGCTACAACATTTACAAAGAGCCGCTGGAATGTACTTGGTATGATAAAATTCCTTTTCCTATTCGCAGATGTATCGGAGCGCTGGCAGGCCTGCTTCCCGCCCACCGGGGCCTGAACTTCCTGGTGCGCAGGGGTAAGAAGCTGGAGGACCGCTTTATCGGCAACGCCTATATGTTTACGGAAAAGGAACGGAAGGCTCTCTTGAAGCGCCCCACGGACGTTCCTTCCCCGGCGGCGCTGGTCAAGCCCTGGTACGATATGACGAAGGACAAGGACCCCGTTACCCGTATGCAGTTTGTGGACCTCAACATGTGGATGGTGGGGGATATCCTGTTGAAAGCTGACAAGATGAGCATGGCCAATTCCCTGGAGCTGCGGGTGCCTTTCCTGGATAAGCACATCATGGCCCTGGCGGGGCGCATTCCCCTGAAATACCGGGTAAACAGCGAAAACACCAAGTATGCCATGCGGAAAGCGGCCCTCCGTCGAATGCCGGAGAAATGGGCCGGGAAAAAGAAGCTTGGTTTCCCCGTGCCTACCCGGGTGTGGTTAAAAGAGGACAAATATTACAACACTGTGCGGGAAGAATTTTTGAGCGAAACGGCGGAGCAGTTTTTCCACACGGAAAAGCTTTTAAAGCTTCTGGACGACCACAAAAACGGTAAGGCTGACAACAGCCGCCGGGTTTGGACGGTCTACACTTTCCTGATATGGTACAAGGAATTTTTTGGAGAGGGGGCAAAGGCCCATGGCTGAGAAAATAGACTTTCTACCCGTGCTGCTGGGCAGCGACATCAATGTGTACGGCATGGCCCGTTCCTTCCACGAGGAATACGGGATATCTTCCGTGGCTGTTGGCAAGGGCATTTTGGGCCCCTGTACTGCCAGCAAAATTGTGAAGGTGGAAGTAGTGGAGCCCAATCTGGAAGACGACGCAGTGTTCGTCAAGACCCTGCTGGGCTTTGCCGAGCGCTATGAAGGCTCCGGCAAAAAGCTGCTGCTCGTCCCCTGCGGGGACAACTACATCAAGCTGCTGGTCAGGAATCAGGACAAGCTGCGGGGCGTGTATGAATTTGAGTGCATCGATGAAGATCTTCTCATGCGCCTTTCCATCAAGGAAAGCTTTTATGAGGTCTGTCAGGAACACGGCTTTTCCTTCCCGAAGACCACGACCTGTACCTTTGAAAACCACCAAGATCTGGAGCTGCCTTTCGATTTCCCCGTCATCATCAAGCCGTCTAATTCCGTGGCCTACTGGAACTGTAAATTTCCCCATAAGAAAAAAGTCTTTGTGGCGGAAAGCAGAGAAGAGTTTGAGGCCATTTTGACCGCGATCTATTCTTCCTCTTACAAGGACCATTTGATCTTGCAGGAATACATTCCCGGCGACGACAGCAATATGCGGGTGATGAACTGCTACTGCGGCAGGGATAAGAAGGTAAAGCTCATCGCTCTGGGCAATGCTCTGCTGGAGGAGCATTCTCCCGAGGGTATCGGCAGCTATGCCGCTATCATCAACGGCCATGATGAAAAGCTGGGCGCCATGATGAAGGGCTTTCTGGAAGATATCGGTTATGTGGGCTTTGCCAATTTCGATATGAAATACGATTCACGGGACGGCAGCTACAAGCTGTTTGAAATGAATCTCCGTCAGGGACGAAGCAGCTTTTTCGTTACTGCTGCCGGATACAACCTGGCAAAATGGCTTGTGGATGACGTTATCTGTCATAAGGAAATGCCCTGCACAATAGCGGAAAACAAGGTGTTGTGGAGCATTATTCCGAAAAAGATCATTTTTGACTATGTGAAGGATCCAGAGCTGAAAGCGGAGGCGAAAGAGCTGATCCGGCAGGGGAGATACTGCCAATCCTATTATTATAAGGGCGACCGTTCTTTCAAGCGCTGGGTACACTTTATAAAAAACCAGTACCACTATTTTGAGAAATATAAGCGGTATTTCGGCAATAAAGGGCTGCGGGACTAAACGGGGCGGAAAAACCGCTTTTCGGCTCGCAGAGCCGAAATTT
>CAZXLM010000025.1:0-17691 GCA_964642055.1 uncultured Acutalibacter sp. | reverse complement strand
TGCAAAGCAAAACCGCGCTTTTTCACTGCGTTGACGGTATATTGCCATAAATGAAGAAAACGGGGCGGAAAAACCGCTTTTCGGCTCGCAGAGCCGAAATTTTGCAAAGCAAAACCGCGCTTTTTCACTGCGTTGACGGTATATTGCCATAAATGAAAGGAAAACCGCTTTTCGGCTCACGGAACTGAAATTCTGCTTGCATACATGGAAAAACTGCCGTTGGCGGCAAAGGAGGGAACGGTATGAAAACACTTGGGATCATCGGGGGGCTGGGGCCTATGGCCACCGCCTATCTTTTACAGCTTATCATAGAAATGACAGATGCGAAGACCGATCAGGAGCATCTGGACGTGATCGTGTTCGACCGCCCAAATGTGCCGGACCGCACCGCCCATATTCTGGACCCTCAAAAGCCCTCGCCGCTGCCCTCCATGACGGCCACCGCCAAAATTTTGGAAAGCCTGGGGGCCGGGTGCATTTGCGCCCCCTGCGTGACTTCCCACTATTTTTACAGGGAGCTTTCCGAAAGTGTTTCCGTTCCCTTCCTCAACATGGTGGAAGAAACGGCAAAAGAGTTGAAAGCCGCCGGAAAAAGGCAGCCTGGGATCATGGCTACCACGGGAACAGTGAGCACCGGGCTGTTTCAGACCGCTTTCCGGAAAGAGGGGCTGGAAGCCGTTCTGCCTGATGAGAACTGCCAGGCTTTGGTCATGAGCCTTATCTACGATGACATCAAGGCGGGAAAGCCTGCCGACCCTGAGAAATTCCGGAAAGTATCCGAACTGCTGTACAGTTCCGGCTGTGACTGTATCGTGCTGGGCTGCACAGAGCTCTCCCTCATCAAGAAAAGCGCCGGATTGGACGGGCGTTATCTGGACGCTTTAGAGGTCCTTTCCAAGCGCTGCGTAGAGGCCTGCGGTGGAAAGCTGAAACGGAAATACCGAACGCTCATTTAGACGGGAAGGAACTGACTATGGCAATCCGGAAGGCTCAAACAAGCGACCTCTCCCGTGTAGCGGAGATCTACGTATTTAACAACCGGGTGAATTTCTTCCCCATCTTCGGGGACGCAGAATATTCCTTCGGAGAGATGCAGGTCGTCCCCTTGATCGATCACTTTTTTTCCAAAGCAAAAGTCTTTCAAAACCTCTATGTTTATGACGACGGTCTCATCAAGGGCTTCCTCCTAATGCACGCCACAGAAAAGACGGAGGTCGAGAAGCTGTTTGTGGATCCCTTTTTTCAAAGCGAGGGCGTGGGCGGCAGGCTTATCGAGTATGCCATTGGGAAATTCCAGGCAGACCGTTTGTGGGCGCTGGAAAAGAACGTCCGAGCGGTGGCCTTTTATCAGAGCCATGGTTTCCGTCCCACCGGTGAAAAGAAGCTGGAGGAAGGCACTGCGGAATACCTTGTCCGGCTGGAAAGATAAAAGGTGTGGATCGAAAATCGGTTGCAGGAGGTATTTATGCTGGGCAGTAAGGGCTTCGATCTGTGGGCAGACGGCTATGACAAAAGAGTGGGGCTGTCCGATGAAAACGGCACTTATCCTTTTGCGGGGTATCGAGATGTTTTGGATGAAATTTACAACCGGGTTCTGTCGCTTCCCGGAAAAGCCGTGTTGGATATCGGGTTCGGCACGGGAACTCTCACTGCAAAGCTTTACGAGCGGGGCTGCCAAATTTTCGGTCAGGATTTTTCCGCCGAAATGCTTCGGCTGGCCCAGAAAAAAATGCCGGAAGCGAAGCTTTGTCAGGGCGATTTTTCTCTGGGCCTCAGGGAGGAATTAAAGCGGAATCAATACGACGCCATCATCGCTACTTATTCCCTGCACCACCTGACCAATCTGCAAAAAGTCTGCTTTCTAAAGGAGCTTCTGCCCCTGCTGAACGAAGGCGGCTGCATCTGCATCGGGGACGTGGCGTTTCAGACTCGCGAGAAATTGGAGCAGTGTAAGGCCCGAGCCGGGGGCGATTGGGACGGCGATGAGAACTATTTTGTGTTTGACGAAATCAGCCAGTCTTTTCCCGAAATGGAATTTCAGCAGGTTTCCCATTGTGCGGGTATCTTATTTTTAGAGAAATAAAAGGAGTGTGACCCTCATGTGCGGATTTGTAGGTTTTTTCAATACCCCCGTTGTTTCAGACCGGGAGCAGGTCATTCATGCCATGGCGGACAGGATCGCCCACCGCGGGCCAGACGATGCCCATTACTATGTGGACGAGCATATTTCCCTGGGCTTCCGCAGGCTTTCTATCATCGACTTGGAAGGCGGCCGCCAGCCTATTCTCAATGAGGACGGTTCCAAAGCCCTGCTCTTTAACGGGGAAATTTACAACTACCAGAGTCTGCGGGAAGACCTTTTAAAGCGGGGCCACACTTTCACCACCAAAGCAGATTCCGAAGTCATTCTCCACGGCTATGAGGAATACGGCAAAGATGTTTTGCAAAAGCTGCGGGGCATGTTCGCCTTTGTTATCTGGGATAAAACGAAAAAGGAGCTCTTCGGTGCAAGGGACATTTTCGGCATTAAGCCCTTTTATTATTACAACGGCAACGGCCAGTTCTTGTTCGGCTCGGAGATAAAAAGCTTCCTTTCCCACCCGGGCTTCCAGAAAGAGCTGCGGGAGGAAAAAATTCCAGAATACCTTTCCTACGAATATCTTCCCGACGAGGAGACGATTTTCAAAGACGTCTATAAGCTGCCTGGGGCCCATTGCTTTACCTGGCAGAGCGGAAAATTGCAGGTGGAGCGGTATTACCGCATTCAGTACAGCATTGAGGAAGACAAATCTCTGGAATACTGGGAGGGAGAGATCCAGAAGGAGTTTTCTGAATCCGTGGCCATGCACCAGATCAGCGATGTGGAAGTGGGCTGCTTCCTCTCGTCCGGGGTGGATTCCAGCTTTGTGGTCAACGAGATCGCGAAGGGTACCAAAAAGGTGAAGACCTTCTCCGTGGGCTATGAGGAGGAAAAATACAGCGAGCTGCCCTATGCCCAGGAATTTTCCCAGGAGATCGGCGTTCCAAATATTTCCAACAAGGTTTCCGCCGATGAGTTTTTCGACGCCATGCCGGAGATACAGTATTACATGGACGAGCCCCTGCCCAATCCTTCTGAGATTCCCCTGTATTTTCTGGCGAAAAACGCCCGGAATTATGTGAAAGTAGTGCTTTCCGGCGAGGGTGCGGACGAGCTGTTCGGCGGCTACCCCATGTATTTGCAGGGCGGGCATTTCGCCGAATATACCCGAAAGGTGCCCCGACCTATCAGAAAGCTGGCGGGGGCTGTGGCAGGCGTGCTGCCGGAATTTAAGGGCAAGCATTTCCTGGTGCGGGGAGCAAAAGAACCCTGGCAGCGGTTCATGCGGGCCAATTATGTGTTCACAGACAGCCGGGAACGCCAGAAATATTTGAAGCGCCCCATCACCTCCAGGCTGCCGGAGGAATACAGCAGGCGCTATTTTGACGAAGTTTCCAGCCTGGACGAGCCCACCCAGCTGCAATATGTGGATATGCACACCTGGATGATCTATGACATTCTTCTGAAAGCCGACCGCATGAGCATGGCCAATTCCCTAGAACTGAGGGTGCCCTTCCTGGATCGAAAAATGCTGGAGCTTTCCTGCCGCATTCCTTCCCGTTTCCGGGCGGACTGTGAAACCGAAACCACCAAAAAAGCCCTGCGGGGCGCGGCTGTAAAGCAGCTTCCTGAGCGCACGGCTTCCCGAAAAAAGCTGGGCTTCCCAGTGCCTTTATCCGACTGGTTGCGGCAGGACAAGTATTATAACAAGGTCAAGACGGCTTTCCAAAGCGATATCGCGGAAAAGTTTTTTGTCACAGGGGAGCTGATGAAGCTTCTGGACGACCACAAGTCCGGAAAAGCCCTGAATATGCAGAAGATATGGTCCTTCTATACCTTCATCGTCTGGTACGACCAGTTCTTTGTGAAGAATTAAAGAAGAAAAAGACTCCCCTTTGAAACAAGGGGAGTCTAAAGAGCAAGGCAAAGCTTATTCTAAGCAACCGATAGCAATAACTCAATTCGGGGAACCGGAGAACAGGAAAATTACCCTCCTATTGCCTGGAACAGCAGGAAAATTCCCAGCAGTACCGGCTGATGCAGCAGATAGATCAAAAGGCTGTGGCGTCCCACGAAGGAGAGGGGACGAAGCCCCGGATGCTGCAGGGCCTCCAAGACCTTTTTCTGCCGGGAAAGCAGCTTCCACAGAAAGTATCCGGCAAGGTACAGGAAAAACCAAGGGATCAGCGGAAAATAATCGCTGGAAGAAAAGCCGGCCGGCGGAAAGCCCAGGGGGGCCAGGACTGGAAAACGGTACAGTCCGGCGGGCAGCGCGAAAAACCGCAGCCCTTCAAATCCCAGATAGCCGCCGGGAACCTCCCTCAGCAGGAAAAACAAGAGCAGCGAAACCGCAAAGCCCACCGGCGGGGAAACCTCCCAGTGGAGCTTTTGAAACAGCGTGTGCAGCAGATTTAAAAGCAGGGCGGAAAGTCCAAGAAGGGTCAAAATGCCATAAAGAATCAGTTCGGAGGGCATCACGAGCCAGGTCGCAAGCGTGACAGCGGCCCCGCAGGCCGTCAGCAGAAGTCCCCTGAACAGGTGGCGGCGGGAAAGGTTCCAGCACAGGCCGGACAGAAGAATGAAGGTCCAGCAAATGCTCTGCTGCCAGAGATAACCCGGTGTGCCGTGGAACCAGGTCATGGGTACGCCGAGGATATTTACCAGATCGTATACCCCGTGAAAGGCAGCCATGCTCAGCACGCACAGGCCCCGCAGGGTATCCAGCAGGCCATATCTCAAGTGGCTGTGTTTTGGCTCCATACTCAATAGCCCAGAACCCCCCGGAGAGATTCGTCGTCCGCCACCCAGTCGGCAACGTCGATGACCCTGTAGTGTTCCTTATCGTCCCGAACGATAACCTTTTCGATCCCGGCGTTGATGACCATGCGCTTGCACATGGAGCAGCAAACAGCGTTTTCGATATAAGCCCCGGTAGCAACCTCTTTGCCCACCAGATACAGTGTGGCGCCCAGCATGTCCCGGCGGGAGGCGGAAATGATGGCGTTTGCCTCGGCGTGGACGCTGCGGCATAGTTCGTACCGTTCTCCCCGGGGAACACCCATTTTCTCCCGCAGGCAGTAGCCCAGATCGGAGCAGTTTTTCCGGCCTCTGGGCGCACCCACATAACCGGTGGAAATGACCTCGTCTTCTTTGACGATAACGGCTCCGTAATGCCTGCGCAGGCAGGTACACCGCTGAGAAACCGTCTCCGCAAGATCCAGATAATAGTTGACTTTGTCCCGTCGTTCCAGCTTTTCCATAAAAATCCCTCGCTTCTTAATTTTGCAACGACATTATAGTACATTTTGGCGATTCTGGCAACCGGGGGGATTCCTTTACTTTTTTGCGCGGAAAGAGTAAAATAATCGCAAAGCGATTAAAACGATCGTTTCACAATCATTGGAGAGAACCTCTGAGCTGTAAGGCGCTTTTTTTCTGACGGAAGAGCACAAAGCCGCAAAGCGGCTCAGGCTTCTCCAAGCAGTGAGCGCATTCCGCGCCTTATGTATAGTATAGAAAATCTGAAGGGGAAGGAGGGTGGTTATGGAGGGGGCTGCCGTCGTCGGCGGTATTCTGGCTGCAACCATGCTGCTGTTTTTTCAGGTCTGCGGTCTCTGTGTGGCTCGGCTTGCGCTGCCGGGGGAAAGCGGCGGCGCAAAGCTGCTGCTGGGAAGCGTTTGCGGCAGTTTGATGCTGCATTGGTTCCCGGCCCTGTTTGCCTTCTTTCTGGGCTTTTCTTTGGCCGCTCATGCATGCGCGGCGATTCTGGCGGCGCTGTGTGCCGGGCTGTGCCTTTGGCTCAGAAAATCCCAAGGGATCTTTGGCTTTTCAGGGGCATTTTCCGCGTTTCGACGGCGGAAATTTCTGTGGCTGGTCATGGCTGTATGCCTGTTTTTCGGCTTCTTGGTGTGGAAGTCCTTCCTGTTTGAAGACGGGAAGATCTTTTCCAGCCAAGCCACTTTTGGGGACATGTGCATGCACCTGAGCTTTATCACCAGCCTTGCCCGGCAGGGGGATTTTCCGCCGGATTATTCCATGCTGCCCGGCTTCCGGCTTTCCTATCCCTTCTTGGGCGACAGCGTTTCCTCGTCTCTGTATCTGGTGGGCGCGCCGCTGAAATGGGCTTATTTCCTGCCCATGCTCCTTGCAGGGACCCAGGTCTTTTTCGGCTTTTACTTGTTTGCCGCGCGTCTGCTGGGGGACGGATCTTCTGAAAAAAGCGGGAGGAAAAGGGCGGCGCTGGCCTGGCTCCTTTTCTTCTTTAACGGGGGCTTCGGCTTCGTATATTTTTTAAATGGTGAAAAGAGCTTTTCAGACCTGCTTTACGGTTTTTATCAGACGCCTGCGAATCTGGTCGAGAAGAATATCCGCTGGGTCAATGTGATCGTGGATATGATGCTTCCTCAAAGGGCTACGCTCTTTGGCTGGGCAGTGCTGTTTCCCGCACTGTATCTCCTTTATCGGGCTGCTTTTGAGGGACAGAAGCGGTATTTCCTTTACGGCGGCGTACTGGCGGGGCTTCTACCCATGATCCACACCCATTCTTTTCTGGCCCTGGCGCTGACATGCGGGGCCTGGCTTCTGGTATCCCTGCTGAAGGGGGGTTCCCGGGAAAGCCTGGGAACTGGTATCGCCAAGCTCCTGATCCTGCTCGGGCTGCCGGCTATGAGCCTGCTTCTGCCTGTTTTAGGCCGTTTGGACCGGCAGGATTTTCTGTTGTGGGTAGTCTGCGGCCTGGCGGCGGTGTATGTCGTTTTGCTGGGCTGGCTGCTGTGGAAAAACGCCCGGCTTTCCGGCTGGAGGGCGGTAGCGGAAACCTGGGGAGTCCTGCTTTTGACAGCCTGCGTTCTGGCGCTGCCCCAGCTCTGCTACTGGACCTTCCGGCAGGTGGGGGAAAACGGTATGCTCCGGGGACATTTCGGCTGGGTCATTTGTGAACAGGAAGACGGCTATCTCTGGTTCTACCTGAAAAATATAGGGCTTACGGCGGTTTTTGCCCTGCTGGGACTGCTGACGGCAAAAAACAGAAACTTCGGGAAATATGCCCCCGCCCTTCTGATCTGGCTTCTGGCGGAGCTGGTGGAATTTCAGCCCAACAATTATGACAACAACAAGCTGCTTTACGCAGCTTTTGCCTTTCTCTGCTGCGCGGCGGCGGAGTTTCTTGTCCGCGCGCTGGAAAAGATCAGGCGGCGGCCTGTGCGGGACGCCGCCGCTGCTGCGGCTCTCGCCGTGTGCATGTGCTCAGCGGTGCTGACTATGGCCCGGGAAGCTGTGGCAAAATACGAGTTGTTCGGGGAAGGCGCTATCGCCCTGTGCGGCTATGTGGAGGAAAACACGGCGCCGGACGCTGTGATCCTCACTGATACCCGGCACAACAACGAGATATGCTCTCTTGCAGGGAGGAATGTCGTGTGCGGTTCGTCGGCTTATCTCTACTTTCACGGCCTGCCCTTCACAAAAAGCGAGTATGCTGTCCGGGAAATGTATGAAAAGCCCGGCGGATCCCAAAGCTGGTTTCAGGAATTTCAGGTGGACTATATCCTGGTCAGCGATTTTGAGCGATCTTCCTATCAGGTGGACGAGGCAGCCATCGCGGCCCGGTATCCAAAGGTGTACGATGACGGTGTGCGCGTGCTGTATCAGGTAACGGAAGGGGAACGGCCTTATGAGTAAGCTGACGGATCTGTCCTATGTCCGGGACGTGCTGGCCCGGCACGATTTCAGGTTTTCCAAGGCGCTGGGGCAGAATTTTCTCATCAATCCCTCTGTGTGCCCCAGAATGGCGGCGGAATGCGGCGCGGACAGGCATACGGGCGTTATCGAAATCGGTCCCGGCATCGGGACCCTGACTTGGGAGCTTGCGCAGGTAGCGGAAAAGGTGGTGGCCATCGAGCTGGACCGCCGCCTCTTTCCCGTACTGGAGGAGACCTTGGCAGGCTGTTCCAATGTGGAGCTGGTAGAGGGCGATGCGTTAAAGGTGGACCTGAAGGCGCTTATCAAAGAAAAGTTTGACGGAAAAGAAGTGTGCGTCTGCGCCAACCTGCCTTACTATATCACCTCGCCGGTGGTCATGCGCCTGCTGGAAAGCGGTCTTCCCCTGAAAAGCATGACGGTGATGGTGCAGAAGGAAGCAGCAACGCGGATATGCGCCCGGCCCGGTCAACGGGAATGTGGGGCAGTCAGCGCTTCCGTGTGGTACCACAGCCTGCCGGAGCTGCTGTTTCAGGTGAGCAGGGGCAGTTTCCTGCCGCCGCCCAATGTGGATTCGGCCGTGATCCGCCTGAATCTGTGTAAGGAGCCGCCGGTCCGGGTTGCGGACGAGGAAATTTTTTTCAAAACAGTGCGTTCTGCCTTTGCCCAGAGAAGGAAAACGGCCGCCAATTCCATAGCGGCTTCCGGCCTGGCAGGCAAGGCCCAGGTGGAAAACGCCCTGGAAGCTGTCGGCGCGGCGAAAAACAGCCGGGCTGAGCAGCTGACGCTGGAACAGCTGGCGGCCCTTGCAAACGCGCTGTCGGAGAGCTATAATTGAGAAAAGAAAAGCCCGGCTGTATTCGGCGGTATAAGAGAATGGGAGGAAAAGGCAATGACGGAAACAGAACGAAGACTCTATAAGCTGCTGCTTCTGGCAGACGGCCTGGCGATTTTGATCAGCATGGTGGCAGGTCCGCTGAACCACACTTCATTGGCTATCGGCACGGCGGCCAGCGCAATTTTGATTTCCTTGTGCCTGCTGTTCTACGGACTGTATTTCTGGCCAAAGCAGAGATAAGCCGTAGAAAGGCGGAGCAAACAGCCTCCCTTGTGCAAAGGGTGAGCGCGCCCCAGTGGGGCGTTGACGCGAACCGACCGGGCCGGCAGGCGAGAATGGTGGCGCGGCGTAAGCCGTGCCGGAGGGATTGTTTGGAGCGGAAAAAACTTTTATAGAACACGCAGTGAAAGGAGATCGCTATGGAAAACAAAGAAGGAAATGAAATGCTGGAGCTGCTCAAGACCCGCCGGAGCGTGCGGGCTTATAAATCGGAACAGGTGGAGCAGGAAAAGCTGGACGCCATTTTAGAGGCCGGTACCTATGCCCCTACGGGAATGGGACTTCAGTCTCCCGTGATCGTGGCGGTGCAGACCCCGGAAAACCGCCGGGCCGTACAGGAGCTGAACTGTAAGGCACGGGGCGGCAATGGAGATCCCTATTACGGCGCGCCGGTGATCCTGCTGGTGCTGGCCGATCCTGCCAGAGGCACCTGCGTAGAGGACGGCTCCTGCGTGCTCAACACCATGATGCAGGCGGCTCACGCTCTGGGGGTGGATTCCTGCTGGATCCACGGAGAACACGAGATGTTTGAACTGCCGGAAGGCCGGGCGCTGCTGAAAAAGTGGGGACTTCCCGAGAACCTTCGGGGCGTTGGCTCTCTGGCTCTGGGCTATGGGAGCAAACCTGCGCCTCAGCCAAAACCACGCAAGGCGGACTATATCGTCCGGGTGTGAGACCACTGAAAACCGAAACTGAGGCTTCCCTTTTGGGAAGCCCTTGTTTTTTCAGGCTTATCCGGCTATAATAAACTGAACGGAAAAGCAGAATATGCAGTGAAACGCTGCACCAGTCTGGGAAGGAAGCGGCGCGGGTCAGAAAATTTGCAGCCCGACTGGAAAAACGATAAACGAGAATTATAAGGGGAATGGTTTTATATGAGATTCAGAAAAGGAACGGCCTTGGCTTTGGCAGCGATACTTTTTGCAGGCGTCCTGTCGGGGTGCGCCGAGGAAGAGGAGGTTTCTGCCGGACCTTCGGTAAGCCTGCAAAACGATGGGCGGGAAGCCAAGCTGGTTTTGGGGGAGCTTGAACTTTCCAAAGAGCGCACCGGTGTGCTGCGGGAGATCGTCCGAAAATATGAAGCGGATTTCTCCCATACGGTGATCGAGGTGCGTTCCTTTGATTCTCCGGAGAAAATAGAGGAAGCGCTGCGAGCCGGAGAAATAGACCTTGCGGAAATCGACAGCAAGGAACAGCCCGCCCTGGTGCGTGAGGGACTGCTTATGGACTTTTATCCCTATCTGGAAGTCTGGGAAGAAGCGGCTACGCTGTCTCAGGCGGCCCGTTCCGCAGCGGGCTCCATGGGTGAAAAGCACGCCTATCTGCTTCCAAACGACATTTCTCAGGACATATTATATTACCGGTCGGACTGGTTTGAAGAATACAACGAGGGCAGGGAGACCGATCAGGCCTGGTACCGCACCTGGGACCAGATCGGCGGCCGCACGGAGGAAGAGGAAGGCAAATGGATACCGGGTGCGGGAGAGCTGCTGGGGGACAGGGGAGGACTGGCCTTTGCAGGGAAGGACCGGCTGGTGGACTATTTCGATGCCATGGTGTGGAGCGCTGCCGCCATGAGCAGAATCGCGGATTCCGGCGCGGCGTATTTTGCCCCCGGCGGGGAAGGGAAGACCGTCTTTTCTCTGGAAAGAGCGGCCCTGGGCGCAGACCAGTTTGAAAGAGTCATGAAAAACGCCGCTTTGGAAGAGACGCTGGACTGGACCCAAGATCAGGCGATCCAAGCGTTTCAAGAGGGAAAAGCGGGTATGCTGCTGGCGGACCGCACGGCGATCCCCATTTTAGAAAAAACCATGCCGGATGGCTCCTGGACGGCGGAAGCGTTCCCGCGGGGGTTAAGCGGCACGGCCGTGGTTTCCCCGAAATCCTTTTCCGGCTGGGGGATCTCTTCCAAAGCAGAAGAGCAGGGGATCGCCGTCCATTTTTTGATGTTTTTATCGAACGCCGACAACAACACCCATTATGCCGCAGTCTGCGGCACGCTGCCCATTCATCTGGAAGCGGCCGACATGGAGGAAACACTGGAGGAAGGGCCCCTGGCGGCGGAGCTCAATATGGCGGACCATGCCAATTGGTATCAGTACGCTTCTCCGCCGGCGATGTATCAGGCGTATCCCGGCTGCCGGAAAGAGACGGAGAAGAAGCTGCGGGAATTTTTGGACGGAACGGTTTCCAGAGACGAGCTGCTGCGCTTTTTGGACGGATCCTGGAGCGCGGCTTATAGCAGCGAGGGGAACCTTTGGAGCTAGAAGCCCAGAGAGAGGAGCATGCTTGCGGCGGGATCTCCCATTTTAGGACAAAACCGGACTTTTGTATGGTTGACAAACGGGGCTGCCCTCTGTATAATAAGACCCAGAAAACAGAATATCTCCTTATCAAGAGCGGCGGAGGGACAGGCCCTGTGATGCCCGGCAACCTGCACAAAAGGAATTCAGAGAATTCCTTCGGCAAGGTGCTAATTCCTGCGGAGTCCGTTTGGACGATTCCGAAAGATGAGGCAAATACGGGCCCTCGTTTTTCGAGCGGCCCGTTTTTTTCTTGAAAACAGGGGAAATTCTGTGATCCAGTATTTTTAGAGAGGACGTTGCAAAATGAAACTTTTTACTTCCGAATCCGTTACAGAAGGGCATCCCGACAAGGTCTGCGACCAGATCGCCGACGCGGTGCTGGACGCTATTCTGGAACAGGACGAAAACGCCCATGTGGCCTGTGAGGTCACCGCCACCACCGGTGTGATCCACGTCATGGGGGAGATCACCACCGAGTGCTACGCGGATATCCCGGCCATCGTCCGCGAGGTGGTAAAGGATATCGGCTACGACGATCCGAAGTACGGATTTGACGGCAACACCTGCGCGGTGCTCACCTCCATCGACAGCCAGTCCCCCGATATCGCCATGGGCGTCAATGAATCCTTTGAAGCAAAAAACGGGGAGAAGGACGAGAACAGCCTGGTGGGCGCCGGGGATCAGGGTATGATGTTCGGCTACGCCTGCAACGAGACGGAGGAATATATGCCCATGGCCGTTTCTCTTTCCCACAAGCTGGCAAAGCAGCTGGCCGCCGTGCGGAAGGACGGCACGCTGGGCTATCTGCGCCCTGATGGGAAAACCATGGTCACGGTGGAATACGACGGCGATGAGATCAAGCGGGTGGACGCCATCGTCATTTCCGCCCAGCACGATGAAGATGTAAAGCTGGATAAGCTGAAAAAGGACCTAATAAAATACGTGATAAAGCCCATTGTCCCAGCCGGACTGGTCGACAGGAACACAAAAATCTACATCAATCCCACCGGACGCTTTGTGGTGGGCGGCCCGGTGGGAGACAGCGGCCTGACCGGCAGAAAGATCATTGTGGATACCTATGGCGGCTATGGACGCCACGGCGGCGGCGCCTTTTCCGGAAAGGATCCCACCAAGGTGGACCGTTCCGCCGCTTACGCCGCCCGCTGGGTCGCCAAAAATCTGGTGGCGGCAGGACTTGCCGACCGCTGCGAGGTGCAGATTGCCTACGCTATCGGCGTGGCACACCCCGTATCGGTGATGGTGGACTCCTTCGGGACAGGGAAGGTCAGCGACGAAAAGCTGGCGGAGGCCGTACAGAAGACGTTTGACCTGCGGCCCATGGCCATTATCAAAGAACTTGGCCTGCGCCATGTCAAGTACCGTCCCCTGGCAGCATACGGGCATATGGGCCGGGAGGACCTGAACGCGCCCTGGGAGAACACCGACCGGGTGCAGGCGCTGCAAAAGGCTGTGCAGTAATAGGAGAGCTTTAAGCCGGACTTTCCCAGATCATGGAAAAGTCCGGCTTTTGCGCGGAACCGGCAGGTGCTTTTCAGGAATCACCGAAGGGCTTTTTTTCGCATAGGATAAAGCACAGGAGGTGGATTCTTTTGAACATAGCGGTATGCGTAATCTGCGTTGTGCTGATGATCCTGGGGGCCTCGGAGCTTATAAGGTTGCTGGTATTCTGGTGGACCGGTCCCCTGACCAGAACGGACTTTTCCCTTGTGGTAGCCCCCAAAAACGCGGAAGACTGCGAATGCACAGTGCGGGCGGCAGCGGAGCGGATACGGTGGCTGGATTTAAAGGGCTCCTGCCGGATCGTCTGCGTCAACAAAAGCGAAGACCCGGAGATCGACCGTATCTGCCGATTTTTGATGCTGCGGTATCCCTATTTGAGGGTTTCCAAAATCGGGGATTTGGTGTATGATTGTATGGAAAAGGACGAATATGATTCAGAAACCCTGAAAGGATAGAGAAATTTTGGCGGAAAGCGGACTGTTGGAATTAAGCGGCACAGTGGAGCATGTGGTGTACCACAATGATAAAAATCAATATACCGTGCTGGAAATGGCCGCCGGGGACGAACTTGTCACCGTAGTGGGGGCGTTCCCCTTCGTCAGCGAGGGCGAGGAGCTTCATGTGTACGGCACCTGGAGCAGCCACCCCTCCTTTGGGGATCAGTTCAAGGCGGATACCTTTGAGCGGGCCCGGCCCGCGACCACTGCCGCCATGCTGAAATACCTGTCCTCCGGCGCGGTAAAGGGCGTTGGCTCTGCTACGGCCCGGCGGATCATCGACACCTTCGGCGTGCAGGCTCTGACGGTGATTGAAAACGAGCCGGAACGGCTGGCCCAGATCAAGGGTATCACCTTGGAAAAGGCGAAGGAGATCAGCGCGGAACTGAAGCGGGTCTATGGCATTCGGGAGCTCATGGCATTTTTGGGCGCTTACGGTGTGCGGCCCGAGGAAACGGTGCTGGTGTGGAAAGAATATGGGGAGGGGTCCGTCAGTTGTATCCAGGAGGACCCCTACTGCCTGTGTGGCGAGGGTTTGGACATCAGTTTCGATATAGCTGATTCCATTGCGGAATCCATGGAAATGCCCAGGGACGATTCCGGGCGGGTGCAGGCCGGCGTGCTGTATGTTCTGCGGCACAATCTGGATAACGGCCACACCTGCCTGCCGGCGGACAAGCTGTGCCCGGCAGCGGCCCGTATGCTGGGCGTAGAGCTGGAAGCTGTGCAGGACGCCGTGCATGCTCTCTGTTGGAATTTTCAGCTGGTGTGCGAAAACTTTGAGGGAAGGGACTTCATTTTTCTCCAAAAGCAGGACGCCTCCGAGCGGTATATCGCCGCCCGCATGAGGTCCATGCTGCAAACGCCGCCAAACCCTGTGGGCGGGGCGGATATCGAAATACGGGCCATTGAGGAAAGCCGGGGGATCCAGTACGCGGAAAAGCAGAAGGAGGCTATACGCGCGGCGCTGAATCAGGGGATCTTGATCCTCACCGGCGGCCCCGGCACCGGAAAAACTACCACTTTGAACGCCATTATCCACATTTTGAAGCGTTCGGGGGAGCGGGTGTTTTTGGCGGCGCCCACGGGCCGGGCGGCAAAGCGCATGAGCGAGTTGACCGGCGAAGAAGCGAAAACCATTCATCGGCTGCTGCAAGTGGACTGGGACGAGCATGATAACCCGGTTTTCACTCGGAACGAGCGGAACCCTCTGGACTGCGACTGTCTTGTGATCGACGAGCTTTCCATGGTGGATTCCTATGTGTTTGAAAGCGTGCTGCGAGCGCTCCCCCTGTCCTGCCGCCTGATTCTGGTAGGGGACAGCGACCAGCTTCCCTCCGTGGGCGCCGGCAATGTGCTGGGCGACCTGATCTCCTCCGCGCTGTTTCCCACCGTACAGCTTCGGGAGATATTCCGGCAGTCCATGGAAAGCCTGATCGTCTTGAGCGCTCACCGCATCGTGGACGGCAAGCTGCCGGAGCTGCGGCGGAAGGACAGCGATTTCTTTTTCCTGCCCCAGCAGGAGCCGGCGGAGACGGCAAAGCTCATCGTGTCCCTGTGCTCCCGGCGGCTGCCGAAAAGCTACGGCTATTCTCCTGTGACGGATATCCAGGTGCTTTGTCCGGGGCGGAAGGGGGAGCTTGGCACCGTGGAGCTCAACAAGCTCCTGCGGGAGGCGGTCAACCCCTTTGAAAAGGGAAAGCCGGAGATAAAGATCAACGGAGCCCTGTTCCGCATGGGGGACAAGGTCATGCAGATCCGCAACGATTACGACCTGCCCTGGACCCGGGAGGACGATACCAGCGGCGAGGGTGTGTTCAACGGCGACATGGGGATCATCACGGAGATAGACAGGCCCGGCGGCGCGCTCCATGTGCGGATCGATGATAAGGACGTGTTGTACGATTTCGAACGGGCCGGAAACGAGCTGGAGCCCGCCTATGCGGTGACGGTGCACAAAAGCCAGGGCAATGAGTTCACCGCTGTGGTGATCCCAGTGCTTCGTCCGCCTATGCAGCTCTGCTACCGCAATCTGCTGTATACGGGCGTTACCCGTGCAAAGCACTTGCTGATTTTGGTAGGACGGCAGGAAACCCTGGAGGCCATGATCGAAAACGACCGGAAAACCCGCCGGTATACAGGGCTTGGCCGATTTTTAGCGGAGTAGCCGTTAGTCGTGAGTTGTTAGTTGTTAGAAAAGGGCTTCGCCTTTGGCTCCCCTGAAAGGGGAGCTGGCACGGCTTTGCCGTGACTGAGAGGTCGTGGAGCAAGCATTTATTCAAGGTTTCCGCATTTCCAGATAACCCCTCCAACGCTTGGCGGTGGTCCCCCCGTCTCTGCTGCCGCTCCGGCCAGTGATGGACGTGCGCCGCCGGGATACATTACCCCTCTCAGGAGAGGCTTCCTTTGCCTATCCGTTCCCTAATAAAACACCGCCCGCCGGAAAACGTTTTCCGGCGGGCGGTGTTTTTGCAGGCAGATCCCGTAGGGACTTCCCTTTTGGTATGTTTTTTGACGCGCAGGCTGCGTATCTCAGGTGTACGCCACCAGCGGGTTCATCTTTCCACGGCTGTGTCCGTCGATCTTGTCGATGTATTTAATGGCTTTCCCGGCCCCTAGCACCACGCATTCTTCCGGGTTTTCAATGGTGACTACCGGGATCTTTGTCTTTTTGGAGAGCAGAGTGGAGAAGCCGTACAGGTTGGCGGAACCGCCGGTAAGATAGATGCCGTCGGTGAAGATGTCCGCCAGCAGCTCTGGCGGGGTCTCTTCCAGGGTAGACTGGACCGTCTTGATAATGGCGATGGCCGGTTCGATCAGCGCTTCGATCATTTCATCGGAATTCATTACCGTTGTTTCCGGCAGGCCGTTCATGGCGTTGCGACCCTTCAGGGTGAAGGTCAGCAGCTTCTTCCTGGGATAAGCGCAGCCGATGGCGATTTTCGCTTCCTCCGCCGTCCTGTCTCCGATCACAAGATTGAATTTCCTTCGCACATACTTGATGATGGCGTCATTGAAGTCGTCTCCTGCGATATGAATGGAATTGGCGATGGCAATTCCGTTTAAGGATATGACCGCCATGTCTGTGGTGCCTTGGCCAATATCCACGATCATGGTGCCGTGGGGAATAGCGATATCCACGCCGGCGCCGATGGCGGCGGCCACCGGTTCTTCGATCAGGCAGACTTTCCGCACGCCTGCGGCGCTGATAGCGTCTACGACCGCGCGCTTTTCCACTTCGGTCAGGCCGCAGGGGACGCTGACCACCACCCGGGGCATGAACACCCGGCTGCTGCTGATTTTTTTCAAATAGTAGCTGATGAGATGCTCGGCCATGGATAGATCGGAGATAACGCCGTTGCTCAAAGGTCTGGCCACAGTGATGCGGTCCGATGTGCGGCCCAGCATTTCGTAAGCCTCGGAGCCGATGGCGATCACCTCATCGGTGTAATTATCCACGGCGATAATAGACGGCTCGCTCAAAACGATGCCCTTGCCGTCCAGATAAATCTTGAATTTTGAAGTGCCAAGATCAATGGCAATGTCCGTTCCTATCATTTCGCACCTTCCTCACGGTCAACGTAAATCTTCCCATATTAGTCCCATTATAGTACATACCTTTGACTTTTTCAAGGGAAAGCTGTGTTTCCAAAATGAGGAACAGTATGATCCCCGGTGCCGTCAGGTATTTTCGCGCTCCCGGCGCCGGGAGCGGGTAAAGCTTCCCAGCACGCCGGTGGTGTACCGGGAGGGGCGGGGCTTCCAGTCTGTCCGGCGCTGCCTGAGTATTTCCCCGATCTCCGCGTCGCTCTTTCGCTCTCCCTTGACGCCGCAGATACGCAGCACCCGGGCGGGAATGTCGATCTCGATCAGGTCGCCTTCCTCTACCAGGGCAATAGGACCGCCTTCCGCCGCTTCGGGAGAGACGTGTCCGATGGCGGGGCCGCGGCTTGCTCCCGAAAATCTTCCATCTGTGATCAAAGCGATGGAAGCAGATAGATCCTGATCGGAGGAAATGGCTTCCGTGGTGTAGAACATTTCCGGCATGCCGCTTCCCTTGGGGCCTTCATAGCGAATGATCACCCCGTCCCCGGGGCGGATATCGTGGTTTAAGATGGCGGCGATGGCGTCTTCCTCACAGTCGAAGGGCCGGGCCCGCAAAACAGCGCGGCGCATTTCCTTCGGCACGGCGCTGTGCTTTACAACGCTTCCTTCCGGCGCGAGATTCCCCTTCAATACCGCCACTGCGCCGTTTGCGCTGATGGGATCGTCAAAGGTACGGATAATGTCGGTACGCTGCAAGCCGGTCTTTTGCAAGAGCTCATCACAGTGCTCATAGTAGCCGTTTTTCTTTAAGCTTTCCAGATTTTCTCCCAGGCTTTTCCCCGTGACAGTCATAACGCCCAGATGGAGCATGGACCTGATCTCCTCCATAATGCGGGGGACGCCGCCGGCGTAGTAGAAATACTGGGCGGG